>JBJXFP010000133.1:0-93035 GCA_046155615.1 Flavobacteriales bacterium | reverse complement strand
CGCGCATTTTGCACATACACAGTATATATCATTGACTCCACTGCACCTTGGTTAGTTACACCTGAAGATGCAACGTATGAGTGTGATGAAGAAATTATTTGGGATGCGGCTTCCGCAACTGACAACTGTCAGGAAAATGTGTTAGTTACAGAAGGTGAACCTTACTATATCTGGGGCGATTGCCCACAGGAATACACAGTAATTCGCTACTTTATGGCGGATGATGGTTGTGGAAATGTCTCTTATGGCTCACAAACTATTAGCGTGGTGGATACTACTGCTCCTGTTTTCGATGACTACCCTGTAGAAGTATGGGTGGAATGTGATGAAGTAGAGAATGTGCCTGTACCAACAGCCACAGATAATTGCGACTTAGAAGTAGAGGTTACATACACATCTGAAATAGGAAGTGGCGGATGCCTTGGAATATTGGTTCGCTACCTTACTGCTACTGACGATTGTGGCAACTCTGCAACTGCTGAGCAATACATCTACATCATGGATACAACTCCTCCGGTAATAAATGAACCAGAAGATATGACCGTGCAATGTGATGACGTACCAGAAGCTCCGGGAGAAGAAGGCGCAGAGATTTATGACAACTGCGGCCATGAAGTGGAAGTGGATTTCCACACGGAGTGGATCGAAGGCCCATGTGAAGACAGCTACACCATTCTTTGGATATGGGATGCCATGGACATTTGCGAAAACTGGTCACACGACACTACAGTGATTAATGTAATAGATACTACAGCACCAACCCTGGAAGTAGGTCAAGGCGGCTCTTATTCTTGCGATGAAGAAATCGTGTATGATGAGCCTTCAGCTACTGACAATTGCGATGAATTGGTTGACATTAGCTCAGAAGTTGATACCATTTGGGGTAATTGCCCATATTCATACACCATTGTTATTTCTTATTTAGCTACTGACAACTGCGGCAACACTGCAACTGGAGCAACTACCTATGTAGTGTATGATGAGACATCTCCGACATTTACTTCAATACCTGAAGATGAGACCATCGAATGCGATGAGGAGGTACCTGCTTCTGAAGCCACTGCCGAAGACAATTGTGGAATGGTAACAGTAACCCAATCTGACTTTTGGTACTACGAAAGCCTTTGTTACTCTCATATCATCCGCACATTCGTAGCTACCGATGAGTGTAACAATAGTTCTACAGCTACTCAAAACATTTATATCTATGACACAGAAGCTCCTGTCATTACCGGAGAAAGCGAAATAGAAATACCTTGTGAGGAGTTTGATGAAAACGAAGGCATCTATGTTGATGCAACTGACAACTGCAACGAATACTGGATTGTAATTGACAGTACACTTCAGGTTAGTGGTGAGTGTGCAGGTGTTTACATGCGTTATTACTCAGCATGGGACATTTGCGAAAATCATTCTGAGCAGTTCATCCAAATTATCTACTTGACTGACGAAATAGCACCAGTTGGCAACGAGCCAGACGACATTGAGGTACTTTGCAGTGATGAGATACCTTCTTTCGACCCTGAATTTACTGACAATTGCGGTGGCGAGGTGAATGTGGAATACATCGGCTTTGAAGTGACTGATATCTGCTCTGTAACATACACAGAATACTGGATAGCTACTGACAACTGTGGCAACGAAACCACAATAGATCGCAATGTCACAATTTATGACAATGTAGATCCGTGGTTCTACACTTTCCCTGAAGACATGACCATCAACTGTCATGATGAACTGCCAGAGGTAGTTAATCCAATAGCTATGGACAACTGCGACACCGAAGTAGCAATAGAACTTGACATAGAAGAATTGCCAGGCGACTGCCCACAGGAAAGCACTATCTACCGCACTTTCCGCGGATATGACAACTGCGGCAATCAAGTGGTGCAGACTCAAACAATCAGTATCATTGACATCTATGCACCAGTATTTGATGAGCTGAATGAATACTCCTACGAATATGAGTGTGATGAAGAAGCTGAAGTAATTCAGCCAGCCGCTATGGACAATTGTGGTGAAATCACATATACTTATTTGGACACCAACTACTACTCTGTTGAATGTTTCGAATCGTTTGACCGTATTTGGACAGCTACTGATGAGTGTGGCAACAGCAACACCTTCTGGCAGTATATCTACTTCATTGACACTACACCTCCTGTTATTACAGGTGAACCTTTCATCGAGATTTCTTGTGAAGAATTCAGCTTAAACGAAGGTGTATTTGTAACTGCTGAAGACAACTGCAACGAATCGTGGGTAGTGATAGACAGCACACTGCAAGTGAGCGGTGAGTGCGGTGGAGTTTACTTACGCTATTACACTGCTTATGACATTTGTCAAAATGCATCTGAGCAGTTCTTGCAAATAATCACTGTCATCGATACCGAAGCACCTACTGTAGATGCTGAGCCAGAAGACATGGCCTATGAATGTGATGAAGAATGGGTACCAGCTTCGCCAGTTTTCAGTGACAATTGTGATACAGAGTTAGACCTGTTCCCTGACCTGTTCTTTGAAACAGACGGATGCACCTCTACCTATCACTATATATGGATAGCTGTTGACAATTGTGACAACGCCACCACGGTTGACCAAATAATCACCGTTTCTGACTACACAGCACCTACAGTGTATTGGGCTCCCGAAGACCAAACAGTAGAATGCGGCAATGAGTGGTCAGTTAGCGACCCAATCTTCCTTGACAACTGTGACCAAGATCTGGACATAGAATCAGGTAGCTCGGATGAATGGATAGAGTGTGACCATATTTATACTTATTGGTGGACAGCCACTGACGAATGCGACCATTCTACCACAGTTACAGTTGTGGTAACTATCGAAGACAACACAGCTCCAAATATTGATGCGCCTCAGGGCGGCTGGTTCAGCTGCGATGAGCAGATTGAGTACGGATGGCCTGAAGCATGGGACGTGTGTGACGAGGAAGTGGATGTTACCTACCAAGATGATACGCTAGCTGGCGAATGTCCTCAGTCTTACACCATCATACGCACATGGTATGCTACTGACGACTGTAACAACATGTCGTACGATATAACCGAATACAACGTATATGACGATGAAGCTCCAACCTTCACTGAAGTACCAGAAGACATTACTGTAGAGTGTGACGAAGAAATACCCGCTACAACAGCCAGCGCTGTTGACAACTGTGGCGAGGTAACAGTAGAATACTCAGACAGTGATATTCAACAGGACGAGTGTGATGGTTACATCATCCGCACATTTGTAGCTACAGATGAATGTGGTAATTGGCATAGCTATGACCAAATCATAGACATCATAGACACCACACCTCCAACGCTCATCATGCCTGACCCAAATAGTGCTACCATGCCTTGCGAAGAGGTGTTCTATGCATACTATGCTACTTGGGCCAATGGTGAAGCTACCGAAGAACAACTTGCTGCCGCACAGGCCTTGTTTGCTCAGTTTGGTCTGCTGCCAGTAGGTGTGGATGACAATTGTGATCCTGAAGCATATTGGCTGGAAACAGGTATCGATGTAACCGTAGATGTAGAATGTCCGATGGTAGCCATGATTACCTGCACATTCACTCCATACGACAATTGTGGCAATGCCGGTGAGTCTCAGGAAGCTTACATCTATGTGGTAGATGAAACTGCCCCGACTTTGGTAAACCCCGTGGATGACGAATTCATAGAGTGTGATGAAGAAGACATGGGATGGGAACCAATATTTGATGATGAATGCAATGATGACATTACTGTTTTCCCTGCCTCATCTATCGAAACAGACGGCTGCACTACCATCATTCACAAATCATGGACAGCTTATGACCCATGTGGAAATGAAATCACAGTTGTGCACAACATCACCATTACTGACTACACTGATCCTGTGGTGATAGCACCTGAAGATGCCACTTACAACTGCTATGAAGAATTCGAATTTGCAAATGCAGAAATTTCTGACAACTGCGATGAAGACCTTGACATAGTGGTGGAAGACACCATGGAAGAAGGTGACTGCCCGGCTGAGTACACCATTACACGTACTTGGACAGCCACTGACAACTGTGGTAACTCAAGTTCAGATTCTGCCTCTATCACTGTAGTGGACCACGATGCTCCATTCTTCACGGAAACTCCTAATGACATCACTATTGAGTGTGATCAGGAAATACCTGCCTCTGAAGCCACTGCTGATGACTATTGCAGCACTGTGGAAGTGACCCAAAGTGACTTCTGGTATTACGAATCGCCTTGTTACAGCATAGTATATCGCACATTTGTTGCTACCGATGCTTGCGGCAATTGGAGCGATTATGTTCAGGTTATTTATATTGAAGATACTACCGGCCCAGTTATTTCTGGTGAAGCCAGCATCTCTATTCCTTGCGAAGAATTTGACCTGAATGAAGGCATCTACGTAACGGCTGAAGACAACTGCAATGAATCGTTCATTTATATTGATGGCACCGAGCAAGTAAGTGGCGAGTGCGGTGGCGTATACATGCGCACATACATTGCCTACGACTACTGCCAGAATACTTCTGAACCATTCCTGCAGATCATTCACCTTACTGATGATGTAGCTCCAGTTGGTAACGAGCCAGAAGACATCACTATCTCTTGTGATGAAACTGCTCCTAATTTCGACCCAGAGTGGACTGACAACTGCTATGGTGAATTGACATACAGCCACACGCTACCTACAGTTTTTGGCTACTGCAATGTGAGCTATACTGAAACCTGGACAGCTACTGACAACTGTGGCAACATGTCATCAGTTGACCGTATCGTAACCATAGTGGACGAGGTGAATCCAACCATCCTTTCTCAGGACATGGAGATCACCATCCCTTGTGATGAGACCTACGAATTTGTAACTCCTTATGCATACGACAACTGCGATCTGCAAGTGGATGTAATAGGTGAGTACAGTAGCGAAGAAGGCGAATGCCCAGGCGAATACACTGAAACCATGGTGTACACCGCATATGATGAGTGCGACAACACCTCTTCTGTAACCTATGTAGTGCACCACGAGGACAACCAAGCCCCTGTAGTGTATGACGTGGCTCAAGACGAGTGGCGCGAGTGCGATGAGACTTGGAGCATAGCTGACCCAAGCTACTATGACAACTGTAGCCAAGCCACATTAGTAAGCGACATGTATGTGTTGGAAGGCAACTGCCCAAACAACTATACCGAAGTTTATTGGTGGTATGCTTATGACGAATGTGGAAATTACTCTGATACCTATTACACCTATGTAAATGTGTATGATGAGACCGACCCAACATTCGACACAGAGCCAAGTAACGAAAGCTACGAGTGTATAGACTGGGATACCTACTCTGTACAAGTACTTACAGCCAGCGACAACTGTGGCCCGGCTGAGGTAACTTATGACATTGAGGAAGAAGAGTCGGACAATTGTGGCAACGGTATATGGTGGGTGTACTACACAGCTACTGACCTTTGTGGCAACCAAAGCTTTACGTACTATACCATCAGTGTGTATGACGAAACAGCTCCAGTATTGAGCGAATACCCTGCCGACCTGGTGATAGACTGCCTTGATGAAGTACCCGGAGCGCCTGACATTACAGCTACTGACAACTGTGATGAAGTGGACGTTTGGTACACCGATGACTGCTATGGCGACTGCCCTGAAGAAGGACAAGAGAATAGCTGCGACATGGTGCAACCAGACCTCGGAACTAACGAGTGCAACTACCTCTACGATGGCGAACCTGCACCTTGGTCTATGGCTCTGTTCAGCCTTGGTAACAACAACTTCCGCTACTACCTGCTTGACGAAAGCTACGCTGGCAACTCATTCGTAGTGAATGGTGATGGTACCATAGATGTTACCTGCCGTGTGGTAAGCTGCTATGATGAAGAAGGTGGATTCGACATCAGCGTTTCATTCGAAGATGAAATGACTTGGGCCGAGTGGAGCACGCAAAGCTTCCCTACCAGCTTCAAGGCTGACTGCGGTGGCGAAGCTGCTAACCACGAAGATTGGTTGTACTACCTACTTGCCAATTCCGAAGGTGCTGAGGTTATCGGCTGGGGATCATTTGCCGGCTCTTCGCTGAGCGTGGTGCATGCACCTGCCAACAACTACTTCGGATTCCAGTATGGCGATGGTGCCAACAACCTGAGCGGTGGCACCGGCCTTGGCGGCTGGTTCACCTACAATGGTACCTTCCTTCATAATGGTGAGCCTATCAACAATAACAACGGCACAGTTAGCGGTGCAGGTGACTTTGCCTGGGAACTCGACTGCTGTCCTGACTATTACGTAGTGCGCTGCTGGTCTGCTACAGACTGCACAGGCAATACCACAGAGTGGTGTCAGACTATCAGCTTCGCTGACCTTGACGAAGATGTGCCAGGCATTGCTCATAACGATGAGCCAGCGCAAGCGCTTGGCGGTATTCAAATTGTATCTGTTCAGCCAAACCCAGCTAACGAGAAGTCAACAATCAGCTTCACAAGCGAATTGGATGGCAAACTCAGCTTGCAGGTAATGGATATGACCGGACGTGTAGTAGCTGACCTGTTCAACAACCAGGTAGAGGCGAACCTCGTGTACCGTGCTGACTTCAATGCTATTACTCTTGAAAGCGGCATGTATATGATACGCCTGAGCAATGGCACTGAACAGCAAGTAGAGCGCATACAAGTGATTCGCTAATCGAATGCTCAACTCTCAATCGGTTTACTAACTTGATTGATAGAAATATTAAAACCCCCTCGCCAAAACAGCGAGGGGGTTTTTTATTTTTTCAAATTACCGAATTTTAATTCTTATCAGTACAGCTTATGAGTAGAGCAACCAACTCAAAAATTTGTCGGTTTTCAAAAATCTTTAACCGCCTCCAGTCTCGTTACACCTCTTGGGTATGAGACTTTTAATATCTGCCTCATCCGGTCATAGTCAGCCTCGCTATTCACGAAGTCCATGCCTGCCGTTTCTACCACCACTATTCTTCGGTCTTTGTGTTGGCGTATGTATTCCATATACTGGTGTTGGATGTTGGCCAAGTATTCATCTGTAATTTGCTGCTCATAAACGCGACCGCGCTTGCGTATGTTGGCCAGTAGATGCTCCACATCCAGGTACAGATATACCATCAGGTCGGGCTGCGGACAGCTGCCATCAACTATTTCAAACAGTTTCAGAAACAGGTCATACTCGTCCTCATTCAGGTTGTTTTTCGCAAAAATCTGGCACTTGCTGATGAAGTAATCGCTGATGATGACGGAAGAAAACAAATCGCGCGTTTTCAGTTCGCGTTTCAGCTGACTGAATCGTTCTGACAAAAAACCAAGCTCTACCGGAAATGCATACCTCTCAGGGTTTTCATAAAACTTAGGCAGAAAAGGATTGTCGGCAAATTCCTCCAGCACCAGCCTGGCATCAAATTCTGCGGCAAGCCGCGTAGCCAAGCTAGTCTTGCCCGCACCTATGTTTCCTTCTATCGCTATGTACTTGTACAAAGAATTGAAAATTGAATATTAGAAGAATAGGACAAGTTCGCTGATCATTCTATTTTTCAAAGGTCATAATTTGATTCTTTGATAGAAGAGTATTATCGCTTGCGAATCTATCCAAACCTCAATCTTTCATTTTGATTTACAAAAAAGAAAGGAATCAATATTCGCCCCCATCATTTTCAAATTGAATGATTCAAACAGTCGAATAGTCAACAAATCAATAAATGATATGCACCTCTGCATAGATCAAGGCAACACCAGCACCAAGATAGCATTCTTCAGTGATAGGCTCACAGTGCACCACGCTGTGCTTGAAGATACCACGCTACTCAATGATGTAGCAGCATTGGTTGAGAAATACAATCCGGAGCATGTCCTGCTTAGCACTGTGCGGGCAGACTACTCGGCATTGCACCATTTGCTAAAGCAGTATGCCGAGGTGACTGTGCTTGTCGCAGAAACTGCGTTACCATTCGCCATAGATTATGAATCACCCCAAACCCTTGGGGCTGATCGCAAGGCCAACGCAGCAGCAGCCATCAGCGAATTTGGCAGAGGCAACATCGTTATAGTGGACTGCGGCACATGCATCACATATACTATAGTAACAGATAGCATATTGAGGGGTGGTGCCATTTCACCCGGCATACGAATGAGGCTGCTTGCGCTGCATCAGTACACCGGACGCCTGCCTCATCTTACACCCAAAAATGAAGTGCCCGCAGCCATAGGCTCAAGCACAGAGGGCAGCATACGTGCTGGTGTAGAGCTGGCCACCTTGCTCGAGGTAGAAAAAATGACAGAACAATATTGTAGTGAAATGACAGACCCAATCGTCATCTTTACCGGAGGTGCAAGCAGTTACTTTGTTCAGCACATCAAAAGTCGCATTTTTGCGCGCCCCTTTTTAACCCTCAGTGGTCTGCATGAAATATTACTTCACAACCTTTCTCTCTAAAATATTCTTGACAGCGCTCGCCATCTGTGGCGCATATGCAGGCCAGTCTCAGAGCATCAACAGTACATACAGTCGCTTCGGACTTGGAGTATTGCCTGCCCAGGCCGGTGCCCGATCTTTGGGCATGGGTGGTTTTCAAGCCGCTCTTACTGATGCCTCAGCCATCAACGCATTCAATCCTGCATCCTATTCATTTCTGGAAAACACCCTCTTACAATTTACGGGCGAAGCGCACCTTATGCAGGCCAGCACTGATACAGAAAGCCTGAAGTACAAAAACGGCCTGATAAGCGAAATGAGCATGGCATTGCGCAAACCAGGCAAACCATTGGGCATCGCCTTCGGCCTGCATCCATACAGCAGAGTAGGATACACCGTGAGCAACTACCAGGCAGTAAATGACAGTGTGAACGTGAACTATACTTATACCGGTAAGGGCGGATTGAACGAAGCATTTGTTGGTGCCTCTTACCTCTTCACCTTATGGCAGACTAAAATATCTGTGGATGTAACCGGTAAGGCTGACACAGTGCGCATGCCTCACAACCTGAGCATCGGTGTCAATATGAATTATCTCTTCGGCTCAACAACACACACAGCCGTGGCTGATATAGAACAACTGAACTACTATAATTCAAGACTGACCAAAACGACATTCATGAGTTCCAGAATTGTAAAAGGAAATCCTTGGCAGGTAGGAATTATCTATGTGATGCCTTTGCAGATAAAACAAGTGGCCAAAAAAACTATCGCATCCAAATACCTGAACGTAGGGCTTACATACCAGATGGGGCAAGACCTGCGGGGAACACTCAGCGCAACGGCAGATTCTTATTTCTACGAAACCGATCCTGCTGACACTTCGGTCACCATCACAGGAGCTAAAATAAACGTGATAATTCCTCAATCCTTCACCGCAGGCCTTGGATTCAAATCATTCCACCACAAGCGTGGCATCTGGCAGATAGGAGCGCAAGCTACCATCCAGAACTGGAGCCAATACAGCATTCGTGACGAGGCAGGCACGAGCTTAGATGCGCAACTGACTGATGCCCTCGGAGTCAACATTGGCATCGACTACAAACCGATCTCCGATGGCGGTGACAATCTGCTTCACCGCATGAGTTACCGCGCTGGCGCTGCATGGCAGCAAACCCACCTTACACTGAACAAGGAGCACATCATGCGCAAGTCAGTAAGCGCAGGCCTCAGTATTCCTTTGCTCAAGAGTGAGAGCCGAATGCATGTAGCAGTGGAAAACAGCTCACTGGGCACCACGCTCAATGGCCTCGTGCTTGAGCGACAAACCACCATCTGGCTGGGCTTCACGCTAGCACCACTGCGTGGCAAGGAGCGCTGGTTTCATACTTATCAATATGACTAAGCCATATGATTAGCAGATATGCAAACCAAAGGTTGTGGTGCTTGCTAAAATCAGTTTGTGTTGTCATATTCTTTTCATCTTGTAAAAATGAAATAGACGATATACGTGCACTAACAGATGCGCAACACAAGCCTGTTCAGACAAGCTACAATGCCACATACACATTTACTGAAAAAGGCATGCTTCGCCAAAAGCTCACCGCAGCGCGAATAGACCAATACAAAGGCGATGCTGACTATATAGAAGCCAATGGCGGATTTCAATTGTGCTTCTACGACTCTTTACAAAATGAAGAAGCTCAGTTGATAGCAGAACATGGCATATACACCGAAAATGACAAACGCTTTGTTGCAGAAAAAAATGTGGTGTTGCGCAATATCAAAGGAGAAAAATTAGAAACCGAACAACTCATATTCGAAACGGACAGCTCGCGCATCTACACAGATAAGTTTGTAGTAATAACACTTGAAAATGGCAGCGTGATACGCGGCAATGGTTTGGAAAGCAATGATGCATTTACCCGCTACCGCATTATCCACCCTACTGGAGAATTATACATGGACCAACAGAACCCAACCAATGCATCAACTAAATAAGTTCTTTGTCAACTTTTGGCTCACCTTCGCCATTGCCTCATTCATCTATGCCAGCTACATGGTGTGGAAAATGGGATGGCATGATGCGGCCAACAACTTCGTAATTCCTGGAATAGCATTGCTGTGGTGGTACTTCCGCAGGTACATGACTCAACGCATGGAGCGCAATATGCGCGAGGGAGAGCAGCGCATGAAGGAGAATCAGCAGTGAATCGGTACCTCTTCCTTCAATTACATTCGCAGACCAGTTACCTTTCAATTCAACCATCTACCATTGCTGAGTAAAGGCTTGTGCCTCTCTCAGAATTTTTTTCTTTATGAAACAACAACGCATCAAAGTGATGTTGCCAAGCTACAACGAGGAGCAAAACTTGCCATCGTTGTTGAGCAGGTTAGAGAGTACCCGTGTCAACTCTGGATTGAATATGGAAGTACTCGTAGTGAATGACGGCAGCAAAGACAGCACTCCAGACATAGCACGCAACTTCACAGGAGACATCAGCGTGAGATTATTGGATTTGCAACCCAACCGTGGCCTGGCCGGTGCCATGCGCGAGGGATTTAAAGAAGCCCTGAAAGACTTAGACGATACAGACATACTTATAGCCTTAGATGCTGATGACAGCCACAATCCCGGCCTCATGCAGCGCATGGTGATGCAAATGCGTGAAGGGAGTGACGTAGTAATTGCCTCACGCTACCGCACTGGTTCACGCATAGTAGGTCTCACCAAGTTTCGCGAATTCCTTAGCAGCGGTGCTGGTTATCTCTTTCGCATATTTACTCCAATACGTGGAGTGCGCGACTATACATGCGGCTACCGTGCATACCGCGTGGGCCTGCTACGCGAGGCACACACACACTATGGCGACCAATTCATTCAGCAGCAGGGCTTTGGCTGCATGGCCGAAATACTGCTTAAGCTGCGCAGGTTCAAACCAATCATTCATGAAGTGCCCTTCATACTGCGCTATGATCTAAAGAAAGGCAGCAGCAAAATGAAAGTGATGAAAACTGTGAGGCAAACCCTTGGACTCATCTTCGGCACAGGCAAATAATGTTTCTCAGAATATCCATTACCATTTTGTTGTTGCTTGCTGCGGCCACCGGTACCCGCATGTTCGAGTTAGCACACTTCGGGCTTAGTGATGATGAGACGATAACGCTTTGCATCATCAATGGTTATGAAGCCACCGGTGGTGGTGGACTGAAAGTGCTTGCAGATCTGCCAGAACATTACACTCGTGATGAAATACGAGCGCACAAGACATATCACAATGTGCTGAATGCAACCATTCGTGACAACGGCAACAGCATAGCATACAACATGCTGCTAAGCTGGTGGACTAAAGTGTTTGGTAATACCAATTATTCACTTCGTTTTCTTTCCTTGGTATTTGGTGTGCTCACAGTTGTGCTTGGTTATTATTTCGCAAGGCAACTCTTCAATGGTCGTACTGCTGTCATTGCAGGTATCATATTGTGCATGCATCCGCTGCTTATCGAGTATGGACAGTTGGCGCGCGCCTATGTTCCCGGTGCATTTTTCGCCTTGCTCAGCACATACTCGCTTTATCAGGTGGCTGTGAGCAAGCGGCATACTTGGCTGCATATTCCACTATACACATTGTCCGTAGTGTTGTGTTTGTTGTTTCACTATCTGGTGATCTATGTTTTGCTTTCACATGTTCTGCTGGTGCTCTTTTTTCACAGTCACAAGAAAGCGCTCATCAAATACGCCATCATGGGTGTGGCTTCATCAGGTTTGTTCAGCATCTGGCTATTCAACGGAGGCCTTGATGGAAAAAAATACATGGATGCACAAAACGAGGCGCATCATCAGCGTGCCAGCATGGATGAGAAGGGTGACACAACCAAGACCATATTGTATCGCACCGCGCTGAACACCGCCAAGATTTTTGCCAGCGAATTTCAGACTCTTGCCCTGCCGGTCTGGGTGGTGCTTGGCTATCTGTTGTTGCCTGCCACATTGCTGGTTTTCGCATTTCTCAAAATAAGAAAAAGTGAATACTTCCGTCAGGGCATGTTTGTTCTGTTTCCTATTGTCATGTATTTCGCTTTCGTACTGTTCACTGCTTTTCGCAGTGGCCACACCACCACCTTCGATGCGCGCTACACCACCTTTGCTATTCCATTCGCATGCATTTTGTTAGCCTTTGGGCTTGACCGAATGCTTACCATGCACATCTGGATCAGACGTCTGGCATTTGCCTCTATGTCTGCATTGTTCGCGGTTATGTTGCTCTCTGCATTCCCGCAGTTTTTTGTAGAAATAAAAAGAAAAGGTGGCGATATGTTTCCATACCACCATGCCTCAGACTTCATAGAAAAAAACCATGAACGGGCTGACGAGGTAGTGTTTAGTAACGACAAGGATGCCCTGCTTACCAACTTCTACATCCACCGCAATGTTGACATAAAGCAACGGACAGATACTGCCACAGCAGTCAACGAAGTGCAATTGCGAAAATCCGGTGCAGTGGTTGATTCCTATATATTCCAAATGCACTGAGTTGCATCGAAGAGGCTTCTCATTCAAATCACGACTATCCTGATTCAACCCCTTTATTCGCGCTTCAATTATTTCGCATGCGCAGCAAACTGCTTTTCATTTTCGGCACCCGGCCTGAGGCCATCAAACTGGCGCCACTTATCAAAGCCTTCGAGAAAGATGAAACCTTTGAAGTAATGGTGTGTGTAACTGCGCAGCACAGGCAGATGCTCGATCAGGTGCTGCAGTTTTTCTCCATCACACCGCACTATGATTTAGACTTGATGCGTCCCAATCAGACACTTTCATCTCTCACAGCAAACGCCATCAGTGCATTGCAACCCGTGATGGAAGAGGTAAAACCTGATGTGGTGTTTGTGCAAGGTGATACTACTACGGTACTTGCAGGTGCATTGTCTGCCTTTTATGTGAAAGCTAAAGTGGCGCATATCGAGGCAGGCCTCCGCAGCAGTAACATATACTCACCATATCCGGAGGAGATGAATCGCTTGCTCACCACTCGCCTCACTCAGTATCATTTTGCGCCCACACCGTTAGCTGCACAAAATCTGCGAGAAGAAGGTATTGGTAGTGCAATATATATGGTAGGTAACACGGTGATAGATGCGTTGAAGCTGGCATTACAGATAATCAGCGAAGACGAGAGGCATTACAGTTCGCACTTTGAGGGTATCGATTTTTCTAAACGCATTGTCCTGGTTACCTGCCACCGCAGGGAGAGTTTTGGTGAGCCATTCTTACAAATCTGCGAGGCCATATTGCACATTGCCAAAACTTATGCTGATGTAGAGTTTGTATATCCCGTGCATCTCAATCCAAACATCAAGGCAGTAGCAGACGCTACTCTTTTAGCACCAAACATCAAACTCATAGCACCATTGGAATATCCATACCTCGTATGGCTGATGAATAAAAGCCACATTGTGCTTACCGACAGTGGAGGCATCCAAGAGGAGGCCCCTTCACTTGGCAAGCCGGTACTCGTAATGCGCGATGTAACCGAACGAACTGAGGGTGTAGATGCGGGCACTGCGCTTCTTGTAGGCACTCGCAAGGACAACATTATCCAACATCTGAAAAATTTGCTTGACAACGAATCGGCCTATCAGGCTATGAGTCGTGCCGTAAATCCTTATGGTGAGGGCGATAGCTGTAAGCAGATAGTTGAAATAATGACACATGTGCTGAAGTTGCCGTCACTTTAGGATTCATTTATTTAATAGCTGTGCAATGAGTCCATAGATACCGCACCCTGCAGAATCACGGTGCAATAAAAAACCCGTCAAGCTTCAGCATGACGGGTTTTTTGTTTTATCTGGGATTATTTCTTCTTGCCTTTCGCAGCTTTTTTAACAGGCTTCGCAGCCTTCTTCACAGTCACTGCTTTGGCCGTGTTTGCTTTTTTGGCCGGAGTCTTGGCTGTTTTGGCTTTTGCCACAGGCTTGCTGGCTTTGGCAGATTTGGTCGCTGCGGCAGTATTTCCAGTTGAGGCATTTTTAGAGGGCCGTCCGCGTTTGCCTGTTTTGGCTGCACCTGCGGGCTTATTCTTTTTCTCAGCGGCCTGCTTTTCCATTTTTTCTTGTTTGGCTACTGCTTTGGCCGCAGCCTTCTCAGCCTTTTCCGCTTGTTTGATGAGCTGTTTGGCGGCCCTCGATGCAGCTTTCGCTTCCATCTTAGCCTTCTTCTCATTCACCCACTCGTCATTTTTGTGCTCGCCCATTATCTGCACTTTCTTACTGATGCCGTATTTACGGGCTATGTCATGCATACCAGCTTCAGTGTCGCTACGCATCAGTATTTTCATATTGCTTCCTATCGAGCTAAGCTCCACGTAAAAGCCGTCTTTCAGGCGTGCCTGTTTGGTGGCAGGTCTTCCTTTTTTTGAACCCATAGCTTGTCTGAATTAGATATTGTATTGTGAGTGTTTTGGCCTTTAACCACTGTCGGGTTTTTTTTTCCGGTAGTTGGCCCCGCACATGGGGGTGGTTTCAAAAGGCGGTAACAGGGCCAAATATGTTAAAAATGGCCTTGTGGTTAACCTCATAGTACAGTTAGAAATGAACAAGTGGCTATGAACACTGAAATCAAGCATCCACGGGCACTGAACAGAGTTCGGCCAGTTTATTCACTGCATATTCCACCTCTTGTATGGTGGTATTGCGACTAAATGAGAAGCGGACGCTGGCACAACCGGTGCGCAATGCTCCAATTGCTTCAAGCACATGCGAGCCTTTGGCGGCACCACTGCTACACGCACTTCCGCCACTGCAAGCCACACCCTCCAAATCAAGCAGGAAAAGTATTGTGTCTGCATTGGCATTCTCAGGCAGGGTGCAGCTTAACACCGTGTACAGGCTATCCGCAGTTGCACTCAATCCATTGAAGGTGATACCCGGAATACGTTCTGTCAATTGCTCAACCATCAGTTGTTTCAGACCGGATACATGTTTTTCATGTTCGGCCATATCAGTGTAGCAAAGTTCCAGCGCTTTGGCCATGCCCACTATGCCATAAAGATTTTCAGTACCACCGCGCAATCCGCGCTCCTGCCCGCCACCTGTTATTGTGGCATTGGCCCTTGTGGTGCGGTCTATATAGATAAAGCCTGTGCCTTTTGGGCCATGGAATTTGTGGGCCGAGGCATTGAGGAACTGCACGGACAATTTTTGTAAATCCATGGGGTAGTGGCCCATAGTCTGCACAGTATCACTGTGAAAAACGGCACCGTACTTAGCGCACAGCTCTGACACCGCTGTAAGGTCAATCATATTCCCAACTTCATTGTTGGCGTGCATCAGTGTCACAAAACTTTTGGCTTCGGAGGCAAGCAGACTTTCCAAATGCTGCATATCAATGCTTCCATTGGTATCTAATTGTACCATGCTTAGGGCAGCCTTGTTTCTTGCGGCCAACTGTTGTGCGGTTTTCAACACAGCACTGTGCTCCGTTGGCGAGGTAATGATGTGCGTGCAACCTAAATCGTTCAGTGCTGCGTGCATGGCCAGGTTGTCAGCCTCAGTGCCTCCGCTTGTGAAATAGATTTCAGCAGGAGTGCAGTTGAGCAGACGAGCTATCGTTCTTCTAGATTGCTCTATGGCTGTTTTTGTCTTGCGGCCAAATGCATGGGATGAGGATGGATTGCCAAAATGCTCTGTCAGGTATGGCATCATTGCCTCAACCACTTCTGGGGCTACGGGCGTAGTGGCGGCATTATCAAGATAGACTTTCATTGGTCTGCTGGGCCTTTCATTCAGGCGGTGTAAAAATGATGAATTGACATGGTTCTATGGCTTCTGCACATTGCTTTTATTCTTTGAATGCTTTTCACTACTGGGCTTGGGTCAGCGCATCAATGCAAGCTGTGAATCATACTTTTTCTGCAGCGATAGAGAGAACTGCCTGCATAACCTCTCCAGCCAGTGCATCTGCAGTCTTACGCGAATTGTGCTCAGCATACACACGCACTATGGGTTCGGTATTGCTCTTTCGCAAGTGCACCCAGCCTTCGGCAAAATCGAACTTCACTCCATCGGAAGTAATTATCTGAGCATCTGGAAAAAGGCTTTGAACACGCACGAGTATGTCATCCACATCCATTCCCGGCTGCAGTTCTATTTTGTTCTTGCTCATCACATAGCGCGGATAGCTGTCGCGCAGTGCAGTCATGCCCAGCTTTTTTGTAGCAAAATGAGTTAGGAATAGTGCAATGCCAACAAGGGCATCACGGCCATAATGTGACGCGGGATAAATGATTCCACCGTTGCCTTCACCACCAATCAAGGCATTGGTTCGTTTCATGGCCTCTACCACGTTCACCTCGCCCACGGCAGATGCAGTGTATGTGCCCCCATGATTAAGAGTAACATCGCGAAGGGCGCGTGTACTACTCAGATTGCTTACCGTGTTGCCCGGTGTGTTGCTGAGTACATAGTCAGCCACTGCTACAAGTGTGTATTCTTCACCAAACATGCTCCCATCTTCGCACACAAATGCTAACCGATCCACATCAGGATCTACCACTATGCCGAGGTCGCATTGTTCCTCCTTGACCATTGCACTGATGTCTGATAGGTGTTCGGCCAATGGCTCCGGATTATGTGGAAATTTACCATTGGGTTCGCAATAGAGTTTTTCGATTTGCTCCACACCTAATGCATGAAGAAGAGCAGGCACATAAATGCCTCCTGTGCTGTTTACTGCATCCACCGCTACTTTCAGATTGGCCTTTTTGATCAGGTTCACATTCACCAGGTTCAGTTTCAGTATTGCGTCAAGGTGTATTTGCAGGTAATCTTTGAGTTGAATACTGCCGAGTTGATCTATTGTGGCAAAACTCATCGCACTGCTTTCAGCCAACTGAAGCATGGTCTGTCCCTCGCTGGCTGATATGAATTCGCCTTTTTCATTCAGCAGTTTCAGTGCATTCCATTGTCCGGGATTGTGGCTTGCGGTAAGTATGATACCGGCATGGGCCTTTTCCATAGGTACTGCTATCTCTACCGTAGGAGTTGTGGTAAGACCCAAATCAATAATGTGCGCACCCATGCCAATCAGGGAGTTGCATACCAGTGCATTTACCATGCTGCCGCTGGTTCGCGCATCGCGACCCACTACTATCTGAATGTCTGTGCGTTTGTTCTTGGACTGCATCATGCTGCAAAAGGCAGCGCTGAATTTTACGATGTCGATGGGAGTGAGGCCTTCGCCTTCAGCACCGCCCATGGTACCGCGTATGCCCGAAATGGATTTGATTAGAGTCACAATTAGAAATGGATTAGATAACTGGTGGTAAAAGTATCACGAAGGCATCATGTTGGCCTTCCTCCATAGCTGGTTGAAACCTGAACCGTGTTCAACCCGTTCAAGACATTTTTCTACTCGACCCTATAAATACTTAGCCCCTATCATATTCCCTGTAATAAATAAGGAATTAACGCCACAAGGTATGTCGCGCAGGCATCTGCTCATATCCCTCATGCTCCTATTGGCCGCGGTGTCTGGCTCAGCTCAAAGCCTTACTCAAACCTGGCTGAATCAAACCGATCAAAATGGTGACGACTTCGCACAATGCATTGCCACAGATACTTTGAACAATTTTATCTATGTGGCTGGCTCGGCTAACAACCTCAGTGCAGCCATGTTCTCTTCGTTTGTTTTTGCCGCAGGCGGCAGCAGCAGCATAAGTGCATCTGGCGGGCTGGATGGTTATCTGGCTAAAATGAATATGAACGGCCAGGTACTATGGGCCGTGAGCATCGCAGGCGTGGGTGATGACCAGGTGCTGGATCTGTCTGTAGGGCAGGATGGAAACATTTATGCAGTTGGGTATTATTCTTCAGATGTTTCATTCAACACCATGTCAGGCTCTGTACAAGCATTTGCTGATGATGGCGGTGGTGCCTTAACCACCGATGCCTTCATGGTATGCTACAATACAGCGGGAGCTTTGCTTTGGGCACGAAGAGAGTATTCCTCAAATAACGAAAAGTATTTTGGTGTAACTGCACTTTGCGATGGTGTGGCAGCCATTGGTACTTACGAATCGGATCCGGATGCAATGATTCAGGAAGTGAACATTCCGGAATCAAATTATGATGAAGATGTATTTATCACTAAATACATGTACGATGGTTCTGCCCAATGGCTCATAGCAGGTGGCAGTGAAGAGGAGGACTATGATCACAATCTGTTGCCACAAGACAGTCATTATGCAATCACCAGCTACAATGACAGCCTTTATTTCATTGCATCATTCGAAGGTTTACAATTCGGAATCGACTATTCAACCAACTATGCAGCAGGCAATGCACTGTACACTGCCAGCAGCCCTGAAGTGGACTCAGACTATGTACTCGGCAGCATCACCTCTGATGGAAAAATAAACTGGATACGCAGGCAACTGCACAATGGTGATATTGCCAAAGGCATGGGCATAGCCGCAGATTGCAGCGGGGTTTATGCCACTGCATTAGCAGGAACATCACTTACATGGGAAGGCACTGGCACCACAGCAGCAGCCACCAATGGCAATCAGGATATCTTCATTGCCCGCTATAACAAGTCGAGCGGTGCAGGCATCTGGTACAAAATGTTGAGCAGTGTTTCGCTCAATGAATTGGAGCGGCCATCATCCCTAGTGGCTGATAAGCTTGGAAATATTTATTTGGCAGGTACTTCTGCCAACGTTGCAACTTTGGATGGCAACATCATCACGGTGGATGTGGCGGGTGCTTCTTTCATACTGGTGCTGGACAAAAATGGCAACTACCAGATACACACCACCACCAACACACTAAGCGAGGACAGAGCCACTGATCTGGCCATTTGCAAAGGCAATGAAATAGTGTATTGTGGATGGAGTGCCGGTAATCTGGATGCAAACCAGGGTGTTACCAACTTCTCTGCTGATAGCTACTTGTGCTACATGAACAATACACCGGAGATGCTTCACTATTGCTGCACAACTACTCTGATTGCATGTCCGCTGGTAGTAAATCTGACTGCCACAGGTTGCAGTGCAGCGATGCCTGACTTTGTGAGTAGCATAGTGCCTGAAGCATGTGCATGTATCAGCTATAAGCAATCGCCTGCTGCTAATGCTTTGCTCGGTGTTGGCATCCATTCCATTACCATTTATGCCAACAGTACTGTGCTCTGTTCAGGCACTGTGGTGGTTTCAGAAAACATTTCTCCTGTGCTAATCAATCCGGGCAACCAGCTTTTGAGTTTGGGCAATAACTGCACGGCCACCTTGCCTGACTACCGAAGCTTGTTCGCGCCTTCTGACAATTGCACTGCGGATTCGAGCCTTGTGGTGATACAAAACCCAGTGCCGGGTTCGGCAGTGTCTGGAATGGGTACAATACATGTGAGCCTGACAGCTACCGATGCTTCGGGCAATAGCACCACCACTTGGATAGCAGTAGTACCGGTGCCAACTACCAATCCGCAACTGAGCGGCTGTCAGACGGACATTAGCGCCAACACAGGCTCAGGTGGCAGCGCTGAATGTGCCGCAGGTATCAGCTACAATGTTCCTAACGTAAATCCTGCATGTGGCAATTGCTACAATGGCAACAGCATTCCGGGCTATACTTATCTGGGCACATTCAACAACCACAAATATTTCCGCAGCAACGGTATGGCTACATGGTCTGTTGCCGATTCACTTGCTTACAATCTGGGGGGTCATCTTGCTACACTTCGCACTGTACAGGAGAATAATTTTATTGATGCAAATACATCTGAAATATTGTGGACAGGTCTGACGGATGTGGCCAATGAAGGGGTGTGGAAGTTGACCAACGGTGAGAGCACAGCCATAACAAATTGGGCTGCGGGAGAACCTTTTACGGCAGGCAGCAACTATGACTATGCAGTGATAAACACAGCAGGTGGCGGACAATGGAGTGCCGACTTGCCGTTCGCATTGCACAGATACATTGTAGAATTCGATTGTCCAACTCTTCTGCTCACGAGTGGATTGTCAAGTGGCAGCGATTTTCCTGAAGGCAATACAACAGTTACCTACACTGCCTCCGATGAGTATGGCAATTCTTCTTCATGCTCATTCACAATTACAGTAACGGATAACGATGATCCTGATATCACCTGCCCCTCGAACTTGACTGTAAGTGCCTCGCCCTTTTCATGCAATGCCTTGGTAAATGTGCCTGCAACTTTGGCTACAGACAATTGTGCAGTAACCAAACTGACATGGACTATGACGGGCGCTACAGTAGATACATCAGCTACAAGTGGCATCAATCAAATAGGAAACTATACCTTCAATGCCGGTACCACTTACATCAGTTTCATAGCCAGCGATGCTGCTGGTAATACGGAAAACTGCAGCTTCAGTGTAAAGGTGAACGATACCACACCACCTATCATTTCATGCAATGGTGTTTTGGTTTTAACCACCAGCATAAGTAGTTGCAGCAAGAGTGTTTCTACGGTGAATCCAACTTACTCTGACAATTGCGGTGTAGCAAAACTTACATGGACTTTGAGCGGAGCAACTACTTCAGCTTCTGTGAACACAGGAGTGAATCTGCTTGGTACTTATACTTTCAATTCGGGCATTACCACTGTTACTTACACTGCTACTGATGCAGCAGGTAACAGCAATTCATGCTCGTACAGCATTACGATAAATGACAACATAAGCCCGACACTGGTATGTGCTGGAAACATTAGTGTGAATAGCGCAAGTGGTTCGTGCAGCGCGTCAGTTGCAATACCCAACATAGCCTACACTGACAATTGCGGAGTAACAAAACTCACATGGACATCTGCAGGTGCTACGATAGCCCAAAGCAACACCACAGGTATCAATCAGCCCGGCACACAAATATTCAATACAGGCCAAACACAAGTGACAATGACTGCAACAGATGCCGTTGGCAACAGCAATGCCTGCACCTTTACAGTTACTGTAAATGATACTACTCCACCGGTCATAAGCTGTCCAGCAAACCTGATAGTGAATTGCGAAACTGGAACATGTGGTGCAGTGGTCTCCTATGCCATGCCTGGGGCTTCTGACAATTGTGCGCTATGCAATGCTCCCGGATCAATTGCCGGTTTTTCATTCATTGGTACACACAATGGACATAAATACTACAAAAGTTTGCTGAGCACTACCTGGGCCAATGCCAATGCACTTGCACAAGCGCAGGGCGCTCATCTGGCTACGGTGAGCAGCGCTGCTGAAAATATGTTTCTGAGCACTGCCGGAATCACATGGCTTGGTTATGCTGACTGTATAACTGAAGCGCTTTTTGTAAGCACCAATGGTGAAGCCTTTGGTTACAACAACTGGGCAGCCGGACAACCCGACAACGCAACCAACGATGACTATGTGCGCATGAATGCACTTGGTGCAGGCAAGTGGGATGACCAGCCCTTAGCAACCTCTTCTCAATTCATCATTGAATTTGATTGTCCGTCAATAACGATGGTTTCCGGTATCGCATCAGGACAGACATTTCCTGTAGGCCTTACCAATGTGAGCTACCAGGCTAGCGATGTATATGGCAACACATCATCCTGTTCATTCAGTGTAACTGTCACTGATACTGAAGCACCCATAGCCGTGAGTTGTCTTTCAGATCAGACATTGTATTTAGATGAAAACTGCAAAGTGCTATTGCCAGACTACCGCGCATTAGCAAGCTTTACTGACAACTGCAACGCTGTACTCACGCTCAACCAATATCCAGCACCGGGCACCATACTACGCTGGAACACGCTCATCTTTATTGAAGCCGTTGACGATGCCGGCCTGAACACCTTTTGCACTTTTAATGCAATCGTGCTTGATGCAACTCCGCCTACTATCAACAACTGCCCCGGTGATATGGACCTAAGCAACGAACCGGATATGTGTGGTGCATACTTCAACACCAACATTATATCTGCTGACAACTGTAGTTGCACCACAGGCCTTATGCCTGGCTACACATTGATTGGCACACAAGGCGGACATACATATTACAAATCAAACGGTAACCATACATGGAATGTGGCATACAACATGGCACTTGCCACAGGCGGACACTTAGCTACATTAACCACTGCGGCTGAGAATGCATTCATGCCAACCAATTCGCGCTACTGGATAGGACTAACTGATGCAGCGCAAGAAGGAAATTACCAATGGATAACGGGTGAACCATTCGCATACAACAGTTGGTTAGCAGGTCAACCTGACAATACCGGAAACGAAGATTTTGTGTGCACTAATCAGATACAAGCTGGTATGTGGAGTGATAAGTCGGGCACTGAACTACATCCATTCTTATTAGAATTTGAATGCTTAGGTGGAATTACTATTCTCACCATCGATGCCGTAAACATTAGTC
The DNA here is from genome assembly GCA_046155615.1 of Flavobacteriales bacterium. GTDB lineage: Bacteria > Bacteroidota > Bacteroidia > Flavobacteriales_D > Sanyastnellaceae > JANNVZ01. The sequence continues at coordinate 70,196 of JBJXFP010000133.1, read as the reverse complement.
TGATTGATATAGTGGAATTGGATGATGTTGTGCTCACGGATTATTACGATGTGGGCCAGCACCAACTTGAATTTGCAGCTACTGATTTAAGTGGCAACAGTGATACATGTTCATTTAGCATCAATGTAATTGATGTACAATCTCCTCAACTGACTTGCACAGCCAACATCAGTTACTACTCAGATGATTTAAATGCAAATGCCACTGACCCGTGTATGTGGTGGGTGGATGTACCAACACCAATAGCTACAGACAATTGTGTGGTTGATTCCATATACAACGGCTACAACGGTACCAATGATGCTTCTGCATATTATCCCATTGGCACTACCTCGGTAGTATGGAAAGCACTTGATGCCGCAGGCAACTTGGACAGTTGCATAGTATTTTTAAGCATCACTGACAACACTCCGCCTGTGGTGCAATGCGAAGCATATGTGCAGGGATACAACCTGCCTGGTCTGTGCGAAGGAACCGCAATAGTGCCATTGGCTGTAGTCACAAATGAATGTGGCATAAGCACCATCAGCAACGACTACAACGGAACTTCAAATGCAAGCGATGTATATCCGCACTGGCAGACTCTGGTCACCTTTACAGCTACCGATGAGAGTGGCAATACAGGCACATGCACTACGCTGGTTGACATACTTGATGTTGAAAATCCGATTATAGTATGTCCTGCTGCTGACACGTTGACTATGGATGACAACTGCAATGCGTATCTACCTGACTACCTCAGCACACTCAGTATTTATGACAACTGCAACGAACCTTTTGCTTACGTCTACCAATCACCGGGAGCCGGCAGCATAACTTATGATGGTGATATAGTGACAATAGAAGCTATGGATGCACATGGCAACGATACCATCTGCTCATTTCCTGTGTATTTGATTGACGATATAGCACCACAAATAGTATGTGCCGGAAATATTTCCGCATCTGTTGCATTAGCAATGACCACAGTGTACATCAACGTACCCAATCCGGTTATCACAGAAAATTGCAACTACACTCTCAGCATTCTTGTTGATGCTTTGCCACAGCCTGCGGCAAGTGGCAACTACACCATTGGCACACACAATGTGCTATGGACAGTAACTGATGATTCTGGTAATGTGGCCACATGCAACACATCAATTGTGGTTCACTCCAACGAATTTCCTGTTATTGATTGCCCTGAGAATTTTTCCGCATCTGCTTCTGCCAGTACATGTGGCAAGTATGTTTCCATAGTGGTGCCATCTGTTACTGATGATCAAGCTGTGCCAATCAATGCTATACACAACTCTACTTATGGCACAAGTGCAAATGATGCTTCAGGTATTTATCCGGTAGGCAGTCATACCATCACATGGAGCGCTACTGATATAGATGGCAACACCAGTACTTGTTCTCACATCATCACCATCACTGACAATGAACTGCCGCTAATCACCTGCAGTAGTAATTTGATACGCAATGCCAATGCAGGAACATGTGGAAGAAACATTTCGAGTATCACACCACCTGCATATTCTGACAATTGCAGTGGAGCCACTTTACAGGCATCAGTAAATGGTGTTTCTGGTTTGCCAACTTTCTTCCCAGTAGGAACTACTGTCATTACCTGGCAGGTGAGTGATGCGGCTGGCAACACTGTTTCCTGCACGCAAAGTGTAGTTGTGATTGACAATCAGGATCCGATCATTGCATGTCCTGTTGACATCAGTGCCAATGCAAATGCCGGTACTTGTGTTGCATCATTGAGTATTTTGAAACCCGTGTACTCTGACAATTGTTCAGGCGTGGTTCTTACACACGATAGTCCCTATTTGCCTGCCAATCCAAATGGTTTGGGATTTTTCAATGGAAATTTTCCGATAGGAACACACACTATTGAATGGATCGCAACTGATGCTGCAAATCATACCGCCAATTGCCTGCAAACAGTATTCATTTCAGACAATCAATTTCCAAACATCAATTGCAGCGGCAATCAAAACATTGCAGTCACTGATAATTGCGACCCATCTGTGGTAGTGTCCATTCCATTTGTGAATGACAATTGTGGTATTGCTTCCCTCATCAACGATTACACAGGTACAAGCAATGCTTCATCAACATATCCCGTTGGCACCACCAATGTACTGTGGACAGTTACAGATGTAAATAACAACACAAACAATTGTTCAGTGAACATTACAGTAAGTGATGTGACACCACCAGAGTTAGTCTGTGCATCGGATACTACAGTATTCACCATCGGAAGTTGCGAGGCGTCAGTCAGTCTAACCACACCACAAGCTGATGATGTATGCGGCATTGCTTCGTTGGTTTGCAACCATCCTTCACTATTGTTCCCAATAGGCACTACGCTGGTGCAGTGGACAGCCACCGATGTGCATGGCAATACTTCCTCATGCCTGCAACAAGTGATTGTGCTGGATGCTGAAGCACCCTCAATCATTTGCCCTCAAGACACAACCTATATCACAGATTGGAATACATGCATGAGCGAACATTTGATTGTTTCGCCAACTGTTGGTGACAACTGCTCTGTGAGCACATTGACATGTAGTATAGCTGATACCGTAAATCTTTATGCATTTGATATTGGCATCACACAAGTGGAGTGGATTGTAACAGATGTGAGTGGCAACTATGCAGCTTGTACACAAAACATAAATGTAATGGATGTGCAAGTGCCGGAGTTGACTTGTGCCGATACCATCCATGCAGTTACAAGCCCATCTGCATGCGATGCATGGGTAACGATGCCAACGGCAGTAGCCACTGACAACTGTGCTATGAGCATGGTGTGGAATGAGGTGAACAATACTAACGATGCCTCTGGCACTTATGCATTGGGCAACACTCAAGTAATATGGCACGCAGAAGATGTTGCAGGAAATACTTCCACTTGCATCAGCATTGTGAGTGTAAAAGACATTGCACCCCCATCCTTGGTGTGTGTTGATGAATTGAATATTTATCTTGATGACAATTGCAACGCATACATCAGCGACTATACTGGTTCGCTGGGTGTAACGGACAACTGCGATGCTATGCCGGTCACAACTCAGTGGCCTATGAATGTGCTGTGGAGTGGTGAACCAATGATTCAATTCACTGCATCAGATGCATGGGGTAACTTGAACATCTGTAATGTGCCATTGCAAGTGTGGGATACCATACGTCCGGTAGTTTCAAATTGTCCGCAGGATGTATTCCGCAATTTTGATAGCAACTGCTCTTACATAGTTCCAGATTTCATATCAGAATTGGGAATAGCCTTTGCCGACAATTGCAGCGCAACGCTATCAGTGCAGCAGAATCCACCGGTTGGCAGCTTGTTGTTTGATGAAGAGAACACCGTCTATATCACCGCCAGTGATGCTGAAGGAAACATGCAATCCTGCACTTTTAATTTGAACTTGTCAGACAATGAATCACCAGAAATAATATGCAGTGATGATTTTAATATAGTGGCCGATGCCAATTGCACAGCTCTACTTCCGGACTATAAAGACTTCGTGATCACCAATGACAATTGTGGTGTTACTGATATTCTTCAATCACCTGCTCCAGGCTTTCTCATTGATGACGATACTGAAGTAACCCTGATAGCCTATGACGAGGCTGGCAATACTGATTCCTGCACATTTACCGTTGAGCTTGAATTTTTGCAACCTCCATCTATAGTATGTCCATTAGACATTTCAATCTCTGTTGATTCAGCACTTTGCGGTGCAAATGTGAATCCCGGTATGCCGGTGGTAAGTGAAGTATGTGGCGCCTTTACCATTTCTGCATCCATGTTCGATGCCACCATGGGCAGCGGATTTTATGATGTAGGTATTCAAACACTTATTTGGATGGTAGTTGATGAAAATGGCAATAGCTCATCTTGTCAGCAAATCATACAAGTGAAAGATTTGGAAGCACCGTTATTCGATTGTTTAAGTAACATCCAGGTGCCAATTTCTATCAATTGCACTTACTCCATTCCAGATCTCACCCAGTTGATAAATGCAACAGACAATTGCGCAGTGCAAAGCATTGTTCAATCACCTGTGCCGACCACCATTGCAAATGGCAACCAATGGGTAGATATCATGGTGAGCGACTATAACGGTAACTACACAGCTTGTCAGGTATTGCTACAACCGGTTGATACAATTGCACCTTTGGTGCTGCAATGTGCTGATACGCTCTATCGCAGTGTTGGTATCGGTTGTGAATACGTCATGGAAGACTTCACAACTCTTGTTCAAGCCACAGATAATTGTAATGTGAATATGACTGTTGTTCAAAGCAACACCGGAGACATTTATCAGCTTGCTGATTCTCCCGTACAAGTCTTATTCAACATTTCAGATTTGGCCGGCAATCTTTCTCAATGTTCAGCAGTAGTTGTTTTGGTTGATGATACATCTCCAGTGTTGTCATGTCCTCAAAACGTATCAGTATCTACAGACACAATCCAAAATTTTGCTACCATGAACATTGCAAATCCTGTAGCAAATGATAATTGTTCATTGACGCTGCTCACATGGAGTTTGTCAGGCGCCACAGTTGCAACATCAGGTACAACAGGAATTAATTTTATTGGTAGCCACGTATTCAATTTGGGAACCACCGTTGTGCAATACATAGCTACTGATGCAGTTGGCAACATGAACAATTGCAGCTTCACGGTGGATGTAATTGACACTGAAATTCCTCTTATCGATTGTGTGAATTCGATTGAGCAAAGCACCGATGAATCGCTTTGCACGGCTTGGATTGACGTGGCCTCGCCCGTTATTTCAGACAACGATGGTGTAGCATCACTTACCAATGACTTCAACGGTACAAGCGAAGCATCAGGTAACTACATCCAAGGAACAACACAAGTGATTTGGACAGTGACTGACAACGCAGGCAATCAAAACACGTGTACAACACAAGTGGTGGTAACTGACCTGGAATTACCACAGATAACATGCACTTCTAACTTATTAGCTCAGGCTGATGCTGATCAATGCGGATTGTCGTTGATTTTGCAAATACCTGTGGCAACGGACAACTGCAGTGTGGTGAATGTCGCAAGCGATCATCCATCTTCTTTTTATGATGTTGGAACAACACTGGTGACCTGGACAGCTACTGATGGCTCAGGTAATGTGGACACCTGCCAGCAGTTAGTAGAGGTGGCAGACACTCAGGATCCCATAGCAATCTGTAGTGGCAATATGGAAGTGAGCACAACCGATGGCCTTTGTTCTGCCCTTGTGCAAGTGCCTGCACCTATTTATGATGACAACTGTGCGGTTCTATCTAAAGTAAATTCATTCAACAACACCAACGATGCATCGGGCAACTATCCTATTGGAACCACCACCGTTTGGTGGACAGTAACTGATGTGAACGGGAATACTTCGCAATGCAGTCAGAATGTAACAGTCACTGATGGTGAACTGCCGCAAATTGTTTGTCCTGATGATGCTGAAGCATACATCACCACAGGTTGTCAGGCATGGCTGGATTTTGATGCGCCTGTAGTCGATGACAATTGCAGCTCTCCATCATTTACACATAATTATCAAGCAGCAATTTCTAACATTAACTCAAGTGCATTCTATCCGCTTGGTACTACACAAGTAGTGTGGACAGTAACAGATGCGGCAAACAATACCAACACATGCATACAGACCATCATGGTGTATGACGTGGCTGATCCTGTCATGCCTTGCCCAGAAGATATTTTGGTATATACTGATGGCAGTGAAGACTCGTTGTATTTGAACATTCCTGTTTTTGCACCAACGGACAATTGTTCAGTAATAAATTTCTACAACAATTACACAGGTACATGGAATGCCAGTGCAAACTATCCTGTGGGCAGTACTCTGCTCGAATGGTATGCAGATGATGCCTCAGGCAACAGCGTGGTGTGTGAGCAACAAATTATAGTCATGGATACACTAACAGCATCCACTCTATGCAATAGCTACTATGCAGAAAATGATGATCAATTGTGTGGTGCTTTGGTACAAACAGCACTACCACTTGTTGAATCATCTGGCTCCTATACCATGATGAATGATTACAACAACACATCGCTCCCAATATCAGCATTTTTCGATGTAGGAACGCACTACATACAATGGACGGTAACTGAGTGGGACGGAGGCATCTCAACTTGCATTGACACTGTTACCGTTGCAGATGTGCAAGTACCACAAGTATTGTGTACAGATTCTGTTTTCGTTTTTGCGGAGCAAGGTATGTGTGGAGCCAATGTGATAATCGATCAGCCAGTCGTTATTGAGAATTGTGGTTACGGTCTCATTAATACTTATAATGGATTTGAAGTGGCTTCTGATTTCTATCCCATGGGTGCTACTACACTACAATGGATAGCAATAGATACCTACGGTGGATTTGGCAATTGCATACAAGTGGTGGTAGTGCAAGCTAATACCTATGAGCCAATGCAGTGTCCCGGTGATCAGCAATTGCAGCCGGGTACGGAGGGAGTTTTCAATTTGCCTGACTATACCACCATGGTTGACTACGGAGCGGACTGTCCATACAGCATTACACAATGGCCTGAGGCCAACGTTGAATTGCAAGGAAATGTACAGGTAACACTTTTTGCAATGATTCAGAGTGAATTGGTGGACTCTTGCACATTCACTGTATTGATTGATCTGTCGGATTCAATCACATTCAACTGTCCTGATTTGGACATCACGCTGGGCCTGAACAGCATGTGTGAAGCTGTGATTGGAGACTATTCTGCACTAATAGATTCATCGCAGATACAATCACTTTCAGCATACACTATACATCAGCTACCTGCTGTTGGTAATGTATGGAATGGTGAACAACAAGTGCTGATGTGGATATCCAATGTGCTTGGCCAGTCAAGCGACACTTGTGCAATAGACCTTATAACTGCTGACACAACAGCGCCATGGCTGCAACAGGTTGGTGACACCACCATATACCTCAGTGGCGGCTTTTGCGAGACCATGTTCTTCACAAATTTTGCTGATGCTTTCGACAATTGTGATGCAGGTGTCCAGATAGGAATTGTGAACGACCCCGGTGTGTGGTTTACTGCCGGTCAATATCAGATGGGCTACTTCGCCATAGATGATGCAGGCAATACAAGCGATACACTTTACTACAACTTAAGTGTGGTGGACAACAATGCCAACTGGTTTGTTCCGCTTGACACCAACTACTATGAGACATGCGACATCAACTTCATATATCCACAAGTATATGTAACCAACTGCGCACAACAACTGATACCTGCAGTTGATATAAGTACTGCACTACAACCGGGTGTAAACACAATCACTTTTGTCAGCGGAGCACCTGGCAGTGAGAATTACTACACATACACTGTTGAGGTATCCGTGCCTCCTGTGATTGAGTGGGTAGTGGCAGACGAAATATGTGTGATGAATGCGACCATGAGCGTTGCAGCAACAACCGATGCCATGTATGAGATAATAATTTCAGGAATTGGTGTGAATCAAGTGCTTGTCAATCATCAATTAATTCCTTCTGATTTTGGAGCAGGTACCTACACATTGATACTGGATGTGCTCAGTGATATATGCTTCAACGATTTGACTCAGGAAATCAACATACTACCTGCGCCTTCAATCAACTTTGGTGATGATGAAATAGATGTATGTGCACTCACGGCCTATACTACCATCAGTGCGCAAGCAGGCCAGTGGAGTTGGACATCAAGCCCGGGCATTTCATTTGTGCAGACTGGCAATATGATAGAAATAACAGCAGATACGTATGGCGATTTTGAACTAACAGCGATGATGGGATCTGATGCATGCACAGCTATGGACACATTGATTATCCACTATTGGCAACCTCCGCTAACTCCAGATGCAGGGCCTGATCAAACAGTCCATATTGTGAGTGAGGTACTTCTCAGTGCGAACAATTTTGGAGAGCAGGCTACAGGCTGGATCGTAGCTGAGGGCAGCGGCATTTTTCAGGATGAATGGAGTTTGAATACCACAGTAAGCGAACTCACATTAGGAGAGAATCAATTTGTAATTACCAATTTGAATGGCGCTTGCAGTGCATCAGATACAGTAACTATTACATTATATGGATTGCAGATACCCAATGGATACTCTCCCAATGCCGATGGTGTGAATGATGGTTTCGAAATACCCGGAATAGAAAATCTGGAAATGGCTGCATTGAGTGTTTACAATAGATGGGGCCAGTTGGTTTATGAAAACAACAAATACCAGAACGAATGGCAAGCACAGAACAAAGAGGGCGAACAACTGCCTGACGACACGTATTTCTATGAATTAATACTAAGTGGAGAAACACACCATGGATTTGTAGTGATAAAGAGATAAGTAACGATGAAGCAAATACTAGTACTTACATTTTTGATTTTTTGCAGCTTGCAGAGTGCCTCGCAATTTTTTCCGCAGCAGAGTTTGTACACCTACAATATGCTTTCGATAAATGGTGCCGCTGCCGGAAAAGACAATGCCCTTACTGCTACACTTGGCAGCCGCAGCATGTGGCGAGGTGTGCAGGGCGCACCTGTAACTCATTATCTCTCTATGCACAGTCCACTCAAGGAGGAGCGCATTGCTCTTGGTTTGCAAGTAATGAGTGACAAAATAGGAGTGAGCAAACGAACCGGAATATTCGCTACCGGAGCATATCGCATTCAATTGAATGCTAAAGGAAAAATTGCCTTTGCTCTTACTGCCGGCATGTCATCAGTCACCAATGGCTGGAGCCAGATAGCTACTACACAATCAGACGATATCACATTTAGCAATGGCGACCAGTCGTATTGGATGCCCAACATCGGTGCTTCCATTTTTTATCATGACAACCAGTCTTTTGCGGGCATATCTATACCACATTTCCTCACAGAAACATACAGCGGTGGTGGTGTGTATAAAGCGGATCACCAAATGAGCAACTATAGCTACCACCTGATGGCCGGAAGCAAAATTTCTATGACAGAATTGGCTTACATCAAACCTGCTATACTTCTAAAATATCATACAAGGAGTTCCATGCAGACTGATGCAACCATCATGGGTGGAATACAAAGAATAGGAGAAATAGGTTTTACTTATCGCCACCGGCAGGCCATGGTATTTGTGGCCAATGCACGGGTGAATGCACAATTGAATGTTGCCTATAGTTATGACTACTTGACTGGCCCGATTGGCAACTTTGCACGCGGCACACATGAGTTCGCATTGCTCTACACTTTTCAATATCATAACAACTCACCGGATACAAGGTTTTTCTAAATGTTGTTTCGCCATCCTATCACATATCTGTTCATCATGCTATTGCCCGGTGCGCATTATGCACAGCAATTTGAAGTGGCTTCACTCAAGTGCAATACACTTTACAATGAATTTGCACCTATTGCCTACAACGGTGGAGTGGTATTCTGCAGTGATAGGCCTTTGAGATATGGAGTTACCTGGTTAGATGAATCAGGCAATCATTCTTCCAAAATTTATTTTGCCAAGCAAGCAGATGCGAAAAAAGTCGAATTGTTGAGTACAAACTTTGCAAGTCGTTTCAATGAAGGTCCAACATGCTTCGATACAGCAGGCACCACTTGTATTTATACCGGCACTTTGCGTTTCGGGTTGAACGATAGCAAGCTCGGCCTTTTCATAGCACAATACAATGCTGATGGCTGGAGCCAGCCGATGGCTTTCACTCACAACAGCACAGATACTACTTACAGCATTGCACACCCAGCACTAAGCGCTGATGGCAACACACTCTACTTCGCCTCCGACATGCCGGGCGGCTTCGGAGGAAAAGATTTGTACATGTGTTCGCGCAACGATGAAGCTTGGGGAACACCTGTAAATCTTGGGCCTGTAATAAATTCAGCATACGATGAAATCTTTCCTTCCTTATGTGAGGAGGGTAAACTGTTTTTCACCTCATCGCGATTGCAGGATATGGGAATGGACATATACACCAGCACACAACTACAGGGTGTATGGTCTGAGCCAACCAGACTTGAAGCGCCTGTGAACACAGCATTTGATGACTTTGCATTTGTGATGAATAGCGATAGCGAATCAGGCTACTTCAGCTCAAACCGAAACGAAAAAAATGATGATCTCTATTCATTTCAAATTACCTATCCGCAATTTGAAGGATGCCCTGTGGCTGAGCTACCCTCGTTGTGCTATTTGTTCGAAGAGGTAAATATTTTGCCCAATGATTCATTGCCGCTTACCTACGAATGGGAGTTTGGCGATGGCAGCACTGCAAGCGGGTTGTCTGCTGAACATTGCTTTAAAGGTTATGGCCGATATCATGTTGCACTAAATGTTTACAACAGCCTGACGAAACAAAAATTTGCAAGGGTATCAGAAGTAGATGTGCAGATAGAGCAGTCACCTTTTCCATACATCACTTCGGCTGACAGTGCATTTATAAATGAGGTCGTAAGTTTTTCGCCTGATGGCACCGACCTCGCATCATTTCAGATTGAAGAATACTATTGGAATTTTGGTGATGGCCGCAATGTGCGCGGCCGCGAGGCATGGCACTGCTGGAAGCAGCCCGGTGTATATGAAGTGCAATTGGGCATCATAGGTAAATCAACATCTGGAGAAGTCTCAGAAAAGAGATGTGCAACAAAGCGAATAGCCATTGGCACTGTGCAACAACTTGCAGCGCTGAATGATGAAAACAATTCGAATGATATGCAGATGTCAGCGTTGCAGCAAGACATGGCAATGCAGCAACTGGATAGCATACAGCAATTGAAATATGTTCCTGATTCACTGCTATATTTTGTGGAGTTCAAACAAAGCAGAGAGCAAATTGCATTGGACGATCCATATTTTTCCAATATAAAATATGAAATAACAGAACGCTATGCTGAGGAAGAAACAACCTACAAATACTCTGTGGGTGGAACGACCGAAATGCAGGTATTGGTGCGTATTTACAATGACCTTGTGGCCAATGGATATACTGAGAGCATCGTGCGCGATGAGAAGCAAGATGCCTTCAGCCACATCACGACTAAGAAGTGGTGGTACTTGCCTGATTCGCTAACCACAGCGATCAACAATCACCTAAATAAATTCAATGACATCCGTTTCAGACCTGATGAGTATGAGATACAACCGGCCTCGTATGACAACATGGACTATATAGCACAGGTGATGTTGCTCGAACCAGAGTTGAATTTGCGCATCATGGCACATACTGATAGCATGGGAACCGAAGAACACAATCAAATATTATCAGGACACCGGGCTGAGGCCGTAGCACACTACCTGATGAGTAAAGGGGTGGCCCCCAGCCGCCTTATACCAAAGGGATTTGGCGAATACATGCCGCTTGCCGACAATGGCAGCGAAGAAGGCCGTGCTACCAACAGGCGCGTCACCTTCGAAATCGCCATAGATGCTTCTCAGAAGAAGAGGGGCAAGAATTAGCCTTTCATATTTTCTTACCACAACAGAAACCTTAGATGCTTTGGCCCGTTTAAAACTGGCCCTTCATGCGTTATTTATTGTACATACCCTATTCCAAATGTCTGCTGACAGCTATGTTGCTGTTGGCAACCACCCTGTGCCGCAGTCAGAATTACGAAGTAACTCAAGCTCCCTTCAACAGCGAGGAAGCCGACTTCAGCGGTGCATTCAATGGAAAATATTTTGTCTTCTCATCCACCAGAGCAAAGACTAACCTTTCGTTTCTGGAAGACACCACGCTTACTTTCTTTACTGATTTGTATGTGGTGGAAATGAAAGCCAATGGCGAATACAGTAGAGTGGAAAACCTGAAAGGCAATGTAAACACACTCTACAACGAAGGCCAGGCCGCATTCAGCCCAAGCGGAAACCTGATGGTATATACAGGTAACATGAAGCAAGGAAAAACCAACAAACTGGAAAAGGTGGAAGAATTCAAACTGGGATTGTTTACTGCAGAAAGATTCAGGGATTCGTGGTTGCTCACATCGGAGTTTCCGTACAACTCACGCGAAGGAAAATACAGCGTAGCACATCCATGTCTTGTGGGGAACGACTCAATACTCTACTTCGCCAGCAATATGCCCGGAGGGTATGGTGGCAGCGACATCTACCGCAGCTTTTGGCAAAACAACATGTGGAGCACACCCGAAAATCTTGGCAAAAACGTGAATACGAAAGGCAATGAATTTTTTCCTTTCATGAATGAATATGGCGTGTTGTTTTTCTCAACTAATGCCCGCAAGGATGCTGAAGGAATGGATATCTACTACACCACCGAAGAGAATGCACAATTTGCCGAACCGCAAAAACTGAACAGTACTATCAATACAGAATACGATGAATTTGCCTACGCAGAAAGGCCCGGCAATATGATGGGCACATTCAGCAGCAACCGAAATGATGGAGTGGATGACATTTTCTTTTTTGCCAAGTACATAAACAATTACAATGATTGTTTAGACAATGAAAGACCTACCCTTTGCTATCGCATAGTGGACGAAAAACTTTCGGCCCACACAGATCCGGGTTTCAAGTATCGATGGAACATGGGTGATGGCACTGTGATGTATGGCAATGAAGTCGAATATTGCTTTCCGGATTATGGCATTTACAATATTTCGCTGGACGTCATAGACACAGCCACACATCAGGTATTTGCGAAAGTCAGCACCATTGAATTGGACATAAGCAACGATGACAAACCATTCATTCTCAGCCGTGATACAGTATTTACTACCAGCACTTTCGATTGTCTAATCAACACTGACGAATTCAAAGGATTCGAAGTGGAAAAGGTGGAGTGGGAATTGAGTGATGGAGGACAATTCAGAACTTATGATTTTGTGCATCAGTTCAAAACTCCAGGCACATATCGTGTAAAGTGTGGACTGGTGGGCAAACGAAAAGGAAAAATAAATCCGCGCATATGTGTGTATAAAGACATAGTGTGTGTGGAGCCATTGCCTGAGCAAGTGGTGCCTGCCAACCTGCCATGTTGCGACATACAGCAAGTGGGAAACCTTCAACTTAGACGCGAAACCGTGGTAATGGATAGTTTGGGTAATAGGCTCTCACCATTCTACCGATTGATTATTGCAGAATCTGAACAACAACTCAAAGCAGACAATCCGATATTCGAAAGAATAACAGAGGAGATAAGTGAGCTGAAAACAGAAACTGGATACGAATACAGCATTTCCAAATCAGTTGAATGGGGTGAGTTGATACCACAATATGAAGAGTTGAAGAATCATGGAATCGAAAACATGCATGCTGAAATATTCAGTGAGACTGAATTTCAGCACAGGTTGCAGCAGACTTTCAACACCATAAAGAGTTCGGATGTAAAATGGCCTGAGCGTGAAATGCCCGATAGCTTAGTAGAATACCGCGTGCTCTTGGCAAGGTCTGAGACCAAACTCAGTTTTCAGGATCCACTATTCGAAAAGATAGATAGTGAAATAACAGAAATAAAAACAGAGAACGGATATGCCTACGTAATAGAAAGAGCAATGGCAGAAGAAGAGCTTGCAGAAGCATTGGAACAGGCACGCAAGAATGGAGTTACAGAAGCAGAAATAGTTCCCATGTATGCACGCGAATGGATTCAATTTGAAGAAGGCAAGGGATACTTCCGCAAGGATGATATGACAGCAGATGAGCAGAATTCGAACAACGGCATAGACAAGCAAAACAAAGATGCGACTGACAACGGTAGTGAAAATTCAAGCTATAGAGTAATGCTCGTTGCTAGTGAAGAAAGACTTTCTCTTTCAGACCCAGTCTTTAGCAAAGTGCGAACAGAAATAACCGAACTCTCTACTGAATCCGGCTACGAGTATGTGATTGAAAACGCATCCAATTTCACAGAATTGAGTGATGAATTGGCAACAGCAACCAGCATGGGTTTTGAAAAGGCAGAGGTGAAGGAGTATGAAGTAGCATATGTCAATGAACACACCACGGCTAAGGGATTCGCACCCGTACAGAAGCCTGCGGTAACTGACACCAAATACAAATACAGTATAGTGCTTATGGATGCTGAAGAACGCAAGCCATTTAACCATGAGGCATTCAGCAAAGTAGAAGTGAGTATATCAGAAATGAAACAGAAAGATGGAAGTGGCTATGAATACTTAGTGATTAGCACTGACAACATCATAGCATTGGAAGCAGACTTGAAAAAGTATAAAGCTGCCGGATTTGAAAATGCGCACATAGACAGCAACACTACAGATGGATACAAAGAAAGATTGGTGCAGGTAGGTAAGTACATCAAGCCACGCAATGCCCAATCGCTCAATGTTGAATTTTCAAAACTGAGTGACATCAAATTTGAATATAACAGTGCAGAGATAAAGGCTGAATCTTTTGCCAATCTGAACTACATAGCAGCCATGCTGCTGCTGGAAGAAGACTTCAGCCTGCGGCTTGGTGCACACACCTGCGACATAGGCGGAGGTGGCTACAACAAAGAACTCTCAGACAGGCGTGCAGAAAGCGTGATGCAATACCTGACATCAAAAGGCATTGCTCGCGAAAGGCTATTTCCGAAAGGATATGGCATGAGCAAACCCATGGCTGACAACAACACAGAAGAAGGAAGAAAGAAAAACAGACGCGTTGAATTCGTCATTGTATTCAATATGCGGGTAACGCCATAACCTGAATATGAACATGAAAAATAAACTTTACCTGACAGCATCCATACTTCTATTTGCAGGAATAAGTGCAGGTGCACAACCAGTGCCCGCGGCAGACGAAAACATTCCATTTCTTGTAACCTTCGGAAAAGATGCCGGAACAAAATGGGGTGATGATGACTTCTGTCAAACATTCTTTTTCAAAATAAAAAAGGAACATAAGCAGCCTATTTACTTGCGCGTATTCGACCCGGAGTGTGGGGGCCAGCATGATGAGCTGAATGGTGATTTCAACACTATGTCCAAATACAGCGTATATGGAGGTGTGGGCTGCATAACGAATGAAGATGCAACAGGCACTGACCCCAAAGGCGCATTTGACAGCGGAAATATGCTTGCCACCAAATCATTCGCTTCCAAGGCAGACTACGATAATGCATGGTACACCTTCGGTCCATTCAACCCCAGTGAAGGCGAGTACTCTCAAAAATTTGGCGGATACATATTCAAGATAATTTGCCAGGGAACCAAAGGTGATGACGGCAACCTGTATCGCTATTACATGAGCACCAGTGCCGATAAAAACGTAGCTGTGGAAGGTGGCAATGCATTCACTTTTGAATACACATTCAGGCTGCACAAAGAATCTTTTCAGACATCACACATCTACCCATACATAGATGATAAAGTGATAAGTGTAGAGCAGCGCAACTTTGACTGGGACACCGATGGCTACATAAAGGTATGCAGCGTAGCTACCCTGGGTGAAGCTGTGAGCATGAGTGGTGACAACAACTGGAGCAACAGCGTATATAAAATTAAAGAGAAGGAAAGAGGCAAATCGCTCGACATACAATTCACTAAAAATGCCGACCAGAAAGTGAACAACAACAATGTGGTGTTCTCCATCCGCAATCAGTATGGCGAACTGTTACCATTCTTTGTAGTGCCTATAGGTGGTGTTCCAAAATTCGAAGGACAGATTAAAATGACCAGCACCAAACCGAAGTAAAAATGCTTGTATGAAATCCACCCTTGTATTTTTTTCATGCATCGTTGCCTCTTCATGCTTCGGGCAATCCTTTAAGTTCAGGCAATTCAATGAACAGAATGGACTTAACAACAAGTTCATTTACTCCATAGATCAGGATGAACAGGGCTATCTCATGGTAGGTACCGGTGAGGGACTTTTTCGTTTCGATGGATTCAGCTTCAGGCAGTACACTACCACTGATGGTATCGCAGACGATTTCATCACTTGTAGTTTGAAGGACAATGAACAGAACATCTGGTTTGGCCATGGCAATGGCACCATAACCCGATATAGTAAAAACAAATTTCAAAAAATTGACCTCTCGGCACTGACAGTTTCACGTATCAATCAGATATATCAGTCACCTGACGGCAGACTGTGGGCTGTGGCCCAAAATGATGGTCTGCTGATGCATCAGGCAGACAACTCCTGGAAAAAAATAAACAAGGGCATTGAGGAATTTACCCTATACACAATGTGTATTGATAGCCAAGGTGTACTCTGGATAGGTACCGACATGGGTCTTCTCAAGGCAGCCATCAGTAATGATGATGAAGTGAAGTATGATTTTGTGGAAGAAATATTCGAAACAAAAGTGTCAAGCATGGCGAGCTATGGCACAGAGATTTTTGTAGGAACCGATGAGTCAGGTGTTTTTCGAATTGTCCGTGACAATACCATTTCGCACATCACCGCACTGAAGTTCGACTCAATCAATTTTTCATCATACAATGTAAACAACCTGATGATGGACAATGAGCAGCGACTTTGGCTAAGTAGCAACAACCACGGACTGCTGCAATTGGGCAGCTATGCAACAGGTAAATTCAAAGAATTAACTGACTACAGCCACAACGCAACATTGGGTCACCAAAGTGTGCGCATCACATTTGTGGATCGCGAGGGAAATGTTTGGCTCGGTACCATGGGTCAGGGTTTGCTAAAATTGGAAGACGACTACTTCTCTGTTTACTCAGTGGGCACTGAAGAGCTGAATCATGCAGTGAACAGTATTTTTACCCAGAATGATACTATTTGGTATGGCACCCATGGTCAGGTGATTGTAAGCTTCGAAATGCCTGACAATGTGCTCAGCACCTATGGAATAGAGCACGGCCTGCCCGCATCAGATATCACAGCGTTGTATTGCGATTCGCATGCTCACTTGTGGGCAGGTACAGCTGAGTCAGGTCTTTATCACATGCCATTCGGCAAAAAGAAGTTTGAACATGTGATGCTTTCGGCAGATGCCCTGAATCAACGTATCAATGACCTTGTTGAGTTCAACAATATATTGTATGTGGCCACCGACTATGGCGTGTATCAATTGAATGGTGGTGTGGTGGTGTCGCACCTTTCCATACAAAGTGGACTTACACACAACGTTGTAAAGTCGCTATACAGAGATAGTCATGGGCGCATTTGGATAAGTACTCACGACAGACAACTCTCCTATGTACAAGATGGAGTGATATACAATCTGGAGGCCACAAGCGGTGGTGGTGTGGTAGAGAATAAATGCATAGTGGAAGACAACAATGGCAACATCTGGGTTGGTACCAATGGCTCAGGAGTTTTCATGTTTTCAGATACTAAAGAGGTACTCTTTGACAAGTCGAAAGGCTTGTACAGTGACTATTGCTATAGCCTCGAATGCGACAACCGAAACTACCTGTGGGTAGGACACCGCGGTGCACTTAGTAAGATAAATCTGATTACAGGAAAGATAGAAATAGTAGATCCAAGCCGCGGCTTCGAGTATGCGTTTTTAGACAATGCAGTTGACAAATTCGCCAACGGTATCATGATATTCGGTACGGACAATGGCATGCTGCGATATGAGCCGGATAAGGACCGCAAGAATCTGACGGAACCATTGGTGCACATTGAGAGTTTGCTGATAGGAGACAGCTTACATGAGCTGAGCCAATTCATTACACTGCCTTATGGCGAATTCAAATTGGAAATAGACTTCATTGGGGTCTCGCTGAAAAATCCGGAAGGTGTAACCTACCAGTACATGCTGGAAAGATATGATACTGACTGGAGTGAGCCGGGCACTGGAAGTGTGGCGGTTTACAACAAGCTGTCTTCAGGTGAATACATCTTCAAAGTAAAAGCTTTCAATGCAGATGCTGAAGGTGGTAGTACCATTACTAGCTTCAGTATATTTATTGATAAACCGTTTTGGTTGAAGTGGTGGTTTCTTCTGAGCACGGCCATAGCACTTGTACTGGTAGTACGCTACATTATCGTGCAGCGAGAGCGCAAACTGAAGCAAGACCAAGAGCGCTTGCAGTATGCACTTAACGAGGCTACACATGAAGTGATGGAGCAAAAGGAATTGCTCGAAGTAAAAAACAAGGACATCACTGACTCTATATTGTATGCAAAAAACATACAGCGTGCAATGTTGCCTGCGTATGAAAGCCTGAACCAATATTTTGCTGATGCATTCGTGTACTTCAAGCCACGCGATATAGTAAGTGGCGACTTTTATTGGATCGAAAAATTTGACAATGACGTGGTAGTATCATGTGCAGACTGCACTGGTCACGGAGTACCTGGTGCATTCATGTCACTCATTGGTACCACACTGCTCAAAGAAGTATCGAGCGATAAGAGTGTGCAGTGTGCGCGAGATGTGTTGGTGAGGCTCGACAATGATTTGAAAATGCTCCTCAACAAGCGAGGCAGCGATTTCGGAGTAGAGGACGGAATGGATATCAGCGTGTTCAACTACAACTTTCACAAAAACAAAATCATGGTAGCGTCAGCTAACAGGCCGGTGCTATTACGAATCAAGGGCGAATGGATAGAGGTAAAAGGTGATCGCCTTTCCATAGGAGGCAGCGATGCGCCTGTTTCCAAAGTATTCAGCCAATACGAGTTCGATGTGCATCCGGGTGATATCATCTATATGTTTTCAGATGGTATTACTGACCAGTTTGGTGGTGAAGAAGGAAAGAAATTGAAGCGAAGCGGATTGTACAATTTACTTAAACAATATGCCGACCTGCCCATGAACGAACAGCGTGCGGCATTGCGTGAGTCATTCTACACATGGCGCGGGCTGCACGAGCAGATAGACGACATCATCGTGATGGGCATGCGTTTCTAATAGTTATAGACTCATGAGCTCTCGAAAACGGGCACCTTGCCTCCGGCTCACTTCCACCTGTGTTCCATCTTTCAGTGTAAGGCGCAGCCCGCCATTGAACCAGTTTTCTACTGACTGCACCCAGCGCAGATTAACAATGTACTTGCGATTGGTACGAAAGAAAGTATGGTCAAGTCGCTCTTCAAGGTTATTCAGCGATTTCAGAATGAGTGGTTTGAAATTGTTGAAATAAACGCGCACATAGTTGCCTTCGGATTCAAACAACTTCACATCGCGCAGGGCTACGAACCAGCAGCGTTCACCATCTTTCAGGAAAATCTGATCGTCTTGTCCAAGCCTGCCCTCGTTTCTGACTGCACCAAGGCTTTCATGCTCATCATCCTCATGCAGTACTTTGTTTATAGCCTCCGATAGGCGATCTTCCTCCACAGGTTTCAGTAGGTAGTCAAGTGCATTCACCTCAAAGGCACGTAAAGCATACTCGTCATAAGCAGTTACAAAAATGACTTTCGGAACCGATTCCAACTCTTCAAGCAATTCAAATCCGTTTTTTCCTGGCATTTGTATGTCTAAGAATATCAAATCAGGATTGTGCAGCTTGATGGCCACTTTGGCTTCTTCAGCATTGCTGCATTCAGCCGCAATTTCAATCTCGCTGAAGTTTTTCAGCAGGCCAGCCAGTTCTTTTCTTGCCAGCCTTTCATCATCTATTATCAGTGTTTTCATGGGTTAGGTTAGATTGTTTGATTTATGGGAATTGTGAGATGGGCTGTTACCATATTGCTATCTTCAGCCATCAGGAAGTTAGCTTGTTCTCCATAGAGTAATTGCAGTCGTTTGCGGGTGTTGGTCAATCCTATTCCTGTGCTATTGTCGTCATTCTTTATACTACCGGTGTTGCTTACTACAATGCTCAATGTATCGCCATTCCTTTTTACCGAGATATTGATGGTGCCACCCTCGAGTTGTTTCGAAATACCATGTTTGATTGCATTCTCCACTATAGTCTGTAGCATAAATGGGGGAACTTCACATCGCAATGATTGGGCATCAATATCCATATACACATGAAGCCTTTCTTCAAATCTTATTTTTTCCAGTGATAGGTATTTGTCCACCAAATCCAGTTCATCGCGTAAGGGTATGGTCTGGCTTCTGCCAAGCGTAAGGTTGTTGCGAAGCAATCCGCTTAGTTTAGTAATAGCTTCTTTGGCCTTATCCGGATTTTCTTCCACCAATGCTCTTATACTGTTCAAGCTGTTGAACATGAAGTGCGGATTCATCTGAGCTTTGAAACTATTCAATTCAATTTCAGTTTTTGCAGCACGAAGTTCCAGGTTTTGTATCTCTTCTCTTTTCCAGTTTTCAAACGTGTTCACTGCAAAATAGATGATACTCCAGAGCAGAAAAAGGGCCGAGTAGTTGAAAGTAGTGAGCCAGAAGTCGCGGGCAAAGAAGGTGTCGAACAAGAAACGCTGATAGAGGACATTGCTGAATGCTGTATTTATGGATATGAAAAGAAAACTGAGCAGAAGCGATGTGGGTATGATGATAAGAATTATTTTCAGAATATTCATCCTTTTCCAGCCCAAACGGTGTATGCACCACCTGAATGCATGTGTGAGCAATATTCCGGTAAGCAATATGCAAAGTGAAAAATTATAGAGTCCGGTGGTATTCTGCGACCAGAGGTTAGCAATAACTATGGTGGCAGCAACGAATAAGCCCCAGCCACCAAGTTGTGCTATCCAATATATCTGAAGCCTGTTGCGCATCGCCATCTGTCAAGCCCAAAAGTATTCTGAGCCTTTTGTATGTGCCTTTCTATTACACCATTGGCACTTATACACAGGCAGGCGGTCATATTTACAATTGTCGGGTGGGGAGGTCAAAGCCATGATTTATCATTGCCTTATATGAATTTCCTCGCACACTTTCATTTCAGCTATGGTGATGATGATTTACTACACGGCCAGTTTATAGCTGACGAGGTGAAGGGAAAAGCCCATGAGCAATACCCGCAGCGAATACAGTACGGAATACTACTCCATCGGTACATTGATCATTTTACTGATACACACGAGTTATGCAAAGCACTTCGAGCAAAGTTGCGTCTTGAACTTGGCCTACTGACACCTATTGCCATCGATGTTTTTTTTGATCATGTGCTTGCCAGTAACTTTGAGCAATACACAGGCCTGCGGCTGGAGTCTTTTGTAGAAGATGTATATGAAAAGCTAAGCGCACGCAGGGAATCTTTCAGCCCCAAAATGAAATTCCTGCTTGATAAAATGAAACAAAACAACTGGCTGGTGATGTATAAATCCATCAGCGGAACATCCACCCTATTGCTACAGATGTCAGCCAGGCTCAGTTATGGCAAACCGCTTCAACAAGCGCCTCTTATATTGACTCGTCACTATAATGAGCTAATGGAAACATTTAATTTATTCTACCCTGAAATAAAAAATGGGACTTTTTCGAAATTGGATACTTTTGCCCACCTCCATCCATGAAGGTGATGAACCAAACGAATTTTATGTATTGTTGAAACCTACTATTACTACTCCTCCATTTATGAGGTCAATTTTTGTTTGTGTATTCCTATTCAGCACTTACGTGTGCAGCGCAGGCACCATTGTGCTTGATGGGCGCTACCAGTTGCGTAATCTCTATGTAATCAACTCAGCTTCGCCTGATGGTGTTGGCTTTTGCGTGTATGAGGTTACAATGAATGGTCTGGTAACAAGTGATGAAATAAACTCTCAGGCATTTGAAATAGACTTAAGCATATACAATCTGAAACTGGGCGACCCTGTAACTGTCTCTATCCGACACAAAGACGGATGCACCCCGAAAGTATTGAATCCGGGAGCATTGGAGCCCGCGCCAACTTTCGATTGTGGCAAAATAGAATGCAGCCCTGATGGTAACCTGATGTGGGAAACAACGGGAGAGCAGGGCAAACTTCCATTTATAGTTCAACAATTCAAATGGAACAAATGGGTGAATGTGGGCGAGGTGATGGGTAACGGAACAGCTGTGCGCAATTCATATAAATTTCAGGTGCAACTCTCCAGCGGAAAAAACAAATACCGTGTGGCACAAAAAAGCTATGAGGGTGAACTCAGGAAGAGCCCTACCTGCGAAGTGTTGAGCAATGTGCCCGAAGTGACATTTAAATATGACAAAAAGACCAAGCTTGTAACCTTCAGTGCGGAAACAAGCTACGAGATGTACAATGTATATGGGCAAATAGTGAAGAAAGGTTATGGACTCGCAGTAGATTGCACCGCATTGCTAAAAGGCGAGTACTACCTGAGCTACGACAGCAAAACAGAAAAATTCTTACGCAAATAAGTTTTCAAAACCAAACCAATAATCCGCTTACCAAAATGGCCTCTGCTGAGAAGCAGGGGCTTTTTGTTGTAACTAAACCAAGTGAAATTGGTAGAACTTATTCACAAAAAACCCATAGCGGCCCTATATGCAATGGACATAATTTATCTTGCGTATCCTGGGCATGAAGTTTCTTTTTAAAATACCATTTATTCTTCTGTTGGTTGCACTGTGCTTGCTGCTAACCACCTGCGAAACAAATACACCCGTTCCGCAACAAGCGCCCACCAATGCGGTCTTTTTTGATTTGGATTCTATAAAGCTTCGCGGCAAAATCATCCTCCTGACCGAAAACAGCGCTTCCACCTACTTCCTATATCGCAACCAGGAGCGAGGCTTCGACTACGAAATGATGCGGGCCTTCGCAAAGCACCTTGATGTGAAGCTGGAAGTGAAATTGTTGGATGATGTAGATGTCATGTTTGAAATGCTCAACCGTGGTGAAGGTGATGTGATAGCATCAAACCTGACAGTAACCCCTAGAAGAAAACAAATTGTAAACTTCAGCACACCGGTGTACCAGACAAGGCAGGTCCTTGCCCAACGTAAGTACCCCACATCGGTGTCCGATTCTACGATTATTTTGGTACGTGACAGCAGCCAGTTGCATACCATACCCATTTGGGTACATGAATACTCCTCATTTTACGAAAGACTCAAAGAACTGGAACTCCAGACCGGACAAACCTTAAACATAGAAATAGCACCAGGTGAAATGTCAACCGATGATTTGTTGCGCTTGACTGACTCAGGCGAAATACCTGCAACCATAACAGATGAAAACCTTGCAATGATGGAGCAAGAAGACTACGCTGATCTGGATGCGAGTATGGCCATTACCGGTAAGCAGAATATTGCCTGGGCTACCCGCATCAATGCCCCAAAACTGATTGCAGCGATGAACCAGTGGCTGGCAAAGGAAAAAACCAGAGACAAGTTGACTGACACTTACAAAAAATACTTCAGAGAAACTGAAACCAAAGCATACCCTAATATGAAATGGACACTGCCAACGTTGCCGGCAGGTGCCATTTCTCCTTACGATTCTCTGTTCAAATTGCATGCACCCTCACTGGGTTGGGATTGGCGTATGCTTGCAGCCATGGCTTTTCAGGAGTCGCGATTCAACCCACATGCACAGAGCTGGAGTGGTGCATATGGCTTGATGCAGTTGATGCCTGAAACCGCCATGCGTTTCGGATGCGACAGTGCCCCTGCACCTGAGTGTAGCGTGAAGGCCGCCACGCAATATTTAAAATACCTGCAAAACATGTGGAAGAAACGTGTACCAAATGCCGCTGAAAGAACCAAATTCATATTGGCGAGTTACAACATAGGTCAGGGCCACATCATAGATGCGCAAAATCTGGCTCATGAACTGGGCATGCAAGACACCCTTTGGGACGGTCATGTGGCCGAAGCATTATTGTTCAAGCAGCAGGAAAAATATTATTCAATGCCCTGTGTTAAGCATGGATACTGCCACGCCAAGGAACCATTTCATTTTGTGGGCAAAATCATGGCACTTTTCGAACATTACAAATCAGCAGGAAAATGATGAGTTTATTCACCCAGACATGCAGCATTCTTCTCATCTTCATTTTCAGCTCATGTAAAAAAGAAGAGACAGATTTTCAACTACAGGGCCGCGTTACTGATGGACGCAGTGGTCAATTGATTCCGGGCGCCCAAGCAGAGGTAATGAAGCAAATAGTGGGTGGCGGCACATTTGGCGCCACATACTCTACGGCAGTCAGCGGGCTGTCCGATGCATCAGGCTGCTTCAGCCTCTCCTGGCCGCGTGAAAATTTTGCTGCACTCAAATTGAAAATTTCAAAGAACCAGTATATCACTAATGAAGATGAACTGGTAGTATCTGACTTTGATGGCGGCCAATTATTGACACACGACATGACCATTTTTCCGGAGGCCTTTGTGCAAGTACAAATAGCCAATATCGGTGAGTCTGCTGTGGATGATGAGTTCATATTCACATTTACCAATGCACAATTTGATTGTGTATGCTGTGCCAACGGATACAAAACCTTTGAAGGCGCTGCGGTAGATACTACATGGCAATGCAAGTTGTATGGTGATAGCTGGCTGAAATATCAGAAACAAGTTTATACAGCAGCGGGTGATACTATAGTGAATGACAGTGTGTGGTGTCCTGCATTCAATACCACGGCATTGACATTGTATTATTAACTCCGTGTGATCCGTAAACTATCCAAATGTTTTTTTGTAAGTGCGTGGATAATGCAATAGCAAGAAACAGACACATATTTACCGCTCGCAAAACCAATAAGCGGCAGAGCAAATTGGTTTCTCTTTTCAGAAACAATAAATAGAAAATTTCAATACAACATTCATGAGATATACTTTACTGACTGCAGCCCTACTAACTACTGCATACCTGCATGGTCAGGTAATCACCACTCCTCCGCAAGGTTCGAACATCAGAGCAATGGCCGAATGGGAAGAACTGCAAAGTCTAAACATCACCTGGACTGGTTTTCCAGCCATACTGAAGCAAATTGTTGCTGCCGCTAAGGAAGAAGTGCAAGTGCTCATCATCACTGATAACCCGGGTGAAACGGAAGACTACCTGATGACTGACAATACAGGTGGCGATGCATTTATTGACATGAACAACATCACACTTATTGAAGGTGATTTCAATACCATTTGGACCAGAGATTATTCTGCCAATCCGGTGTACACCAATGAGGTGGACTCACTGGTATTGGTGGACTGGATATATAACCGCCCAAGGCCTGATGATGACGCATCACCTGAATTGATAGCCGCTGAGTTGGGAGTGGAACTATACGCCACTGTAGAATCACCAAATGAACTCATGAACACCGGAGGTAATTTTATGTGTGATGGGTTTGGGACTGCATTTGCATCCGAATTGGTATTGGATGAAAATGATGGTGATGGAGATAACAATCAACTGGATTATCCTGACCATACTGAAACAGAGATAGATGACATCATTTTACAATTCATGGGTATAGACCGGTACATCAAAATGCCAACTCTGCCATATGACGGCATACACCACATAGACATGCATATGAAACTGGTGAATGAAGAAACGCTGCTCGTGAGTGAATATCCTGATGGTGTGGCAGATGGCCCCCAGATAAATGCCAACATAGAATACGTGCTGGCCAACTACAACAGTCTTTGGGATACGCCCTACCGCGTGGTACATATACCGGCACCACCAAGTACATCAGGTCTTTATCCTGATGATGGCGGAGCATACCGCACCTACACTAACGGTGTGTTTGTGAACAACACAATCATCTTTCCAACTTATCGAGAGGAGTATGACACCACTGCTTACCGCATCTGGGGTGAAGTATGTCCCGGCTACAATCTGGTAGGAATTGATTGTGACAATCAAGGCAATAACATCATTTCGCAAAGCGGTGCCATACACTGCATAACCCATGCAGTAGGTGTGGAGGATCCTTTGCTCATTTCGCATCAGCCACAACAGGATACTTATGATGATGAAAATCCTTATGCACTAAGCGCATACATGAGCCACCGCGATGGTGTGGACAATGGCATGGTGTATTGGAGAATAAATGATGATACTGACTGGCAGGAAATAACCATGACAGATGCCGGAGGCGGTAACTGGCTGGCATCAATACCAGCGCAGGCTATTGGTACTTTCATACACTATTACATACGTGGCGAGGCCACCACAGGCAAAGTGCAGGTACGACCTATGCCTGCACCCAATGGCTTTTGGACATTTGAAGTACTCGGACCTGTCAATGTAATGGACGCCTTGATGGCCAGCTTTGTGAAAGTATTTCCTAATCCAGCCAATGCTATTACATGCACTGAAATAAGTTTTGCAATGCCTCAGCAGGGCGAGCTTTATATAGCTGACTTGTCAGGCCGGAAAGTGCTTGAGATTCACAGCGGCATATTCAAAAATGGAGTTTCAAAATATTTCTTCGATGCGAAAAATTTGACAGCTGGTGCATATCGAATTGTTCTACAGACGGAATTTGCAGCAACTACCGAATTGCTTATGGTGAAGTAAATCACCACAACATATGTGGTGAAAATTTTCACCACCCGTGAAGGAAATCACGAGGATGAATCAAAGGGTAATGCAGGAAAAGAAACTCATATCTGAAGATACTTTGGCGTCAGCAGCCAACTTGCAGCGCAACAATCCGATAGTAGGCCTGCTTGCTCGTGTGGCGCGTATTGATGAGGTGAACCACTTGTACGAAGATGTTTGCAAAGCCGAAGGTCTGGATGCGATAGATCGCATTTTCAGCTACCTCGATTTGCATCTTGATTTTGACAAATCACAACTGGCACACATTCCAAAGGAAGGCCCTTTCATCATTGTTTCCAATCATCCTTTTGGCGCACTTGATGGCATTGCACTCATCCGTGCAGTGGCAGATGTGCGGCCCGATTTCAAAGTGATGGCCAACTTTCTTTTGCAAAATGTTGAACCCATCAAAGACTTTTTTCTATCAGTAAATCCATTTGAAAATTCAAAGACCGCATACAGCAACATAGCGGGTATCAAAGCAGCTATTGCACATATCGAACAGGGACTGCCTCTGGGAATATTTCCCGCTGGAGAAGTATCCACCTACCAATCAGGCATGCGCACAATAAGTGACCGCAAGTGGCAAAACAGTGCATTGAAAATGGTAAAGAATGCCGGTGTACCTGTAATACCTGTCTATTTCGATGGTGGCAATTCACGGCTGTTTCATTTGCTCGGGCGCATACATCCTAATCTGCGCACACTGGCTCTGCCAAGCGAGATGCTTAAGAAAAAAGGACAACAACTGAAGTTGCGCATTGGCAAACCCATACTGCCGAAAGACACTGCAATGTTTGGCAGTGTAGAACAGTACGGGCGATATCTGCGTGCAAAAACTTATGCACTTGGCAGCAGTTTTGAAGTGAGGCGAGAATACTTCAGGCTTTTTTCGAAGCAGCAAAAGGTGGAAGAAATAATAGCACCGGTGGAGCAGCAAAAATTAGATGGCGAAATAGCGCGCATTCAGGAATTCAAAACGCTTAGTTATGACAACTTTGATTGCTATGTTGTAGATAGTAGACATATACCGCATCTGCTCAGGGAGATTGGTCGCCTGCGCGAAGTGACGTTTCGTGCTGTGGGAGAGGGAACCAACAAGAGCATTGACATTGATGAATATGATTTGTATTACCACCACCTGATATTGTGGGACAGGGAAGCAAAAAAAATTGCCGGAGCATACCGTGTAGGCAATGGTGCAGAAATAATGGCTCGGTATGGCGCGCGTGGTTTTTATATCAGTTCTCTTTTTAAAATGAACAAAAAGATGAATGGTATCCTTGGTCAGTCACTGGAACTTGGCCGTTCTTTCATAGTGCAGGAATACCAGCGCCACAGGCTTTCACTTTTTCTGCTGTGGAAAGGCATATTGTATTATCTCATTTCCAATTCAGCATTCCG
This sequence comes from Flavobacteriales bacterium, assembly GCA_046155615.1. Taxonomy (GTDB): domain Bacteria; phylum Bacteroidota; class Bacteroidia; order Flavobacteriales_D; family Sanyastnellaceae; genus JANNVZ01. Next base: position 42,472 of record JBJXFP010000133.1, on the reverse strand, counting down.
ATACATCATTGGCCCTGTGAGCATCAGCAACAACTACCGCGATGTGAGCAAGGAACTGATCATCCGCTTCATAGAACAACATCACTTTGATGCAGAACTTGCCAAATGGGTGCAGCCTCGCAATGCATTCAAACCAAAGGTGAACAATGTGGATACCGATGCGCTCATACAATCATCGCAGGCTGATATGAAGAAGATGGACAAAATAATTTCTGAAATAGAGCCATCGAGTTACACCATGCCTGTGCTGCTGAAAAAATACTTGCAACAGAATGCAAAAATCATGGCCTTCAACTGCGACCCGAAATTCAACAATGCTCTGGATGGCCTGATGTACCTCGACTTGCAGAACTTGCCGGCCGATACCGTAGAAACGCTGCAACGTGAGATGGTGGGGCAGTAACTACAGTTCCTCCTTCAAATACTTTCCCGTCCAACTGCTTTTCTCTTTCACTATTTCTTCAGGTGTTCCTTCTGCTATGATTTGGCCGCCACTTGCACCACCTTCTGGGCCGAGGTCTATGATGTGGTCAGCTACTTTGATTATGTCCATGTTGTGTTCAATCACCAATACCGTATTGCCACGGTCAGCCAATCTGTTCAGCACATTGATGAGCATTTGCACATCTTGAAAATGTAAGCCTGTGGTTGGCTCATCCAATATGTAGATGGTATTTCCTGTGTCTCGTTTGCCAAGTTCGGTTGAGAGTTTTACGCGTTGTGCTTCACCACCACTAAGGGTGGTGCTGTGCTGTCCAAGTGTTATGTAGCCAAGCCCTACATCTTGCAGCGTCTTCACCACATTTCTGATTTTCGGAAAATTGTCGAAGAATTCAACCGCCTGATCCACTGTCATATCAAGTACATCAGCAATGCTCCTTCCTTTGTATCTAATATCCAGAGTTTCTCTGTTGTAACGCTTGCCGCTGCATGATTCACACTGCACAAATACATCAGGAAGGAAATTCATTTCGATGGTTCTCACCCCACCGCCCTTGCATGTTTCGCATCTTCCACCGCTTACATTGAATGAAAACCTTCCGGGCTGATAGCCCCTTATTTTGGCCTCAGGTGATGATGAGTACAAATTTCTGATGTCGGTAAAAATGCCCGTGTATGTGCTCGGATTACTGCGCGGGGTGCGGCCTATCGGGCTTTGATCTATCTCTATCACTTTGTCCAAATACTCGAGACCTTTCACCTTTTTATGTTCAAGCGGCTTGCGAACACCATTGTAGAAGTGTGCATTGAGTATCGGATAGAGTGTATGTTCTATCAGCGATGATTTGCCACTGCCACTTACTCCTGTGATGCAAACAAATTTTCCGAGTGGAATTTTCAAAGTGATATTTTTCAGGTTGTGTCCACTCGCGCCTTCAAGGGTCAGAAAAGTTTTGTTGCCCTTTCTGCGCTCTTTGGGTGTTGCAATTTTCAAATCACCTCGCAGATATTGCGCAGTGATGCTTTCTCCTTTGATGAGTTTTTTCGGTTCACCCTGTGTCATGATTTTGCCGCCATGCACACCTGCACCGGGGCCTATGTCTATCAGGTGGTCACTCTCAAGCATCATATCCCTGTCGTGCTCTACTACTATCACACTGTTGCCGCCATCGCGCAGGTTCTTCAGCGATTGTATGAGTTTATGATTGTCACGCTGGTGTAAGCCAATGCTTGGCTCGTCCAATATGTAAAGCACACCTACCAACTGCGAACCTATTTGTGTGGCAAGACGAATGCGTTGAGCTTCGCCACCACTCAGTGTTTTTGCACTGCGATGGAGGGTCAGGTATTCAAGACCAACATCTATAAGAAAGCGTATTCTATTTCTGATTTCTTTCAATGGTTCGGTAGCTATGGCAACTTGTCGTTGTGTCATTTTGTACTCTATACCTTCAAACCATTTAGCACAGTCATTCAAACCCATCGTGGCTATTTCATGCACATTCTTGCCTGCAATGCGGAAATAAAGAGCTTCCTTTTTCAATCTTGAACCACCACACTCTGGGCAAGCAGTTTTGTTCATGAAACTTTCAGCCCACCTACTCAGGCCGGGCGATGTTTCTTCTTCTGTTTGTCTTTCTATAATGGCAATGATGCCATCGTATTTCGCTGCATAGTTGTAATTGCCTGATGTGATTTCCAATCTGTCTTCGCTGCCATAAAGAATCATATTCACTACTTCATCATCTATTTCTTCCACAGGCGTATTCAGATCGTAGCCATGCTTTTTCAGCAGTGCTTCTACTAGGGTAGTTGTCCATGAATTCTTTGCCTCACCCAATGGAGCTATGCCACCTTTCTTCACACTCAGCTTCGGATTTGGAATTATTTTTTTTATGTCAACTTCTGCTACTTCACCAAGCCCATTGCAATGCTGGCAAGCTCCATAAGGCGAGTTGAATGAAAACAAATTCGGCTCAGGTTCGCTATAGCTGATGCCGCTTGTGGGACACATCAGATGGCGCGAGAAGTGGCGGGGCGGAATTGTTGATTTGCTTGCCCCTTCGGGGTTGATTTGCTTGCCCCTTCGGGGTTGATTGGTCTTTGGCTTTTGGCTTTTGGCTATTGGTATTTGCTGCTTCGTGTTTCAACACCATAAGCGAACCTTTGCCCAGGCGCAATGCTGTGCTTACTGTTTGTCTTAGTCTGTTCACTTCTGCATCTCCCTTTTCGCTCTTCGCTTTTCGCTCACCACCTCCTACTTCCAACTTGTCCACCACCAATTCTATATCGTGCACCCTGTAGCGATCCAGCTTCATGCCCTTCGACATTTCAACCAATTCACCATCTACCCTTGCGCGCAGGTAGCCCTGCTTCATCAGGCTTTCGAATAGTTCGCGGTAGTGGCCTTTTCTTCCCTTCACCATTGGTGCGAGTAGTACAATTTTTTGATTGGTGTACTCTTGAAGAATGAGATTTACAATTTGGTCATCGTTGTAGCGCACCATTTTTTCTCCACTCACATAGCTGTAAGCATCGGCAGCTCGTGCGAACAACAAGCGCAGAAAATCATAAATCTCGGTGATGGTGCCAACGGTAGAGCGCGGATTGCGGCTTACTGTTTTTTGCTCAATAGAAATGACAGGAGAAAGACCATTGATTTTATCTACATCGGGCCTTTCCATTTCGCCAATGAACTGGCGAGCGTACGCACCAAATGTTTCGATATATCTGCGCTGGCCTTCGGCATAAATGGTATCAAAAGCCAACGATGATTTGCCGCTTCCACTCAGGCCGGTTATCACTACCAGTTTGTTTCTGGGAATGTTTACATCAATATTTTTCAGATTGTGCTCACGCGCGCCAATCACTTCTATAAGTTCTTCTACTTCTTGCATTTCGGTTCAAAGATGAATGAACACACCAATGTGCTTTGTAGATTTTTCTTGACAGTTGATAAAAGTTTGGGTTTACCAAAAAATAACAGACAGAACCGCTGCCATTCCAAAAATGATAATGACTGAAGCCGAAATTTTATTCAGCCCATTCAGTTTGGTAATCTGAATTTTGTTGTTCCAGATGCCTACAATGTAGCTCAGCGAAAGCCACCAAAGCGAAGCCCCGAAAGCAACACCTCCCACCAGCATACAACTCAGACCCACATTGCCCGGCCCAGTTTTTAGACCAAGGCCTGCAAAGGCTGCTATGAAGAAGAAGATGGTGGCAGGATTGGTTATGGTAAGCAACATGGTGCTCATGAAATGATGCCACAGATTACCCCGTTCCATTTCCACATCTGTTTTCACTTTAGATAGATAAAGTCTCAAGCCCATCACCATCAGCAGCGCACCGCCCACTATACGGATGTAGAACTGCTGGGCTATAAGAAAATCGGTAATGAAAGAAATACCAAAAGCAGCAATGGCTCCATAAAGGGTGTCCGCAGTAGCTGCACCCAGCCCGGTTATCAGGCCGGAAAGTCTGCCTTCGGTGAGTGAGCGCTTTATGCACAACACACCGATAGGCCCTACGGGAGCTGCTACCGAAATACCAAGTACAATTCCTTTTATGAAGTATTCAGGAGACATTTGTCAGGGTGCCAACATAGGCAACTTGTTCCAAGACAAATTGAAGATTGACAAATGCAACCCAAGTATTTTAGCCACCCTCGAATCAATTTCTGACTACACAATTCAAAACCGATACAAGATGAAAACGATATTTTATTTATTGAGCACATTGGCATTTGCCACCACGATGATGGCACAACCAGCGAATGACAATGTATGCAACGCAACCGAAGCCATTGTGGATGATGGCGCATTTAGCGGAATCAATACAGACGCCACTACAGAACCAGGTGAGGTATTTCCTGCTGATGGAAATTGCGCAACCGCCTGGTGCGATGGAAATGATGTGGAGAATTCCGTCTGGTACTATTTCATCGCACCAGCCAATGGTGCAGTGTGGATTACTACCTGCATTGATGGCAATGAGGTGGATACTCAAATAGCAATCTGGCAGGTTGAAGATTGTGCTGATTTTTCATCGTTTACGCTTCTTGGCGCAAGTGATGACATGCCTGAAGACTGTGATCAGGGAAATCAGTTTTCGAGTACCATGGCAGTGGATGGCCTTACACCGGGTACTACTTATTACCTGCAAATGGATGGATATGAAGCGGCAGAAGGAACCTACATGATGCAGATAGATACTGGCACCCCTGCTTCACTCATCAATTTTATTCATAACAGTGGCGACCTGACGATAAATGAGGTGGACATCCGTGTGAATGGTGAACTTGTTGCCGACAATCTGGCTTTTCAAACGGCAAGTACTTATCTGGAAATTGCTGCCTCCGTAAGTGCATACATCACAATTTGCGATGAAGCAAGTGTGGACGACAGTGCACCACTTTGTGCCATCACTGCGGATATAGATCCCGTTGCCAATTACATAGCGGTGGTGCATGGAATAGTTGCCACATCAGGCTACTCGCCCGCCACACCACTTTCTATTCAGTTGTTTGATGGCGCATTGCTGCAACCCGCATCTGCTGATATGAATAATGTGCTCTTTTTCAATGGAAGCACCGATGCAGGCATTTTGGATTTGAATATTGTCGAAACAAGTACTACACCCTTTGAAAGCACTGCATCAGGCACATTTGCCACTGAAGGATATGCAAGCATTCCGATGGAAAATCTCTCTCTCTCACTTACTGATGAGGACGGTGGCGCCTTACTTACGGCATGTGCTCCATTTGGTCTTTTTGGCGGCAATGCTGCTGTTACCATGATCACCAGCGGATTTCTTTCGCCAGCCGACAACAGCAATGGTGCACCAATGGGGCTTTATCTGGTGAATGATTTCAACGGTGAGTTTATTCTGTTGGAAGATGGTGCATGCCCGATCCCTGATAATGATGAGCCTTGCACAGCAACCAATCTGATTGTGAATGCACCGCCAACACTTTCTACCAACTTGTTTGCATCACTCGATACGGACGAGGTATCGCCTCCCAACTTAGAAATAAACGATCCAGAATCGGATTGTATTACAGCCTGGTGCGATGGCGTGTTAGATGCCACCGTATGGTTCACCTTCGAAGCACCAGCCGCGGGTTCTGTTTTGGTTTCTACTTGTTTCGAATCATCGTTCGACACACAGGTGGCTGTGTATGCCGTCAGTGCTTGTGACAATTATACAAATTTCGACTTGCAAGGCGCCAATGATGATATGGAAGGAGGTTGTGAGAAAGGTGACACTTATGCTTCAACCGCACAAGTGGATGATTTGATAGCTGGTAATGTCTATTACATACAGGTAGATGGTTGGGAAGGTGCAAGTGGTGATTTTGAAATACAGGTAACTGATGTATCGCAAGTGGCTGTGAATTCTTTATCGGATATAGAAGTCTATCCCAATCCGGCAGACGATGTAATCTACTTCAATGCCATCGTATCCGGCATGCAAGCCACTTTGAAAGATGTAGCGGGTACCACCCATCGCAGTATGATGCTCAAGCAAGGTGACAGCATACAGGTGAAAGGGCTTGCAGCGGGAATTTATTTGTTGCAATTGCAGAGCATGGGACACACCACTGTTCAGAAGATTGTAGTGAATTGAAGTAGCAAGAGTCATCAATTACAAAAAAAAGGGCCGCTTCAGCAAAGCGACCCTTCATTTTTTCTTCTCTTATTTTCGAAATCAATTGAGTGATGGGTCTTCTGGCATATTGGCAATCATCTGTCCTTTGCGACCCATGCTGCGCATGATTGTTTTCCATAGATCATTCATATCGCTGTTCATCACCAATTCTTTTGGCACAGAAGTCACAAACCACGACTTACCTTTTATTTCAGTCTCTAATTGCTCAGGCGACCAGCCGCTGTACCCTACAAAAAAGCGAACCTGGTCTTTAGAAACAGTACCAGATACGAGCATGGTTTTGAGTTGTTCGAAATTGCCTCCCATATAAACCCCCGGAATTATTTCGACACTTTCCTCAATCTTAGGACCCAGCGTGTGCAGGTAGTAGAGGTTGCTGTTGCGCACAGGGCCGCCTATACTGATGCGACCTTCGAAGCGTGGCATGTTCTCCATTATTTGTTCCAGCTCCACGTCAATGTAGTTGTTCAGTACAAATCCAAACGAGCCGTCTTTGTTGTGCTCACACAGAAATATCACCGTGCGTTTGAAATAAGGATCGTTCAGGAAGGGTTCAGAAAGCAGGACTCTTCCTTTGGTGGGTTCTGAGTTGGTATCAGGTGCAAAGTCCATGGTGTGTTTCTTTATCGAAAATTGTTTTTTTATTTATTGCTTAAACTGATTTATGAAAATGATGTTGCCTGAAACAACGATAAAAAATGTTACATCTCAGCTACAAAATTTTCCATGCATTGCATCTACTTTTTGTGTTCAGATTCAGCGGCAAAGTTCACTGCTACTATTGTATAAATTTTCAATATGAAAAAAATCGCGCCAAAATTCTTAGAATTTCATTGTTCTCAAAGCATACTTGCTCAATGAATAGATCGATTGCAAACATCTTATCAACTAAAGCCATATGGATGATGTGCTGTGCTTCTGCATTGGCACAGCACCAACCATTTAGCGGTAATCAAACGCTTACATACGAGGCCTGCATTGCGGCATACGACAGCTTGGATAAAGCCAGCGACATAGCCACGCTGATGGATTTTGGAAGCACTGATTGTGGCAGACCGCTTCACTTGTTTATCATCAACAAAGACAAAGTATTTTATCCTGAATTGTTTGACAGGAAAAAAAATGTGCTGCTGATAAACAACGCCATACACCCTGGTGAGCCAGACGGTGTAGACGCGTGTGTCATGTTGTGCCGCGAATTGCTTCTTGAAAAAAGTGAGCTGTTGCCATTGCTTGACAGCACCATCATTTGTATCATACCTATATACAATGTGGATGGAGCACTTAACAGAAACAGCCACAGCCGAGCCAACCAAAATGGGCCGGAGGAGTACGGTTTCCGGGGCAACGCACGCAACCTCGATCTCAACCGCGACTTTATAAAATGCGACAGCCGCAATGCGCGCTCATTCGCACAAATGTTTACACGCCTGATGCCAGAAGTGATGGTGGACACACATGTCAGCAATGGTGCCGACTATCCATACACCATGACGCTGATCACAACCCAGTGTGATAAGCTGGGCAACGAACAAGGAAAATTTGTAAAAAACGAAATGGAACCCGCGCTGTTTGATATGATGAAAAACATTGGACATGCAATGTGTCCTTATGTAAATACAATGGGCAGAACACCTGAGAGCGGACTCATCGATTTTCTAGAAACACCAAGATTTGCAACTGGCTATGCTGCATTGTTTGGCACCATTGGCTTTACCACTGAAACACACATGCTGAAATCCTTTGATAAGCGAGTGGAAAGCACTTATCAATTCCTTGTGTGTTTGCTTCAATTGATGGATGCAAAAGCCAATGCGATACACAACCAGAAAGCCGATGCGATGAATATATGGATGAAGGCGGGCAGCATGTTTCTCAACCATGAAGCGGATACTTCGATAAGAAATACATTCGTCTTTAATGGATACATAGCAGAAGAAAAGCCTGCTGATGTGGGCACTGGCATGCGACTTTTTTACAATCACAATGCGCCATGGACGCAACCTGTGTCTTATTACAGAAAATATAGGGGTGCCGATTCAGTGGCTGTGCCGCAGGCATACATCATTCCTCAGGCTTGGGATGAAGCCGTTCAGTTGATGCACTGCAACCATGTAAAAATGGAGAGGCTGGAAGTAGATACCAGCATGATTGTAACGGTGTATTACATCGGCACATTCGACACTGCTGAACGCCCTTATGAAGGCCACTATCTGCACAGCAATACTGAAGTGCGCAGCGAGCAACACTTGATTAAATTTTTTATGGGCGACTATGTAGTTCACACATCACAGGCGGCTGTCCGGTACATTGCAACGGCACTGGAACCGGCTTGTGATGACAGCTTTTTTGCATGGAATTTTTTTGATTCCGTGTTGCAGCAGAAGGAATGGTTCAGCGATTATGTATTCGAAGACATTGCTCGCCAGTTGCTCGATACTGATGCCTCACTCAAGGCAGCATTTGAGAATGAACTAAAGGAAAATCCGTCATTGAAAGAAAGCCATTGGAACCAACTTTACTGGATATATAAGCACTCTGATTATTATGAACCGAGTGCGTATCGCTATCCGGTTTTCAGAGTGGAATAGTTTGTAGTGTACCAGTGTCAGTATTCATTCTTCACATCCTTGTTCCAAATGCTGCGCGTCAGTTTTACGAGTTTCAGCCGAACCTTGAAAAGTGCCACAGGAGCGCTGTATACATCACGCACCTCAACCGGAGTTTTGCGCATATATCTATAGCCAACTCCGGCTCCAAAGCTTATCCACCAGTTCAGGTGAAAGTAACCGGTTGTGCTTAGCTCTAAAGGTTTGGTTCGCTTGTTCTCATAACTTATCCATTGGTCTGAATCTCGAAAGCGGTAGCTGCCAGTAATAGCGCCTGCACCCAGATGCACAGTGGCCGACCACTCCCACTTCGGATTAAAAAAGAGAACACGTTCGTAAAACAACGAAGCATAATTCATACTCAATCTGGCTGCGGCTATGCTGGTATCAACCTCTGCAAGTGAGGTGGTGATCACTTCATTATTCAACCCATAAAAACCTAAACCAAAGCGGTGAACTCTCCTATACTCCATGCCAAGTCGCAATCCACCCAAGCTGGTAGGTGTACTGCTCAATAGTGTAGTGCGGGCATCTATCAGAAAGTCGAATTTCCACTTTTTGAAATTCTCGTTCAAGGTTTTGAAGCCGGTTACAATCCATACAGTATCAGTGTATGGCTCATCACGCACATTCCACTGCAACTGGCCATGGCTCTCTGGTTGCGCATGAGCAGCAATGGCAAAAAACATTGCACAAAAAAGTATAAAGGCTTTTGACAAATACATTTCCTGATAAAAAGTTGAACCGCGCAAATGAGGAGACGCTTGGCGATAGAAAATATTACAGATGGTCAATGTTTCTCACATCCACTCTTTCAAAACACGAACTGAATCTCTTTGATACCACAGGTGAGGCTTTCGCCATCGCTGGTAATCAGGCGCAGTCTGCCATCATCGTCCACACCTGTTATCATGCCATCGAAAGTGATTCCGTCTTTCACAAATTGGCTTACCTGCCCCAGCCTGAAAAGGTGGTCGCGATACAGTTTTTTTATTTCGGCCATTTGTCCGTTTTTCAGCATCGACATGTATTTGTCCAATTGTACAATAAAGGTTGTTAGGCATAGCTCAATATCTGCCGATTCACCCTGATTGAGTAAACGAAGGCTGGTGGCATTCGGTATTTCAAATTCTGTTTGATTCACATTAAGCCCGATGCCCGCTATGGCATGCTGCATTTGCTGGTCGGCCCATGATGCTTCCAGCAGAATACCAGCAATCTTTTTGTTGGCGGTCATAATGTCGTTTGGCCATTTAATAAAAACAGGTATATCCGTCATGGTTTCTACCACATCACGCAATGCGAGCGCTACAGCTTTATTTATATAAACATGGTTGGAAAAGCTGATGTACGTAGGGTACAGCACCACGCTGCACAGCAGATTTTCGCCTGCATTACTTTGCCAGTGGGTGCCGCGTTGGCCTTTTCCGCTAATCTGCATCTGTGCCGTTATGACAGTGCCATCAGGCGCTGATGACATACGAATGAGGTTGGCAGCGTAGTTGTTCGTAGAGTCCACGCTTTCCAAACGGATTATTGCTCTTTCGCTAAAAATCATGTTGCAAATGAAAGACAGTCATTGTTTACAATTGGAAAAGATACTCCGGCAGAATGCAAAAGGTGGCCCCAAATCAACACATGCAAAGGTTACATTTGCCTGCTTCTGGCCACGCGAATTAGCTCAAGAGGCAACAATAAGATTGATAAAATTTGAATGACAAGCAAAAAAATCGCAAAGGACTATAACCTGATTTTGGCCGAAACAGTGGCTGCCGGTATGCAAGAACTAAAAGCATCGGAAATAGTGCTGATGGATATGCGCAAGGTGAAAAATGCAATGACAGACTATATGGTAATTTGCCATGGTGGCAGCCACAACCAAGTAGAAGCCATAGCACGCTCAGTAGAAAAGCAAACCGGAGAAAAACTAAATGACAAACCATGGCACATAGAAGGCATGCGCAACTCGCAGTGGATACTGATGGACTATGTAAATGTGGTAGCTCACATTTTTGATAAAGAATCCAGATACTTCTATGCCCTTGAGGAATTGTGGGCTGATGCCACAACCACCAAATTAGATTGATTTCATGATGAAGATAAACGCAGATCAAATAACAGAGATACAATAGAAAGCAAGACAGCAAAACAAAATGGCAGAACAACAACCGCAACAATCGAAAAATAAAATACCGGGCGAACCGCGAAAGCCGGGCCAGCCAAGCAATCCATTCGGCAATCGGCCTGAAGACAGCAATAAGAAATCAATGAATTTTTATTGGGTATATGCACTCATAGCCATGGTGCTTATTACCATGATGGTATTTAACAGCAACAGCGAAGGCACTGAAATAGCCTATCAAAAATTCAAGGGATATGCTGAAAAGGGCTACGTAGAAAAAATAGAATACAACCAGGGGCAGGCGCGTGTTTACTTAGACTCGCTTGGGCTGGCAGAGTTGAAAGGCAAGTACGAAAAGCAAACCTCCATGACCGCGATGAGTCGAGGCAGCGAGTTTTGGTTTACTCCGCCTATCAACGACAACATAGGTGCGGAATTGGAGATACTTGGAGTGCAATACAACTTTCAGGTATCACACAAACCAGTAAATGAGTTTGGCCAGAGCATACTCTTCTGGATAATCGGTATTGGCGTCATGATACTGGCTTGGGTGATACTGATGCGCAGACTGGGCGGCCCCGGTGGACCTGGCGGCCAGATATTCAACATAGGAAAATCGCGGGCACAGTTGTTTGACAAAAGCAAAAGCACTGCTGTCACATTCAACGATGTGGCCGGACTTGAAGGAGCTAAGCAAGAGGTTCAGGAAATTGTAGATTTTTTGAAACAACCAAAAAAATACACTGAACTCGGAGCTAAAATTCCGAAAGGTGCGCTGCTGGTTGGCCCGCCCGGCACGGGTAAAACCTTGCTTGCAAAAGCAGTAGCAGGCGAAGCGCAAGTCCCATTCTTTTCACTCAGCGGTTCCGATTTTGTAGAGATGTTCGTAGGTGTTGGGGCAAGCCGCGTGCGCGACCTTTTTCGCCAGGCCAAGGAGAAAGCACCTGCTATCATATTCATAGATGAAATAGATGCCATAGGCCGTGCGCGTAGCAAGAGCATCAACTTCGGCAGCAATGATGAACGCGAGAATACATTGAACCAACTACTTACTGAGATGGATGGCTTTGCCACCAACAGTGGTATCATCATACTCGCAGCTACTAATCGCGCTGACATACTGGATAAGGCACTGCTACGTGCCGGCCGCTTCGACAGACAGATATATGTGGACATGCCCGATGTAAAAGAGCGTGTTCAGATTTTTCATGTGCATCTGAAAAATGTGAAAAAGGATGACAGCGTGGATGTGGAATTTCTGGCGAAGCAGACCCCCGGATTCAGCGGTGCCGATATTGCCAATATCTGCAATGAGGCGGCCTTGATTGCAGCCCGCAAAGGAGGAGCAACGGTAGGCAGACAAGATTTTTTAGATGCTGTAGATCGCATAATTGGTGGCCTTGAGAAGAAGAATAAAATTATTACACCTGAAGAGAAGAGCACCATCGCATATCACGAGAGTGGACACGCTATTTTGAGTTGGTTGCTGGAACACGCATCACCATTAGTGAAAGTGACCATAGTACCTCGTGGCCGATCGCTCGGTGCAGCCTGGTACCTGCCTGAAGAAAGGCAGATAACAACAACCGAACAAATGATGGATGAAATGTGTGCCGCTTTGGGTGGCCGCGCTGCGGAGGAAGTTGCCTTTGGAAGAATTTCTACCGGAGCATTGAGCGACTTGGAGAAGGTGACCAAGCAAGCTTATGCCATGGTTTCCATTTTTGGATTGAATAAAAAAATAGGCAACCGCAGTTATTACGACAGCAGTGGCGAATCGCAGTTTACCAAACCATATAGCGAAGAAACAGCACGCGTGATAGACGAGGAGGTAAGCAAAGTGATAGAGCGCGCCTATGAAAAGGCGAAAGACTTGTTGCTTCGGAACAAAGAGAAGCTGGATGCACTCGCAAAAAAACTACTTGATAAAGAAGTAATATTTAAGGACGACTTGGTAGAAGTACTTGGAGCAAGACCTTGGGCAGAGCGCGAAACATTGGAGTTGAAACCAGTGGTAGCTCAACCTCAATAATTGAACAAACTCATTGGAAGGGCAGGTGCGTTTGCGCCTGCCTTTTTCTGTGCTTTCAGCAAAGCATTGCACTGATGAATACTAGCAGCGAAATCAAGAATGTACTCAGCGCTACTTTTTTCAATTCAGGGTCGAGTGAAGCGGGTGTGGTGCATCGCACCACTGTGATCAGGTTTTTGAAAACCAAAATGAAAGGAGCAAAACACAACCACTGCCACCAATGACGAAATGAAAAGGGCACGCCTCCATTGAACAAAGAGTAATAGAGCAGTGATGCAAATGCTGCAACAATCAGAATGGAGTGATAAATCTTTGATTTTTCAAATCCGAAAAGAACTACCAGAGTGCGTTTGCGGCTGGCTGCATCATTCACATGGTCGCGCATATTATTCAGGTTTAGCACTGCACAGCTCAATGCCCCGATGGTTATAGCAGGAAGCAACGTCCACCAATTCCATGTTTTTGTAAAAAGGAAATAGGTGCCGCACACTCCAACAATTCCAAAGAAAAGAAACACAAACACATCGCCAAGACCGCGGTAACCGTAAGGATTTTTACCTACTGTGTATTTGAAAGCTGCTGCAATGGCTCCAACTCCAAGCACAAAGAAAAGTATTGCGTAAAAGAACAACCCGTGTGATGCAAGTGCTGACCAAAGCAATACAAGCCCAGAAACTAACGACAGCGATGCACAAACAACCAGAGCGTATTGCATTTGTGATTTTGTGATGGATCCGCTTTGCATAGCGCGCCTTGGCCCGACACGCTTATCATTGTCCACACCACTTGCGAAGTCTCCGTAGTCATTCGCCATGTTGCTTAGTATTTGCAACAAGCATGTGGTAATGAGAGAAAGTGAAAAAAGAAGCCAGGGATTATTCGCCTCATGCCAGCCAAGGGCGCTGCCCATGAGTGTGCATGATGCTGCCAGTGGCAGGGTGCGCAGACGCATTGCGGAGAACCATTTTTTCATAGAGCGTGAAAGCGGTAGAATATGGATGAAAAGGATTTAAGTGATTTACATTGATAATAAAATCCATTTGTATCCTTTAAATGAGTGAAAGCTTATTACGCTTTTTCTGTGTTCCAATCTTTTAAGGGAATTTTGGAAATTTCTGAAAGTCTGGTTCGCGTTTTTCGAGGAATGCTTTTTTGCCTTCCTGTGCTTCTTCAGTCAGGTAGTAGAGCAAAGTAGCATCGCCTGCAAACTCCATCAGGCCACGTTGTCCATCAAGTTCGGCATTGAGTCCACGCTTTATCATGCGTATAGCAAGTGGACTTCGTTTCATGATCGTTTTGCACCACTGCACCGTTGTGTCTTCAAGCTGCGACAACGGAACAACTTTGTTTACCATGCCCATTTTTTCTGCTTCGTCAGCAGAGTATTGTTCGCAAAGAAACCAAATCTCACGTGCTTTCTTTTGACCAACATGCGATGCCAAAAAATTAGAACCAAAGCCAGCATCGAAGCTGCCCACCTTCGGGCCTGTTTGACCGAACCGCGCGTTGTCTGATGCAATAGTTAAGTCACAAACAACATGTAGCACATGGCCGCCACCAATGGCATATCCATTCACCATGGCGATTACCGGTTTTGGTAGTTCGCGAATGCGTTTGTGCAAATCGAGCACATTGAGACGGGGCACGCCATCTTCCCCAATGTAGCCACCAACGCCTTTCACATTCTGATCGCCACCACTACAGAAGGCTTTGTCACCTTCGCCTGTCAAGACCACGACTGCAATGTCTTGCCGCTCACGTGCTATGTCCATGGCCTCTATCATCTGCTTGTTCGTCTCGGGGCGAAATGCATTGTAGACCTGAGGCCGGTTGATGGTAATTTTTGCGATGCCTTCGAAGTATTCGAACTTGATGTCGCTGTATTCTTTTATGGATTGCCAGTTTCTTATTTCCATTTTTTCTCCTTCTTTCTATAGTTAGTTGGCGACTTCGTTATTGAAATAAGCTCTCAACACTTTGTCATTCTCCAGCCTTGGAGTAAAAACCTCCAACACACTGCAAAATTCATTCGCGTAGAGCCATGTCAATCCTTCTTCCAAACTATCTTGATCTATTGCACAGAAATATTGCAAGCCATACATCTCTGCCATTTTTTCAGCAGAACGCATATGCTTTGTTTCAAAAAAATCTTCGAGCGCCTCGGTGGTTCCTGGGCCATCAATAATTCTGAAAATGCCGCCACCACCATTGTTTATCACGATCACCCTGAGGTGCTGCGAAACATAGTCGTTCCAAAATGCATTGCTGTCATAGAAAAAACCAAGATCGCCTGTAACAAGTGTTGTTGGTTTTTGCGAAGCGTATGTTGCACCAATGGCTGTGCTTGTGCAGCCATCTATACCCGCTACTCCACGATTGCCAAAGTGCCTCAAGTTTTTCCTTGCGTTAAAAAGCAAAACATAGCGCACCACACTGCTATTTCCCATTTGCAAATGGTGTCCTTCAGGAATGGCGGAATAGATAATTTCAAATGCCTTCAAGTCGCTCCATGGGCAGGTTGCAAGAAACTCGTTTGCCTTTTCTCCCTTCAATTCATTCCATGCGAGCATGGTTTTCGAGTAGTCACTTTGCTTGTTCCCGGCAGGCAATACTTCTTCAAAAAAATGGCGCGGTTCAGTTGCAATAATTTTATTGAGATGTTTCAGTGTATCTAATCCCTCACCCGAAACATCAATATGCCAGTGCTCGCATTCCGCGTTGCGTAAATATTCCTTTATCCTTCTGCTTATGATATTGTGACCAACGGTGATAAGCACGTCAGGCACAAGAAATTTCTTTTGATCATCATTGAATTTCATCACCAACCTGTCGATGGTGGTGATGAATTTTTCATCTGCCATGTTGCTATGTGCTTCGGTCATCACCACAGCTTGTGGTAAGCCCGACCATTGTTTCAGGGCTTTATTCAGCATGGCATCTGGCAATAACTGTCCTGCGAGTATCAGTATCTTTTTGGCCTCACTCAATTGAGATTTCAATTGTAAAACGATGGTCTTAGGCAACGCTGATGGTGCTTTTACACGTTCCACCACTTTCACTTTGTTCTCAGCCTTTTCAGCTGTGCCATACAAACTTTCGCGAAGGGGAAAGTTGATATGCACAGGTCCGGCAACCCCTGCGGTACAAAGTCCAATGGCCTCATCCATGATGCGCACATTGTGCCATGCACTGTCAGTATGCGCTGTTTCTTCCATCACTTCATAAGAAGCCTTCACAAAGTTTTGGTACACGTTTCTTTGTCGAATGCTCTGGCCTTCGCCCTGATCTATCCACTCAACTGGTCTGTCGGCAGTAATTACAAGCAATGGCACACGCTGGTAAAAAGCCTCAGCAATCGCAGGTGAAAAATTCAAAGCTGCCGTTCCACTGGTGCAAATAATGGCAACAGGTTTTTGAAGTTGTTGTGCCATGCCCAAAGCAAAAAAAGCCGCGCTTCTCTCATCAACAATATTGTAGGCCCTGATGACCTCGTGCTTATGCAAACTGATAGAGAACGGAGCATTGCGCGAACCCGGGCAAACCACAGCGTGGTGAACATCCTTTGCAACGAGCAGTGAAATGAGATCTTGAACAGTACGTTTGTCTGAAATCATAAGGAGGCCGAAGCTACCGAGAATGAGTCAATTTGAGAATTTGAAAATTGCTTAGCTTCATTCCTCTAAGTTTGACTCATCCTTTTGATATGTGACCAGATTTCAATCTGACCATACATTTTCAAATACACAAATTTTCAAATCGATTCATTGAATGAAAGTTCTCATCCTTGGTGCCAATGGCCGCACAGGCTCACAAACAGTCAAACGCGCTTTAGAGAAAGGCCACAAAGTGACTGCATTTGTCCGTCACTCAGAATCTATTGACTTGCTTCATCCCAACCTCACCGTTGTGCAAGGTGATGCCCTTTCGCAAAAAAGTGTGAGCGATGCCACACGCGGGCAGGAAGCAGTTATCTCCTGCCTCAGCAGCGATGAGATCTCGCACCGCCAGGTTTTCATCAACCACATCATCAATGCCATGCGCAAACACAAAGTGAAGCGTGTGATAGCCATTGGTGGAATAGGCGCATTGCAAGCAAGCGAACACCTGAAAGTGTATGAGACCATCACATTTCCGAAGGAATATATAGAACTTACACAGGCACATATCCGCGTGCTTGATGCACTACTCACCTCACGCGCAGAGTTCACATTTGTCTGCCCACCCATGATAAAAGAAGGTGAGAGAACAGGCGTTTACAAAACGCAGGACAGCCATCCTACACAAGGTAGGAGCATTACCACTGGCGACCTTGCTGACTTTATGGTGATGGAATTGAATGAAAGAAAATTTGTAGGAAAAAGGGTGGGTATCTCAAACGATTGAACTGAAAACTGATGCAACTATATAAAATAGATACAGGCTTTTTCAAATTGGATGGTGGTGCCATGTTTGGCGTAGTGCCTAAAAGCATTTGGCAAAAAACCAATCCACCTGATGACAATAATCTGTGCACATGGGCCATGCGCCTGCTGCTGATTGAAGATGGCAAACGACTCATACTAATAGATGCAGGAATTGGCAAGAAACAAAACGAAAAATTTTTCAGCCACTACTTTTTGCACGGTGATGCAACGCTTGACAATTCGCTTGCTGCAAAAGGTTTCCATCGGGATGATATCAGCGATGTTTTTCTCACCCACCTGCACTTCGACCATTGTGGTGGCGCCATAGAGCTGAATGGCGAAGGTCAATTCAGACCTGCATTCAAAAATGCCACATACTGGAGCAACGAACGCCACTGGCACTGGGCTACTCAACCCAACGCAAGAGAAAAGGCAAGTTTTCTTTCAGAAAATATACTTCCAATACAGGAAAGTGGTCAGTTGAAATTCGTTGAACGCACCGGTGATTTTTCATCAACACCGCTTGGCTTCGATGTACTCTTCGTAGATGGACATACCGATAGCATGATGATTCCGCATATCAACTACAAAGGCAAAACCATTTGTTTCATGGCCGACTTGCTGCCCAGCGTGGGTCACATACCACTAGCCTATGTGATGGGTTACGATACACGCCCACTCATTACGCTGGAAGAGAAAGGCAAATTTTTGCAAAGAGCCGCTGATGGGAAATTTGTATTGATGCTTGAGCATGATAGCGTGAATGAATGCTGCACTTTGCAAACCACTGAGAAAGGAATCAGGCTGGAAATTTCCATGAGATTAAACGAGGTATGATCATTTGGTTGAGCTATATCAAGTTTGGCGAAAAAATGTCTTAAACACTTCACAGGTGCGGAAATTTTTTCAGTCTGTGAGGGCCTGAGTCGGAAAAAATTTCAGGAAAATCATGTTGGTCTTTGGATTGAAGACAGGGCGTCTGTCTAACAATTAAAAAAAACAACAACATGTATTCAACAAAATTCCGCCAATGTGCGACCCCAACCAATGCAGGTATCAATCTGTTCTTCGATGATTTTCCTGTACGAGATTTTTTCAGTAATAACCTTAAAGCGCATGGCACATGGCCAGCCGCCAATGTGAAGGAGAACAAAGAAAACTACTTCATAGAACTGGCTGCACCGGGCCTGAGCAAGGAAGACTTCAAAGTGAAATTGGAAGCCGACACGCTTACCATCAGCACTGAAAAAAGCAACGAAGCAAAAGAGGAAAACGAACGCTACACTCGCAAAGAGTTTCGCTACAACCGTTTCTCGCGATCTTTCATATTGCCTGAAACTGTGAACAGCGAAGACATACGAGCCTCTTATAAAAATGGCGTGCTGCAACTGACTTTGCCTAAAAAGATAGTGACTGAGAAAGAAGTCACGCGCACCATTGCAATATCGTAAACAATGTAAATGCTGTATAGAAAGTGTTGAAACAAATGCCACAATATGGCACTCATGTAGAAGGCAACGCTTGGTTTTGGTTAAGTGAAGTAATACCCCTCCCTTGCTGTAGAGCAGCGGAGGGGTTCTTCATGTGATGGTACACTCCTAATTATTGCACGATGGGCGCGGTATAGGCTCGTGCAGCCTCGTTCAGTATGGTCACGATGCGCTTTGACATATCGTTGTAGTAACGCTTTGTTCTGTAAGCCACCACCCACTCCACACCGCGGGCTGCGTTGGTCAAGAACATCTCGTCAGCACTCAGCAGGTTTTGCGGATTCAATGTACACTCATACACTTTTATTTTGTTGTCAAGAGCCAGGTTGATAATGTTCATGCGCATGGTGCCAGCCACGCATCCATCTTCGAGTGTTGGTGTGTACAGCACTCCATTGCTCACTATGAATACGTTGCTGCTTGTGGCTTCTATAATGGAGAATTTGTTGTTCTGAATTAGCGATTCGTCAAGATTTTTTTCGCGCGAGTTCAGCGCACTCATGATGTAGAGCTGCGCATTGAGTGTTTTGTAAATCGATAGTTTGTTGATGTCCTTTTTGAACTCTGTGTATATGTCCACCGTTCGCCCGGTCACATTCAGTTTGTACTCGTTGTCCACTATGGCATCAGCCTGCATGTAATAGCCAAGATCATCAAATTTGGGTAGGTAAAAGCCGGTTGACTTTCTGAAAAAAGTAATGCGCAACCGACCACCGGCATTTATTCCGTTGCGCGAAAGCAGTCCTTGTATTTGAGTTGATAGGAGATCAATTGAAAAATTTTCAGCAGGTTGAATCTTGATTGCCTTGCAGGTGTCCATGATTCGGGCAAAGTGATTTTCAAGAAAAACAGCCTTGCCATTCATGACCCTGATAGTTTCAAAAAAACCATCTCCAAAGCGAAATGCACGATTCTCAGGCGTGATGGTCGCCTGGTTTTCGTTCACATATTCTCCGCGATGAAATACGTAGTTCATGCTTGCTTTTGTTCTTGCAAAAATGATTTTACAAAGTCAATCAAAGGTGCATTGGTAGGCATAAGAACACCTCTTACACCTGCTGCATTGGCGCATTGCACATCACGCTCGCGGTCGCCTATCATCACACATTGCGATGGATCTAAATCATATCGTGCAAGTGCTCTTTGCATCAACAGCGGCTGTGGCTTGCGGCTGAGTGAATTTCCAAAATCGGGATGGTGGGGCGAGTAGTAGATGCGGGTTATTTCAACACCCGCCTTTTCACAAACTGAGCGCAAGTGGCTGTGCATTTTTTCTACCTCATCAGCAGTGTAGAGTCCCTTGACTATTCCACCCTGATTGGTTATCACTATCACTTTGAATCCTGCATCTGTGGCCATTTTCAAAGCATCCGTTACAGTAGGCAGTATGTGAAATCCGGCAAGTGACATGGTGTAGTCGCCCGGGTCATGGTTTATGACACCATCGCGATCAAAGAAGATGGCTTTGTTCTTCTTCATGATTGAATGGGTTCATCCATTATGTTTTCAGTGCGCCTGCGCTTAAGGCGATGCTCTAAAGAGATATATGCAATGATGAGTGCGAGGAAAATGAGTATAGCACCGGTGATAAATGCAGCACCCGGAAATTTCACCTCAGACACTATGGTGAAGTGCTTGAATATGCCTGCCATCATGACGGGGCCGATGATGGATGTAACACTTTGCACACTGGTGATGATGCCCTGCAACTCGCCTTGTGAGTCTTTGGGCACCGAATCGCTCATTATACTTTGCATGGCTGGCCCATTGATGCCCCCTAAGCAATAGGGTATGCACGCGAAGTACATGAACAGGCCGGTGGGTGCCAGACCGAAGGCCAGCATACCAATCACATAAAGCACCAAGCCAACGATAACTGCATTGATG
Organism: Flavobacteriales bacterium; assembly: GCA_046155615.1. Taxonomy (GTDB): domain Bacteria; phylum Bacteroidota; class Bacteroidia; order Flavobacteriales_D; family Sanyastnellaceae; genus JANNVZ01. The sequence goes on along the minus strand of JBJXFP010000133.1, from coordinate 21,818 downwards.
TTTCCAATTTTCGGATTTACTACACGTACTAGAAAACCCTGTACAAACGCAAGCAGTAGCCCCACTATGGTGATGGAGAGACCAATTTGTTTTTCGTGCCAACCAAATTTGAGCATGGTGTAATACTGCCAGTTGGTCATTACAGCCTGGGCAGCCAGATAGAGCAGAAAGAAAGCAGCGAGCATTGCGAAAATGCTTTTGTATTTAGTCAGTTGCATGAATGCGCCCACAGGATTTGCGCGCTTCCAACTGAAAGGTCTGCGGTTTTCCATTTTCAATGACTCGGGCAAAACGAAGTATCCATAAAGCCAGTTCAGAAGTGAAAGACAGGCACATGCTATGAATGGTACCCGCGTACCGAAGTCAGCCAGCAAACCACCTACACCCGGTCCAATGATGAAACCCAGTCCAAATGCCGCTCCAATCATTCCATAGTTTTTAGCCTTGTTGTCGTCTGTACTTATGTCGGCTATGTATGCTGCCGCAGTAGTGTAGCTGGCGCCCATTATACCGGCTATGATGCGGCCCAAATAAAGCCACCAAAGTGATGGAGCAAATGCAAGCAGCAAAAAGTCAAGACCAAAACCAAAAAGCGAAGCAAGCAATACAGGCCTGCGGCCAAACCTGTCGCTGAGCGCCCCCATGATAGGCGAACACACGAACTGAGCCATGGCAAACACGGCTACCAACCAACCCCCTATCACCGCGGCCTGGCTTTCATCACAGTTTTCCATGGTCATTACCAGCTTTGGAAAAACCGGTATGATGATTCCAAAACTGATACTGTCGATAAGCACTGTGATGAATATGAAGAGTACCGCAGGTTTTTTGGCTGACATAAAAAAGGCAGAGCAGAACGTTTTTCTTAAAGACGCGAAAATAGCCTCGCACATGGCCAAGTATTATTGCAAGAAACATGAAGGGAATGAAACGACCTTACTTGCTGATTTTACTGCTGCTGATAAGCACAACAAGCTGTGACCAACTGCGGAATGGAAATAAAGATAAAGTGAAGTGGCAGGTGGTGGAAGCTGATGGATTTCGCATACGGCTGCCTAACTATATGACATCGTTAGGTGAGGACTTTAGTCCGGATGCAACCATTGGCTATGGCAACAATTTGAAAGAGATATATGCCCAAGTGATAGTGGAACGGAAAGATGAAGTGGATGCCTACTTTGCGAATTATGAAGATGGCGCCTTTGCAAATGGTCTCGCAGGCTATGCTGATTTTGTGATGGACAATTATCGAAATGCTCTTGAAAAAACAGATCGATATAGCGGTCAGCGAACTGAAAACATAGGCCCGCTGCTTTGCAAACTGTTTGACTTGTCTGGCGATATGATAACTGATCAACCATTTAAAGGCTCAAAAGTGAAAATATACCATGCAGTTAACGTGGTGGAGGGCCGGGCACATTACTACCAATTCAGCACATGGACTTTGGATAAATTCCGCAATAAGTACCAAGACCTGATGAACAAAATACTGATGAGCATAGAAGAAGTGGATGGGCCAACGGATACCACCACAACAGCATATTAGGCTATGCGCAATCCGTTGGCCACTGTGCGTTCGGTTTGTAACAGCACCACGCTGCCGTCAGCATGCACTACGCCCAGTACTAAGCATTCGCTCATCACCTTGCCTATTTGCTTGGGTGGAAAATTGACTACTGCCACCACTTGCAGACCAACCAACTGTGCTGTGGTGTAGTAGGTAGTTATCTGTGCGCTACTTCTCCTTATTCCGGTTTCGCTGCCGAAGTCTATTTGCAGCACGTAGGCAGGTTTCTTTGCAGTGTCAGAGATAGTTGCTGACAGGATGGTGCCTGTGCGTACTTCTACTTTTTCAAACTCAGCATAAGTGATTTGTTGCATGTTGCAAAGATGGATTATGAGTTGTGCCCTTCGACTCTTCGACAAGCTCAGAATAAACTGAGCTTAGAATGACCCCATAGGGACAGGCAAATGAATTGGTGCTTTGCAATACAATCTGCCTACTACTAAAGTGTGATTGACTAAGGCCTGCGGGTAGCCTTGATTTGATGATGAATAAATCAAACACCATCATCATGAAAAAAATGCTCCTATTGCTCGCTCTTTCTGTTGCCATTTACAGCAAAGCTGTTGCACAACAATACATCTACATCAGTGAAGAGGGCATTCGGAAATTCCTCAGAGTGGACCTTGGCTACACACAGTGGAGTATGCAAGTTCCTGACAGCAGCTTGCGCACTGCACATGGTGTGCATCTGCTGAACGAGGTAAAAATCTTCTCCGGCTTTTCAGAAGATTGGGATGGCTTTGCCATACACGATGCCTTCTACTTCGGGTTGGATATGGGTGTGCTGAAGAGTGACAGACACTCCACTGGCACAGGCGAGGCAAAAGAGTTTGAATCGAAATTCAGTATGAACATAGGCATGGGATACCTCGGCATGGCGGGCTGGCGAACACAGCGCTGGGGAGCATTGGCAGGGATTGACTTCAGATGGAGAGCGGCACGCGTGGGCGACTTGACCATGCCCAACCTCGATGGGCCACTTTTTTACCTGAGCACTCCACTTGTATTCCGCGCAGAGTATGGCATGAGCAAAACACACTCCGACTTCCGTGTGATCCTGACAGGATGGACAACACTGAGTGATAAGAAACGCACGCCTTATCAATCATTCAGGTTGGAGTTTCCACTCTCCAAAGAAGGCCGTTGGTGGCTGTGTGCACAATACTCCATGCAGCAGGCCATGAGCGAAGATGTTTTCACATTTCCTGAACCACAACAAACAAAATTCACACAATGGTGGATTGGTGTTCGCGTAGGCAACATGCCATGAGGTGTATCGCAAACGGGTATCTGGTCAAAATGCTGAATCTTAGGAAATTTCCTTTAGGTTTGATTCATCAAAATTTACCAGCCATGCTAAAAAATCTACTTGCATTTATCGCATTGTGTTCAACCTGTATTAGCAGCCATGCGCAATACATCCGCACACACAGCTTATGCTACAATGGCAGCGAGGCCTATACTGACTCGGTGGCTTATTATTATACAGGCCAACAACAAGACTCCATGGTAGTATATCATGCTGACGACTGGACCACCTTCCAAATCATTCACAAAGAATGGATGGAATATGACGCCAACGGTTGGCTGATTCAACATGTTTACATAGACATGATGGATGGTGTGGTAACCTATATGTGGCAGGAAACATTGGTGAACGATGCCCAGGGCCATGTGCTGCAGATAACCATGCAAACCCACAATGGCACCGAGTGGGTAAACACCAATCAGACACTGAATACTTATGATGGCAACGGAATACTCAGCCTGCAACTGAACCAATATTGGGATGTATCGCAATGGATTGATTCTTACAAAACGGAATATGAAAACGACAGTGAAGGTCACATTTCATCAGAGGGGTTCTATTTCTATTTAGACATCTGGAATGCGGAGAACACCGCCACCTATACCTATACAGATGGCCTGCTCACTTTGGTTGAATATTTTGACCTCAGCAAGCAGCCTTATGCCAAGGAGGAGTATAGCTACGATGAGTTAGAGCAGTTGACAGCTTTCATCCATTTCACATGGGCTTTCAATGCATGGTTCAACAACGATACATTTTATGAATATGATATGTATGGCAACATGACGCACGAATACTGGGGCCACTTAGAATACCAGAGTGGCAATTCGCAGTATGTGGATGATGGCGGCTGCTTTCATTACTATCAGCAGGTGATAGTGCAGACAGACGAATTGTATATGGCAAGCCCGCTGCTGGTGTTTCCAAATCCGGCAACTGAAATGATAACGATAGAACTGAGCGCTGCTGCCGCTATATGGATAACCAATGCAGATGGAAAACAGATACTGCAACAGGTATTGCCCTCAGGCCAATCGCAACTCGATATTTCACATTTGGCCAAAGGAGTGTACTACCTAAGTGTGAGCAATGCTGTGCATGTGCAAACCACGAGGTTGGTTGTGCGGTAGATGAATTACTCAAGGCTCTGTTGCAGGCTTTTCTTGTAAAGCGGGTGACAATTGAAACTCAAAAGTGTTCTACAAAAAAAATCCTCCCCCTGCTGTATAGCAGGGGGAGGATTTCTTTCATACAATCTATTTCAAACTTATTTTATCTTCATTGAATCACCAGCCTTGCGGTGTGTGTGCCGCTGCCAACTATCAGGTGCAGATGATACACGCCCGCAGCGCACTGGGTAGCATCAATGGTTTCTGTGCGTACTCCTGTCACATTGCCCAGTTCGCGGGCCAGCACTATGCGGCCTGCCTCATCAGTCAGTTGCAGTGTCACCTTCTCGCCCTGAAGTCCGCTCATGTTCAGCAGCACCAGACCTTGTGTAGGGTTGGGGTATATGCTTATGTTGTATAGCAATCCCAGTTCGTCCAATCCTGTTATGTTTATGGTTTGCGAATCGGTGCAACCATTGGCATCTGTCACAGTAAGGGTGTAGGCTCCAGCTTCTGTGGCATCAGTTATGTCATCTAAATCTTCATCAGTACCAACCACATCGCCATCATATACCCACTCATATTCATAGGGGGTTGTGCCACCACTCACATCATAAGTAGAGTTACCACCCGGAGTTTCATCTATCGGGTCAGGTGTTAGGCCGTCAATGCTCAGCACTACGGGTTCGGTTATTTCCACATTGCTTATGGTAAACTCGCAACCGTTAGCATCTGTCACCACTACATCATAGGTATCTGGGTCGAGTCCTGTTATCGGATTGGTATCATCCGGTGCTCCGCCTGCGCTATACTCGTATGGGCCAGTGCCACCTGTGGCATCTATCAGTATCTCTCCATCATCGTCACCATTGCAGGTTACATCAGTAGCATCTGCCGTAGCATCCAATGCAGCAGGCTCGCCTATGGTTGCACCATTCACATCATTGTACTGACAGCCATTGGCATCTTCCACATATATCTCATAGGTACTTGGAGCTAAATCCTCAAACAACGGAGACATGCTGTAGTTCACGCCATCTAAGCTATAAGCATAGATAACAGTTCCGCCAACGGCAGTTATGGTTATGGTTCCATTCGCATCACCATTGCACAGCACATCGGTGCCTTCAGCTGTTGCAGTAAGTGCTTCAGGTTCGGATACCGATACCAAGGCCTGGGCCACACAATCATTTTCATCCATTACAAATACCATATGGTCGCCTGCACCATAGCCGCTCAACACATTGCCAGCATCATACACGTTGCCATCAGCGCTGTACATGAATGTGCCAGTGCCGCCTGTGGCATTGATGGTGATGTTGCCATTGCTGTCGCCATTACAAAGTGGTGATTCGGTGTCTGTATCTACAAAAATTTCAGGGCCACCGCTTACACTAAAAGTTGTAGAGCCCAGACAGAAGTTTTCGTCTTGAGCATAGAGTGTGTAGTCACCTGGAACCATGTTGTTCAATACCAGATTAAATGCACCACCTTCTATTTCAAAGTCGCCATTGCCATCTAATTCGAAATCGAGGTCGCCAGTGCCACCACCGAAGTTGAATACCTGCGTACCATCAGCACTGTTGAAACATGAGGCTGCAAGTTCTGCGCCTTCCAATAGTGCTATACTGCCAGGTTCCACTACTTCGAACATGGTTGACACTTCTTCGCAGCCATTTTCATCAGTAGCTATGTAGTAGAACATACCACCTTCAATGCCACAATAGCTTGGGCCTGCCAGGTCACCAGCCACTTCCACGTCAAACTCATCCATGATGTCAAAAGTGAGATCTCCTGTGCCACCGCTGTATCCCATTAGGTCAGCACAGCCATCAGCACTGTCGAAGCAGGTAAGTGCATCGCTCATAGGCATGTCCAACACTATGGCTTCGGTATTCAGCTCCACATCCATCATCACCGTGCAGTCGCCATATATACCACCGGGGTTCATTATATCGTTGTCAAAACGCGTGTCGTGCAGTTGTAACGTGTATGTGCCATTGCCCAGACCGTTTATTGTGGCCGCCAGCAAGCCCAGATCATCACCTTCAAAGGTGTGTACCATGAAGTCCTGATTGCCTGTTCCGGTAAAGCTGATGCTGCCATCGGTGTTGTAAGAGCAGGTGGGCTGCATTACTTCAGTGTCAAACTCCAATCCACATGGAAAAAGACAAAGGCCATTGTCGAAGTCCGCACTTAAGTTGTAGTTGAGTGCTGTATCATCTGTGCAGCCTGGAGTTCCGCAGTCAATGGTGCCGAACTGCATTCCGAATTGCTCTATGTATGGGTCGTTGTTGTCCTGATAATCAGGAAAGCACTGGATGTTGAAGATGCCACAAATGCTTCCACTGTTCGGAATAGTTATCTGTGCAATGAGTACCTGAAGGTCAGCGCCTGCACGTGTGTTGTCACCTGCATCATCATCTGCATCGGGCAGGCCAAACCATGCACCACCAATGGTAGAGTTTATCATAGTATTCACCTGGCCGTATGGTGTAGTGTTGAATGCGGCAGTCTTCCATGGCTGGCCTACATCTTCCACTGAGTATATAGTGTTGTTGCCCGGGGCATTGCAGGTGTAGTCGAATGTAACGTATGAATCGTACTCAGCCGCTGGTAATCCGGCAAATACGGTGCAGTTGGCACCTGTGCCCAGCACGCCACCTGCTGCGTGGTTCCAGATACCACCGGTAACTGTGAGAATCAGCGGAGCGTTGGCATCGCCAAAAACTGAGGTCACACGGTCTTCCTCATTGGTGCAGTTGGCATAAATGCGGTAGGTGGTGTGGTCAGCCGGATAGCCCGTTACCGAGGCATCATCGGTATAGTAGGTTTCTACGCTGATGTCGGTTACCTGAGCGGTAACAAATGCTGCGCACATCATCATGGCGCCAACAAGGAGTAAACTTCTCTTCATGCTTTTTTGGTGGTTATGGATTTTGGTAGATGATTAGAAATAATAGGTTATGCAAAGGCCAAATATATTGGACTGTGATTTATCTCAAAATTTATCTGCTTTTCATTTTGCCGTGCAATATGGGAAAGGAAAGCGCAAGAGCCTTCTCTAAAAACAGAAAAGACCGCTAAATGCGATCTTTTCTGTAGCATCCGCATCATTCAACTATGGAGTTGAAAATGCAGCGATGCTAATGATTTATGATTCTTATTTCACTGCAACAAGTACACTCTGCACAGCGCTGCCATTGCTCATCTGCAAGGTATATATGCCTGCGGCAAGGTGCTCCACATTCAGCTGCACTATGCTGTTGCCGGCCAAGGTGCCTGCATTGTGAGTCATCACAATTTGGCCCATGTTGTTCGATAAGCTGATGCTTATGTTTTGTGCGAGCATCGCATCGAAACTTATATTCAACATACCTTCTGCAGGCACGGGATAAACATTGAGGTTGGCTACTACTTCATTTTCTTCTACCGCTATGATGCATGAATTGCACTCGTTGAAAGTGAAGCAAAGTGTAAGTGGCAGCTCATCTATACGTGTGAATACACGGTTGTCAGAGAAGGTTCCGTTGTCCACGCCACAGCCACCTATTGCCGAAAAGTCTGCTGACTCTTCCAGCCAGTTGGTGCCGGTGTTCAGGTTGCTTTCTCCTATGGCAAATTTGTAAGCGCCACTCTGCGGACAAAAGTCAGGTATGGTTACACTATATACATTGTCTGCATCTGGTCCTGTCATTTGCAATGCACCGCCTTGCCATCCGGTGAAGTCGCCCATCACCCAGCAGAACTGGCCTACCGGTACAGGGTTCGAGCCTGGGTTGAGTTTAAAAGTAACATCAGCTGGTGAAAATGCATTGCCTGTGCATGGGTCAGCCGAATTGAAGCACACATTGGGCAATGTTTCAGGCATAGCATCAACTACTACAAGCTGCCTGTTGCTGATACTCTCCCAGCCACCATCACCTACTCTGAACTTGTACTCGTAGCTTCCCGGCAGTAGTTGTGCTGTATAGCTCCATGTGCCATCACCGTCATCGGTCATTGGCCATGCGGTGGCCCATCCATTGCCGGGGAAACTTCCCATGATGTTTACCACCTCGCCACTGGCAACGCAGGCCAAGGTCATGTCCACATTAAAAATGATTTCTACAGGCTCAGCCCAGGTGCAGGCTTCCCAGAATACTGTTGGTGCAGCATTCATTGGGTCGGGAGTTGCCAGTTCGCGATTGCCTCCGGCATTGTCGCATTCTGCCGGCACTACTTCGAATGTGTTCTCTAACAAAAGGCCATTCACGAATTTGTATTCTATCATGTCGTTAGTGCCTATGCCTACCACTCCTTTCCATATATCCGATGCGGCATTGAAGTTTACCAATGGAAAAATAGCGGCCCACTCATCAATGTAAACTCCTATGCCTGCCGGGTTTACCACAGCAAGTGGTGACACATCTACTGTAAATGATACAGCCCTTTCGCCACACGCTGCGCATTCGCCATAGCATACACTGTAAGTAACATCGGTAGCACCCACCTGCACATATCTGTTGCCATTGCCTCCTCCTACCTGGCAGCCTTCGGGCACACTCTCTTCAGTGCCCCACGCATTGCCATTCAAAAATTTGAAGGTGTAAATACCCGGATTCATTGCAAAAGTGTAGCTATACACGTTGCCTGAGCCTCCGTTGTCAAGCATCACTGCCGCAGGTGTCCAGTTTACATAAGATGCATTGGTAACTCCCGGGCTGTACTCAGGCGAGTTGAAGTCGCCTGCCACATGCACACCATCTCCGCTAACGGTTTGATTAGTCATGTCCACCTGAAGTGTCAGGTTCACTGCGCCCAGCCAACACGATGCAGATAGCGCCATCATGGATAAGTAAATTCTTTTCATTTGTATTTGTATTTGATTTTTGTTTCACTATGTGTAAATAATACACTTAGCCAAAAGTATATACTTTCACGGGCTGCAAAACCCTAATCACAATTTTTGTATGAATTTTCTTATCAAGAATTTGAATGCTGTCTCTCTGTGTGTCCTTTTTTTCATGTGCTCTTTATGCTCATGCAGCCACATGTTGGTGCAGAAAAAGTATGGCCCCATGATGTTGCGCGCGGACCCGCCATACTGGTGGGCCGGTATGGAAAACAAGGAACTGGAACTGCTGGTGCATGGACAAAATCTGGAAGGCTGCACAGTTCAATTGACACACGGCCCAAAAGAAACGGTGCTGGTGGAAGCCATACCTGCGGCTAACAAAGAATACATATATCTGAAACTGATAGTTGGCAAACATGCAGGTCCATGTCATTTCACCTTCACCAATGCCAAAGGAAAAAGTACTGAGTTGAACTATGAGATAAAGCAGAGAGAAGTTGCACACGCGCGTGGTCTTTCACCGGCTGATCTCATCTACCTTGTTTTCCCGGATAGATTCAGCAATGGCTTTACCGGCAATGATGCCGTGGCAACCATGCAAGAACCTATTTGCGACAGAAGTGCTCTGAAAGGCCGCCACGGTGGCGACTTGCTTGGCATCATAAATCATCTTGACTATATAGAACAGCTTGGCGCAACTGCCGTGTGGCTAAATCCGGTGCTCGAAAACGATCAGCCCCGCGATAGTTATCATGGTTACGCATTTACAGATCACTATATGGTGGACAAGCGCCTTGGCACCAACTATAACTACCGCAACCTTTGCGATAGCCTGCACAAAAGAAACATGAAGGTGGTGTGGGATGTTGTGTACAACCATTGGGGCAACGAACATTATCTGCACAAAAATTTGCCTGACAGCAACTGGGTGCATTGGTTTCCGCAATTTACAAGAACAAGTTACAGGGCCGAAACACTGATGGACCCGTATGCATCTAACTTTGATAAAAACATAATGAGCAATGCATGGTTCGACCACCACATGCCAGACTTGAACCAACAAGACGCGCACTTAGCAGCATACCTCATTCAAAACAGCATCTGGTGGATTGAGGACGCGGGCATTGATGCATTCCGCATTGATACCTACGCATATCCCGATCAGCTTTTCATGAAGCAACTGAACGAGGCCATACTGAAAGAATATCCTGACTTTTTCTTGTTTGGAGAAACATGGGTACAAGGCCCGCAAGTGCAGTCATGGTTCACGACCGGTAATGGACTAAATAAGCAGTTTGATTCCGGGCTGCATGGCGTCACAGACTTTCAGCTTTACTACGCCATCACCAAAGGACTGAATGAAAACTTTGGCTGGGAGGAAGGCTTCAGGCGCATTGAACTCACACTCACACAAGACCTGCTTTACAAAGATGCATACATGAACGTGACCCACCTTGACAATCACGACCTCGGTCGTTTCTATAGCATGGTGGGCGAAGACTACAACAAGTGGAAAATGGGCATGGCCATGCTTTACACTCTGCGCGGCATACCCTGTATCTACTACGGCACCGAACTGCTGATGACAGGACATACCAACCCCGATGCCCTGGTGCGCCAAGACTTTCCCGGTGGCTGGCCTACAGATACACTGAACAAATTTTTAGTACTCGACAGAACGACACAAGAACAAGAGGCTTTTGAGTTTTGCAGCAAGCTTGGCAATTGGCGAAAGACCAATGCATGGTTTGGCCGCAGCCTGCTCACTCAGTTCGTTCCTGAAAACAATACTTATGTCTATTTCCGCCATGATGCCGGACACACGCTCATGTGCATCTACAATGGCAATGAAACCGCATTTGATTTAGACCTCAGTCGTTTTGCTGAGTGCATCAAGGGGGCAGCAGTTGCATCAGACATTCTCAGTGGTGAACAACATGTTCTGGGAACAACGCTCAAACTTGCACCAAAGAGTGTGATGTTGTTGGAGCTGGATTAGTTAGCCGCAACCACTTCCTCCGTCCTCATCCGCTTCATTGCAAGTTCTTTCGCAAAGTCAACAAACACCTTGTGCGCTTGTGTAAATGAGAAGCGGTCTTCAAAGTTCTTGGTCACAATGTTTCTGCGGTGCATACCATTGATCAGTGTTCTGCGCGCATCAGGTTCGCGCAGGCTTTTGTTGCTTTCAATCAAATCAATGAAAGATGAGTTGTCGAAATAGCGGTCTATTTCCTCAAAAGTGAATTCGTTGAACTCAAGCGCCTCCATGAAGTTGCGGCCATCCTTGTCTAACTCATAACTTAGTATGGCTATAAATATGCTCACATCACGCGAAAAATTCTCCTGCGTGTCCTTACTCAACAGATAAGCATATTCTGTTTTCAAATGCAGATCAAGGTCGAACGATACTTTGAAAAATTCTGTATAGAATGCTTCGTTCTCTTTCATTGCATTGAAGTGTTCCTCGTTGCTTAGGATGAATTTTCCATTCATCAGTTCTTCAACTATTTGGCGGTGGTTGGCTGGATATACCATGATTCAATGGGGTAATTTGAAAATTTGAGAATTTGAAAATGACGAGTGAGCATTTTGAGAATTTGAAACCATTTTCAAATTTTCAAATTGACTCATTGTCAAATTTTGATTGCGGGTTCTACTTTCAGTTTTGGGAATGAAATTTTGGATGTTGTGGTTGTCAGATTCACGCGTTCCTGCTTCTTGGGGAAGTCTATCTGCAAATCGCTGTCGAAGAGTAGGCCGCAGAGCGCAAAGAATTTTTCGGTTTCTATCTCTGTAAAATCTTTTTGCAATTCTTTGTAGCACCACCCGAAGAAATCATTAACAGGTAACTGTGCTGCCAACTTGCCTTTGAAGTGTTCGCGGTCGAAAATCCACTTGTCGAAACTCACTACATCATCTTCAATGGTGATTGGCTCATTCGCACTGAACTGCTCAAAGAACTCGCGCACTTTGTAAAGCATGTCTTTGGCATACACCATCGTGCGGCTTCCTTTCAGCAGCGGTGGTGTGTCCATCTTGTATGGATTGCGCAAGAACTCTATCCATCCTGTGAGTATCAATGATTCGGTGCGGATACGCTCCAGCAAAGGCAAAAGCTCATTCACCAGCACTTTGCTTTGGCGCAACAGGTCTGTGTTGGTTTGAATCAGTTGGATGTAGAGCTTTTCAAACTCGGTGCGCACAGTTTCATCAGCTATCTCCAATCTTTTTCTGTTTGCATATTCACTCACATCCATGATGGTGCTAGTAACAGACTCTGAATGCTTCACATCCAATATGCGGTTGAGCGGAAGAATGTAGTATTCAATCCAGAAAGAAGCTTTGTGAACTTTCTCGCGGTACTCTATGCGTTCAAGATTTGATTTGAGATCGCGCGTTTCAGCCAGCAAGCGGAATGTATTTCGCTCCACCAAATCCACAAACTCACGCACCTGATGCGAAAGGTTTTTGATGCGCTCTTGTAGGATGTCTCTGTCTTGATTTTCGTATTTGCGAATTTTCAAGAACAAGTCACCAATGCTGCCTTTGTACTTCTCAATGGTTTCAGGCAGTAGTGGTTTGAATTCAAAAAGCAAAAACTCCATGAGTTTGTAATACACATCGCGCATCTCGAAGTCGCTGCCCATGCTGCGTATCACGCGGTACTCGCGCAGGCGCAGGTTCATGGTGTGGCCATGCCTTTGTACTAGCCCGTCATAGGCTTCTTTGGTGATGAGTCCATCCGCAGTTTGATAGGCAAACAGATCACGCATCACATCGAAGTGCGAGTGCAAAAAACTGAGTATGGTCCGTGGTTCGGCTTTTATCATGTGCTTGGTATTGGGTTTTGAGTATTGGGTATTGAGAAGGTCTCAGCTTTGAAAGGTCAAGCCTGTCTCAAATCTCAATACTCACATCTCAAATCTCAACTAATGTGTACTTCAACTTTACCTGTTGTATTTCTTCTAAATCGAAATAGCTGGGGCGTTGCAGTGTGTGTGTTTCTTCTTGTATGAGTAAGGTTTCTTCCATTGGTTTATTCAATTATTCAGATCGCAATTGATTGATGAATCTTAAGTTTCTAAAACTTATTCTCAAATTGGCTAATTCGCTAATCAGTTCATTCGCTAATTATTCTCAATCTTTAACTCCTCCCTCCTCACAGCATGTTGCTTGTCGTTGAGGTTGATTTTGCCTTTAGAGCGGAAGATGAAATAGTATTTGCTGAATCCATCGTAAGGCTGCGGTGCTGCAAAAATTGGAATGAAGTTGTGCTCTTTGCAGAACTGCACCAACTGTGGGCGATTGTGTTCGTCAATTGTTCCAATCTCATCTATGAATAGCGCAATCTTATTGTCCTCGCTGCTTATTGCTAAGCGGTTGATGATGGCCATTACAATCACCAATCGGATCATGCGGTCTGTTCCATCGCTTTCTACTTGTTCTTTCAAGTCAACACGCTTCATCTGACCTTTTACATCCAGCACCAACTCAATATCGAAGAGGTCTTCGAAGTCAACGGTCTTGCCGGTGTCTAAGTAGTGGTTCAGAATCTTTAGGTCTTCTGCATTTTCAAACTCAAAACTCAACTGGGCGTTTAGATTTTCGATGCTGGCTATGCGCTCTAATTCATACAGAATTTTCTTGTTGTCCACCAACTCGATCTTCAGCGACTCTATGTTGCTGATGCGTGTCTTGGCAAGGCTCTCGTTGAATCGGTTGTAAACGAAAGTCTTGAACTCTTCATAACGTTTGCGTAGGTTGTAGGCAGGGTTGGCGAATTGGGTAGAGATGCTGCCCAGCAGGCCGTCAATGGATTTCTCTTTGTCTTGTATGCAGGCTATTTCATCTTCTATGAATTTGATGTACTCTGTTTCATCAGCGGTGGCGCTGTTGGTTTTGAAGCGCAGTTGATCGAACGACCGATCCTTTTTCACTTTCAGCAATTCGCGGTCTGCATTGGCGTGTTGCAGCTTGCTGAAAATTTCGTCCAATGTTTCTGTTGTATCGTATTCCGTTGGATTGATGCCATACTGCTCAATCTCTTGCTTGCGCGAGCGAAGTTGAACGAGACGCTCTTCGCATTTGCGCGTGTCTTCGCGTAAGGCATCCAGCAGCAGGCTCTTCTCTGTTATTTCTTTTTTCAGTTTAGAAAGTTCTGTTTCCAATCCTTCCTTTTCTGTTTTGATCGTACGCAGTTCAGTGCCGAGTTCTCCGCTCAGTTTTTCTAGTTTGGGTTTCTCTGCTATTGCACGCAGTTTGTCTTTTACGGTTTCTATTTCGGAATGCACTTTCTCCAAATCCTTGCGCGTCTTGTCTATGTGCAAGGCCACAGCCCACAATTTTTCCAACTCCGATTTTTCTGATTGCACCTCTTTCAATTCTTCCTTCAGCATTTTCACTGATGGTATGTCGCGCAATTCCATCTTCTTCGGCAATTCTATTTCACCATCAAATATTTTCATGGTGGTGCCGCCCTTGGTCACTTTTTTCTTCACCAACTTGTCCGGCATGGCCGCAAACTCTGGCGAGAAAATGGTGTTGAGCACTTTGCGTGTGTCTTCGTTATCAGCAATTTTTTGGATGAGCTGATTGTCATAGTTTTTTATCTGCGCTTCCAGTCGGGCGCAGTCATGGTCAAATTTTGACAACTTCGCCTCTATGTGTTTTGAATCTAACTTCTGATTCTCTACCATGGTGATGCGCACCTCGATGTCCTTCCGCTTTTGGTCGAGGTTGATGAGCGATTCTTCCAAAAACTTCTTGTCTTCATAAGAAGCGATTTTTTCTAATTGCGTTTGCAGCCCGATGAATTCCTTCTCCTTCATTTCCACTTCGGTTTCCTTCTTGCCTATCTCACGGTTGAGGTCTTCTTGCCGTGGTTTCAGTTTTTCGTTCACCACTACCAAAGTGGTTTGATAGGTCTTTTCCTTTTCCAATCGGGTGCTATCCAATTCCTGCAATGCACCGTTGTATTGCCTGTCAAAGGCATACACCAGGTCGCTCACTATGCGCGACTTGGCGCGGTAGAGGTTCACCACTTCACGAAATTCTTCAAAGTCTTTTTGTATGCCCTTCACTACACGTATCTCATCGTTGATGCGCAGCAGGTCGGTGATGTCCTTTTTGTTTTTCTGAGAGAAATTGATGCCTTCGTGCTCGCGGTTGTCGGCCACTATCAAACTTTCCTTCAGTGTCTTGTTGGTGATCAGTTTTGAGTTGATCAGGTAGCGATACACTTTCGAAAAGTTGTTGCTCAATCCATCAGTACGCACACTTTCTTCGAGCCAAACCACTGCATCGTTCTTGCGCCCACGTTGGTACACTGCATTGAATACTTCTGTTTTGCTTTTGAATAGATATAGCTCCACACCTTCGGCCAAGAGCAAGTCTTGCACTTCGTCCCATCTGCGTATGCGCTGTTGCGCGCCATCGCGCTTGAAGAAGTGCTCGTGGTTGTATTCACCACTGAGGCGGTAGTATTCCAATTCACCTTCGCTGTCGCGCTTTACCAATATGCAATATGGGTTCGATTTTTTTACCTCGAACAGTATGTAGCTTTGGTTGTGCGTAGGAAAATAGTGGTGTATGGTTTCCTTGTCGCCTCTGCGCTGTCCGCTGAAACTCATCTTGTTTCCATCCACTACAAAGAGGAAGTTGAGTGTATAGATGAGGGTGGATTTGCCTACGTTGTTTGGTCCCACAAGCTGCAATGAGTCGCAGTCGTCAAGGCGCATTTCTGCGTTTACGTAGGTGGCGGTGTTGATACCGATGATGCGTGTTATCATATCGTTTGATTTCGGATTTTAGTTGTGAAAAAAGAGACCGAAGACAGATGACGGATGTCAGGTGTTTGGCACTACCTATTTGGCGACTGTCTTCTTCCTTTGCACAACGAGCAAACTTATTTTCTACTCTCCTTGTAATACAAGCACTGTTGATGCTTTGGGGATAACTCCACGGATTGTTGATGACGGAAGGGGAATTGTTGAGAAGTAATGATTGATTGGTAGAGAACTTTTTCTTAGGCCATCTGCCTCGTAACCGCACCGGCCAATCGCACCCGTATATATTTGGCCGCCTTTTTAAAAAAAGAAAAGCAAACTTTTCCAACAATGAAATTCATAGTTACAAGCACCGCACTTCTAAAGCAATTGCAAATGCTGCAGGGAGTGCTCAATAGCAGCAACACGCTGCCCATACTTGACAATTTTCTTTTTGAAATAAAGAAAGGTGAGCTGACCATCAGCGCCAGCGATTTGGAAACTGCCATGACTACGCATATGGCCATTGAAGCGAAAGACTCCGGCATGATTGCAATGCCTGCGCGCTTGCTGCTTGACACTTTGAAAAACCTGCCGGAGCAACCGCTCACATTCACCATTGACGGAAAAACCTATGGCATTGAAATAAGCAGCGACTATGGTAAGTATAAGTTGACAGGACAGAATGGTGAAGACTTCCCGAAAGCGCCTGCTTTGGAGAATGCGCAGTCACTCACCATTAGCAGCGATGCCTTGGGACGCGCCATCAGCAAGACACTTTTTGCCGCTGGTAGCGATGATATGCGCCCCGTGATGAGTGGCGTCTATTTCGAAATACATGAAAAGAGCATGCGCTTTGTCGCTACTGATGCACACAAGCTCGTGCGTTATGGACGCAGCGATGTTGGGGGAAAAGCAGCCACATTCATTGTTCCTAAAAAACCATTGAACCTATTGAAAGGCAGCCTTGCACCACTGAAAAGCGATGTACAAGTGCAATACAATGAGAACAATGCCGTGTTCAGTTTCGATAACGTGACTTTGATGTGCCGCCTCATAGAAGGTAAGTATCCCAACTACGAAGCGGTGATTCCGAAAGAGAATCCTTTCAAACTGACAGTAGATCGTGTGGATTTACAGAACAGCATCAAGCGTGTTTCTATTTATGCCAACAAAACCACACATCAGGTGCGTTTGAAAATTGGTGGCAGCGAACTCAACCTCTCAGCCGAAGATTTGGACTTCGCCAATGAGGCACAGGAGCGCCTAACATGCAGCTATGCCGGTGACGATATGGAGATTGGTTTCAACTCGCGCTTCCTTAGCGATATGCTTGGCAACCTGGATTCAGAAAACATCAACATAGAGATGAGCGCACCCAACCGTGCCGGAATCATAACACAAGCTGAAAGTGACCAACCGGGTGAAGACATACTGATGCTGGTGATGCCAGTGATGCTGAATTCGTAAGAGAATAACGAAATAACAATGGGCCATCTTACTATGTGAGATGGCCCTTTTTATTGGCTATGAAACAATAGCATCTTAAATTGCTATTGCTACATAGGGTCAATCTGGCTTTCATTTGTAAAGCAATGCAGAAACAAATCTTATCCAACATGAAAAAAATCTTGTTCCATTTAATTATGAGTTTCACCATGGCTCAGATTCAAAACCTTGCTATAGCTCAGTGCGGCAATCCCGACATCGTTTGTATGCAAGATGGCTATGGCAATATCTGTAGTGGAACATTCATGGACAACAGCGGAGATGCACCTTACGCAGACTCACCTGCTTCCTTCACTTTGTTTCCGGTTGCAGCAGGTTACAAGTCGGTTATCAGCTTCACAGAATTTGATTTGGATGCTGGTACAAGTGAAGTCAATCAAGACAAATTATTGATTTATGACGGAAGTTCGTCTGACGACCAGCTAATAGGAATCTATACCGGCAATGTTTTGCTTGGTCAAACTATAACAGCAACCAATGGCAATCCCACTGGATCTTTGTTTTTTGAGTTTGTAACGCAGGGTGTAGCCAATGCAAGTCACACAGGTTGGATAGCTTCCATCAGCTGTGCTCAACCATGCATTCCGCCCGTGGCAGTAGCTTCGGTTACGGACGCACTTTTTGAAAACAATATTTACCTCAAATGTTTGTACGAAGAAATATCGTTTAGTGCAGCAGGAAGTACTGCTGCCGAAGGGCAAAGCATAATGTCTTATGAATGGGATTTCAAAGATGGAAATAATGCAATTACTACAAATGAAATCGCAATGCACACCTATTCAAACGACAACATTTATGAAGCTACCCTCGTTGTGACTGATGATGTTGGTTGCGCATCAATAACTTCACTAAATGTTGGAATTGTTGGACCACCGGAGATAGATGTGCCAAGTAATATTGAAGTTTGTGCGGGTGCTGAAGTTTCGTTACCTGCCATATTTAGTCCAGTCTCCATTGACAACAATCCTTCTTATGAAAACAACGAAACCCTTTACATAGCAGATGGTGCAGGTTTCAGTTACAATTCTGAAATACAAGTTTTTGGTTTTTCTTCATCAACTACCATTGGATCATGTATAGATATAGAGGCAATAAGATTGAACATAGAACATAGCTATATGGGTGATTTGAATGTGGCACTCACATGTCCGAACGGCACTTCAATAAATCTTGTGGAATGGGGCGTAAATGGAGGTGGCGGCACCTTTCTGGGCGAGGCGCTCGATAACGAAAATGCGGACCCGGGAATTGGTTATGACTATTGGTGGTCACCTACAGCCGGCAATGGAACATGGGGTGAAAATTCCGGAGGTGGAACTCTGCCCAGTGGTACCTACGAGCCAAGCGGTAGTTTCTGTGATTTTATTGGATGCCCTATCAATGGAACCTGGGTAATTACAGTCACTGATAATTTAGCAATAGACAACGGATACATTTTTGGCTGGGGCATATCGATGTCAACTGAAAACAGCCCTCTTAGTTATACGCCAACCATTGATGAGGATGCAGTTTCTTCTTATTGGAGTGGTGATGTGATAACGGCACTGGACGAGAATGCAGATGTTGCTACCTTGAACACCGCAAATCTCGGCACGTTGTACCTACAATATACCACCATTGACAACGCTGGGTGCACATACTCAGAAGAATTTAGTATAGATGTAATTGAAAATCCAATTGTAATCTCTCTTAATAATTCATTTGAATATTATGGTGGGAACACTGTTCTTTATGCTAACAGCAGCGGTCTCGAAGGCAGCAATGCCTTACAATGGCAATGGCTACCTGCGGATGGATTAGAATATCCAAATTCACCTTACACCGAAGTGCTTATTCCAAATGACAATGAAGCATATACACTTGTTGTTTCATCTCTTACATTGTTAGGTTGTATCACAAATGAATATGTGAACATGATTTATCCTGAGCTGGTATTAAGCGGTTTCATTTTTTATGATGAAAATGAAAATGGAATCTTTGATGAAGGCGAAGAACCTTTACCATTCTTTCCTTATGCAAATGGAGCAGGTACTATACAATTCAGCGATGAAGATGGATACTACTCTGCCTATTGCACATATGGCACCAATACCGTAGCACTCATTGCAGATCCTGATCTATGGACTACAACCACTCCTACATCCTTCACTACCGCGCTTGACGACAATCAAAACGAAAGCATCAACAACAACTTCGGCATAGTGCCCAATGGAAATTCGCAAACCATTTTGAATGGTCAGATTTCAAACAGCAACACTTGGTGCATGTTTGAGAATACGCAAAACATTTCAGTGAGCAACGATGGCAACACGCAACCTGCCGGCTACATCATCTATACCATAGATGAGCAATGCACGTACATCTCTGCTGACCCTGCGCCATACCTCATTGACGGCAACAATTTGTACTTCTCGTTTGAAAGCCTTGGCTTTGCTGCTACAGCATTCTTCAACGTGGTGCTTGATATGCCGGACAATGCTGAGAATGGTGATCAACTCTTTTTCAATTTGCAAACATTCTATTTCGATGGCCTCGATGAGCAATTGGTAGAAACCGATCCGGTAGTGTCAACCTTGCTATGCTCTTATGACCCTAACGACAAACGCGAACTGAATGGCGAAGGCGACCTCGGTATGCTTGCACCCAACACCACACTCGACTATGTGGTGCGCTTTCAAAACACAGGAACAGCCACTGCTTTTGATGTGGTGATAAGCGACCAGCTTCCATCACAATTAGTTTTCAATACGCTTGATCCGGTAGCATCATCACATCCATTTACTGCAAGTGTTAGCGAGGCAGGCTTGGCCACTTTTGTGTTTGACAATATCATGCTGCCCGATAGTGGAAGCAATTTTGAAGGCAGCATTGGATTCATTCATTTCAGAATAGACCAACAACAGAATCTCCCAAATGGAACCGTGATAAACAATGATGCGCAAATATTCTTTGATATGAATTCGCCCATCACTACCAATGAAACAACCACAACAATCTTCCAGTGCGAAAGCAATGAATTGAACATTTCAGTAGAAGGCGTTGTTATTGAAATATTGGATGCTGTAAGTGAAGTCCAATGGTTTTTCAATGGCTCACCGATGCTCAACATCGGATACACCATTACAGCCACACAAACAGGAGTGTATTATGCTGTGGCAACCCTGCAAAACGGTTGTATTGCTACCTCAACAGAAGTGAGCATAGTCGGTTTGAATGAATTGGTAACGGAACAATTTGAACTTTATCCAAACCCGGCTAACGACATTACCAATTTGCTATTGGGTGCAACGCCCAGCGATGTAATCATCACAAACTCACTGGGTCAATCGGTACTGTTCATTTCTAATTTGAGTGGACTGTCTCAAATTGATTGCAGCCTGTTGCAAAGTGGCAGCTACATCATTCAGATAAAAAATGAACTCAGCAACCAACGATTGAAATTGGTGGTAGAGTAAGTGACCAATTGTATTTAACCTCATGGCCTGATGCCAATCGTATCAGGCTTTTTTATCTTATCGCCTTGCAGCAATAATTCAGCTTTCACATCTTCGATTCAATATTTCCTGCCCCGAAGTAGCATTTGACTTTGCTTGCTGTTTCTTTGTCGCTAAAGATTGCTTCATTGCCTTTGAACATCTTTCCGAATTAACCAAAACAAATTTTTCCAAAACATGAAATCACTTTACGTATTTCAGCGTGCGTATTTGCGCAATTTCCTTTTCCTAATTTCATTCGTTACCTGCTCTGTTGGCTCCAATGCCCAATGGCTACAATGGCAAGATGAATCCTCTACTCGCTTGGTACTTTCATCGGTAGCAGTGAGCGATGATGAAGAGAAGGATATGTGGGCGGCTGACCTCAACAATGATGGTCTTGATGATTTGGTAGTTGCACGTAAAGAACCCTTTTCGGCTCCTACAGAACCACCTAAAACCGACTTGCTGCTTATCAATGTAAACGGTGTACTTACAGACATGACAGCCACAATGGCACCAGGATTTATAAGTACTCCAACCTTTGGGCGCGATGTATATGTTGGAGACTTCACTGGTGATGGTTGGAAGGATGTGGTCATAGCAAACACATTCGGGCAGCTTCCTAGTTTCTACCGGAATCTTGGTGAAGATGTGAATGGAAATTGGCTTGGATTGGCAGATGAATCAGCTACTCGTTTTCCGTCAACACTGGACGACACTCCATTCGTCTGTGCAGTATGGGGTGGTGATGTAACAGGGGACGGACATCCTGACATCTATTTTGCCAATTATCGCCCTAACGGCTCAGGTGGCGTAGCAAAAGATTTTCTTTTTGTCAATGATGGCACTGGCCATTTTACTGACCAAGCGGCAACAAGACTTGGCGCCTTGCGCAACAGCGCCTTTGGCACCGCCTGCCAAATATTGGATATGGACGATGATGGCGATAACGACATCATAAAAACAACTACACTATACAGCGTTGCTCCGTGGAATGCAAGAGGAACCATACTGATGTTCAACAATGGCACCGGAACATTTGTGAATTGGCAAAACCTTACACCAACAGGCGCGCCATACATGTTCGATGTAGCCGACTTTAACCTTGACGGTAAAAAAGATTTATATGTGGTAGATGATGGTTTTGACCGTGTTCTTCTCACCACAGCTATCAACC
The DNA here is from genome assembly GCA_046155615.1 of Flavobacteriales bacterium. Taxonomy (GTDB): domain Bacteria; phylum Bacteroidota; class Bacteroidia; order Flavobacteriales_D; family Sanyastnellaceae; genus JANNVZ01. Next base: position 70 of record JBJXFP010000133.1, on the reverse strand, counting down.
CAAATATCAGCATTACTGTTACAAACACGGCTGTCTCAATCAGCCATGTAGGCGGCTTTGGAGGAAATTT
>JBJXFP010000125.1:0-6389 GCA_046155615.1 Flavobacteriales bacterium | reverse complement strand
GGACGGGTGGGACTGGTGGCGGTGTGCGACTAGTCATTGCTTCTTGTGTTCTTTGTTCAAATACTTTTTCAATCATTTATTCATTTGTCTTGTTGGCTGTATTGATTTTGTTTTTCGGTACATGCGTTCATGAATAGGATGCCGAGTTCTGTGAAGTACATTTTGAAATCAGATTGGACATTGAGGTTGAAATCGATGAAGGAGCCAGCTTCAGGTTCATACCTGTCTTCCTCGACACTGAGTCGTTTGTTTTCAAGGCTTGGGTAATTCACAGTTTGGATTAGGCCAAGGCGTTCAAGATTTGCGATTTCGAATGGTTGAAGGTTGTCTTCACCAATTTCATAATTGAATGGTTTTTGATATGAAAGTGTAAAGCATTTATTGATTAAATCTGTGTGCTCTTTGTTTAAAATTTGTATCTGATCGTTGACGGAAAAATATGCGGGAAGGTTCGCACCTTGATCTGTGAGTTTTTTTATTTCAGCTCTCAATTCGGCCATTCTCTTTTGAATAATCGGTTTTCTTATTTCGAGATCATATGTTGCCTGTTCCAATGCCTGACTATCACTTTTGAATTGGTCTATTACTTCTGCATGATTTTTTTTTAAGTAGTTGAATTCTGTTAAGGACAATTGACTAAGGAAATAGGGAAAAACATGATTTTGAATGTTCTGTTCTGAATCTACCAAATTGGAAAGTAACACTGCCCAGTTGTCGAGCATTTTGTCATCCTCTTCAAGAGAGGCATCATTGAGTAATGGCAAAAGCATTTTGAGGGAAATGCTCTTATGCGAAATGTTATTGGCTTCGCAAATTTGTTTTGTTTTCTGTAGTAGTTTGATTTGTTGTTTGAATCTATACTGCTGAAAATGGTCTCTCAGAATCAAGCCAGCGGTTTCAATAGAGGGGCTTACCAGCTTGGACAGAAAGCCAGTAGCTGCATCTATTGACTTTTCCAAAACTGTTGAGGTAATGTCGAGCTTGTTGTTTTCTCCCATGTTGTGTTCTGATTCCACTAATTATTCTTTTACAAACTTCAATACAGCCCTGCTTTCATCTGTGCTTACTTCAATGAGGTAGATTCCACTTGGCAAGTGCGCAACATCTATTTGTTGCTTGTTGTATTCAGTCATTAAAAGGCGGCCTGTGGTGTCGAGGATTTTTATTTGGGTGGTGGTGGCGGGTAGGTTTTGGATCGAGAGATTGTAGGAAACAGGATTTGGAAATACTGATATATAAGGCATGTCCATTTCACCAATTGAATTGGTTGTATCCAGCAATATGAGAATATTGTCAAAGCCCTGATCAGGTGTAAAAGCATAGTTTTCGTAGGCAAATTCAGTCTCAAATGCTCCGGCAACTATCACTGAGTTGTTCAGGGCTATTGATGTGGTAAGATGGACTTTTGCATCTTCATTTTGTTCCGTTGTCTGAATGTGCCAGATGGGTTCCATATTTTGGTCTAAGAGCATAATAAAACCATTGTCTGCATAGCTGGTGCTATACAGTGTTATATCATCTGTAATATTTACGGTTGAACGAAACTCGCCTGACAGAAGCAATTGGTTGCCAATTGGAAGCATACCCCACTTCTGGGACATATCAACGCAGCTAAATCCAAAGACATCTATGAGTAATCCATCATTACTAAACTTATATGCAGCTTTGATTGCATGGGTGTCTAAAAGTTCACAGTCTTGCTTGAGAATATTGCCAACAGGCGTAAAAAGGGTATCGGCAGAAATGGAAAATGAATGAAGCCAGTGTATGTCACCTTCTTCCGAAACTTCTATAGCAAGAGAGAAGCCACTGTTGACATTATCGAATGATACAAGAGATGAATTACCCCTAAACCATTGTTCCACTCCATCGGGGCTATAATTGAACAGAAAGGTTCTATCGATAACAATTTCGTTATTGAAATATAGTGTATCAGAATGAGAATTCCCCAATACAGCTATGTTACCATTTTGATCAATATCAACATCAATGAATTCCTCATCATAGATGGTTGAATATGCGTGTGCCCACTCCTCGGTCTCTTCAGCTGAGATTTTTAATATGCAGGCATCTATGGGTGGAAACCAATTTCCGTTCGGATCTGGATTGAAGTAGGTATCACCAGCGAAGGAAAGTGTATCTATGAAATGGCCGACAACGACAGCACCATTGTCAATGGAGGCAGCGATACTTTCAGGTGTAAAATGCTCTATACCGTGTAGCCAAAGTGGATTGCCTTCAGGGTCTAATTTGAGCACAAAGCCGGAGGCTGTATGTTGGAGCTCACCAATAGAATATGATGCAGAACGTGAAGAACCACATAGGTAAATATTTCCATCGTTGTCAAATGAAGCATCATTGATGTACGAGATATCATATTCCTCAAACTCTAATCCTGAAGTCCATATGGTACTGAGATTCTCGGATTTTAAGACTATCAAAGCTTTGTCGGCTAGGTCAGTATAAAGTTCATTATCTCCAAATTGAACGAAATCACCCGTCCCGAAGGCCATCACAAATCTGTCTCCCTTTGATGCAATGGCGCTAACTACACCACCGACAGCGTTGTGTATATGCATAACATCTTGTACATATTGTGCTGACATCCGCGAGGATGTCAGCACAATGAGTATGACGATAAGGCGTTTCATTCCTTTATGAATTTATAAATCCACTTGCGATCTTCTGATACAATTACAACAGTGTAGAACCCTGCCTGTAGATGACTGATGTCTATGCTATTGTTGGCAATAACTGTATCTATTTGTTTACCTACTGCATCGAATATAACGCCATTCAAATTTGATAAATGAGATGATGTGGTGATGTACAAGTATTCGTTTGCAGGGTTCGGATAGATGGACAGCGAAACTTTCGCCTCATCTACATTGTTGACAGAAGGGTCGAACAAGTGGAGTGTATAAGCAAATTTTTGATCTTCACCGGTGTCTGATGGCAGCCAAACATTGACACTACTGCCACCTTGTATTTGCTTGATATGATAGACATAGCCCTCTATGTTGGCTGATGTTGAATTGACGCTTGTGATGTCTATGCGCTCATCTGCAAACAAGTATTTGTTGCCACCTTCGGTGTAATAAAGCTGGTAGGGTGTAGATGAACTGTGTAGGGGCCATGCGTCAATCAATTCATAGCCGGATGGCAAAGAATGACTTGCCGTGTAGGAAACCTTGTACACATCTGCAATGTAGGTATTGGCTTTGATGGATTCAAGATTGTGATTCAAATGCAGTACAATATTCTCCTGATAAAGCGTGTAGGTTCCGCCTTCAAATTCTTCGTGCTGAAGCAGATATTCAGGCGCTGCTACCTGCCTGAGTGCTTCACCGGCAGTGGCGTGGCCCCAACCCGTTGCCTCGTCATATTCCAAAACATTTTCGTTGTTGTCCGTACCTCTATCACGGCACGTTTTTTCTATCAGGCGTTCTATATCTTCAGGTGCCAGATTTTGCGCCTCCGGCTCTTGGCTGTTGCTGTAGCTGAGCATCAGTGCGGCAATACCTGCTGCGTGTGGAGCAGCCGCAGAGGTTCCTGTGAATGGATCGTAGCTCAATATTTCCTCATCCCAGATGATGGCCAAAACATCTTCGTCACCGCAGGCTAAAAAATCCATCGTCTTGCCATAGGAAGAGAAGTTTGATTCAAGTCCACCGTTTTCGCCATCCTGACCGTCATCATTTCGCGATGAAGCACCCACACTCAATATCCATTCATCGTTGAAGCAAGCAGGATATACCACCTGATCGGTGCCCAAATTGCCACGTGCCACAGCCATGATGACATGGTTCCTTGCAGCGTAATCCATGGCATCAGCCAGACCTGTCCATGCTCCGCTGTCAGTTGACATCAACCGCCACGGATATGGAAATGAAGCCATACTGCCCCAACTGTGATTCATAATGTGAATTGCATTGCCAAATCCCAATGAGTCAATATGAGATGAGTTTTCAATAATTGCTTCCATGGCGGCATCTTCGAAACGAAGGACTGAGTACCCGATTTTTGCATCAAACAACGCCACTCCACTTGTCTTGTTAGTAGTATCCAATCCCGGATAGCTAGGGTCACCGAACAACTCCGTCTCAAAATACTTCATATCGCCTCCGGCTATACCCACAATACCCAGCCCGTTGTTGCTGATAGCGCCTATAATACCAGCGACACTGGTGCCGTGCCCAGCAGTGCTTAACAAGGAATCGGTAATAGGCTCATTGCTGTAATAGTCATAACCATCATACACCTTGGAGCTGCCATCTACTTTGGTAAATTCTTCTAACTCATACCTTATGCCTGCATCCAATACACCTACCCTGATATACTCTTCGCCACGAGAGATGCACCAAGCATCATCAGCTAGTATGGAAATTTGTGGATAAGCAATATTGAACACACTTTCTTGATGCATACTCTCAATATCAAAATCCATAAAATATTGAAACGGCTCATAATCATCTCCTACTATCCCTGGCGTAGTAGTCTGGCAATCCGTGCTCACAAACACATGATTCACCCCAGTAGTAATCACCATAGGATACAAGCCCCCGAAATCAGCAGCGAGTTGGAGTTCGTCCACCTCCTCACCAAAATCAAGAATGAGATAACTCCAAAACTTCGGAATCTCTACTTCTTCACCTCTTCTGCTTGTGCTGTATTGCATGTTTGTATTCATGCGTTTCATAACTTTGATGGCCATTATTCTTTCCTGTTCAACTCCAGTATATAGCTCAAGTGAATCTACCATGGCAGCACTAACAAAGTCTGAGATGTTGCCAAATATTTTGTCTGTATTGTTCACCATGGCCGTGTCCATCACATTAGGGTTGAACCGGACAAACAATTCGTTATCTACATGGGAGGGGAGTGTATCGGCAAAGAAGATTTCTATATCCCTGTCATACCATACAAATTCTGTCTTGAAATATCTCCTTGAATTGCCACTGGATGAAATCCCAATGAGGTACAGCGAATTGTTATCGTTTACTTCTATGTCAATTGCCCTGTCATTCCACCCGGGATAATCAAATGTTTCACTCCAGACATAATTGCCGTCTGAATCGTAAACTATGACTTCAGAGTCTTCCTGTGAATCAAGAGTAGTGTAACCACCAACATAAATTTCGTCTCCGAGCACTTGCATCACTCTGGCAGACGCATTGCCTTCTCTTGCTTTGTGAAATCTTTGCCACAATATTTCACCATATTCATCATACTTGAGCAGGGTCATTTCCCGTTCATTGTCTTCGTTGATGGAGTATCCCGCTACATATACATTACCATCACCATCTACTTCTAAAGCATTTGCTACGTCTTCATTACCGTATCCATCCTAACTCGCAGTCCAGACAGTGTCCAATACTTCATCTAACTTTATTGTAACGATATCAATAGAAGAGCCCGTATCAAACTTCCCGCACACATACACATTACCATCTAAATCTACTTCCAAATCAGTAGGCAAATCAATGTATTCGGAGGGGTTGTAGAAGGTAGTTGCACTGCCATTGCTGCCATCACTTTTGTTGTAACGCAGAGTGGTTATCTGTGCATCGTCCCAATCGCTGCCACTTGCGCCTGTCACATACACATAATCGTTGCTCATTGCCATTCTCACACCCACATCGTAGAAGTTATCATAGTCATAGTCCTCTGACCAAACCAACGTGCCATATTCTTTGTCAAGGCGCATGGTGAGATAGTCTGACGATGTACTACTTTTCAGCACTGCACCTGTTACAAATACATCAAGTGTATCAACAATAATATCGGCAGGTGCTGCACTAAGAGCAAGCTGGTCGTCATGTGTGTATGTCCAAATAGTGCTTCCATCCTGAGGATCGAGTTTGAGCACTATCCAGTCGCTCGCGTTGCTACTGTACTTAGCAAGTCCGCATACATAAATAGCATCACTTGTCATATGCAGCCCTGTTGCATAGTCGTCCATGTCATCGGGGCCATTCCATTCCACTTCCCAATAAGGTTCACCCGTCTCAGGGTTTACTTTAGAAATGTAGAAGTTGTAGTTCTCATCACTTTCGTTGAAAGTGTTCCCAACTGTTACGAGCTTGCCAGCAATGTCAACCCTGCTTTCACTCCAGTCAACATCAGGGTCAGGCGCACCGGCCAATTGTTCCCATGTTTTGTTCACCATTATTTGAGAAACGGCTTGTGAAGCAACAATCATCACAGCTATCAAAAAGTAGAATTTATTTCGCATTTGTTTTTTTAGAATTAGATAGTTAGAGAAAAAAAACCAAATGCAGAATGTGCGACCTGCGAGGCTGCGCCACCCGTGGCACAGGGTCTCAGTTACATAGCCTGTCTGCTTAGTGCATACTATGCGAGTAGTTGAGTTTTTGTCATACAGTTTT
>JBJXFP010000113.1:0-11224 GCA_046155615.1 Flavobacteriales bacterium | reverse complement strand
GAACGCAGAACAACAACAAAGGAAAAAGAAGACCCATCGGTGATAGAGCGCATGACCAAGAACACGATGGTGAGACAGGTTGGCAACACTGTGGTGCGCGAATTGGCGCGTGGCCTGCTGGGTGTGCTTGGCCTGGGTGGCAAAACTGCACGAAGGAAGAAGACTTCGTGGCTCTGAATGAAAAAAGGACAGCCTAAGCTGTCCTTCTTCTTTCATTCTATCCTTCTGCTATCACGAAACTTTCATCGGTACCTCTATCAGCAACACCCTCGCTTCTGACATGGGAGTAATGCTTAACTCATTCACACTCCAAATACCCAGTGCATCGCGTTTGCCTAATTCCACATCGCCAATGCAGGCTTCACCATCAATGATGAAGACATACACTCCATTGTTCACTCCGTCTTTCAGCGTGTAGGTAGTTGACACATCTTTTTCTAATGTGCCTATGTGAAACCAGGCATTCTGGTGTATCCAAACGCCATCATCATCAGCACTTGGTGACAGTATCTGGTTCAGTATGTTTTTCTCTTCCGGCTTCAGTTTTATCTGATCATAGCGCGGAGTCACATTGGCTTTGTTTGGGAATACCCAAAGCTGCAACAATTTCAAATCCGAGTCTTTGATGTGGTTGAACTCGCTGTGATAAATACCTGTGCCTGCGCTCATCACCTGCACTTCGCCTGCGGGAATGGTTCCGCTGTTGCCCATGCTGTCTTTGTGCTCCACTGCCCCTTCGAGTGGAATTGTGATGATCTCCATGTTGTCGTGCGGGTGGGTACCGAAACCCATGCCACCAGCTATCACATCGTCATTCAATACGCGCAGCACACCAAAGTTCATGCGTTCCGGATTGTAGTAGTTGGAAAATGAAAACGAGTAATTCGTTTTCAGCCAGCCGTAGTCCGCTTTGCCTCGACTATCAGCTTTGTGTATAATCATGTTGTTTGTCATCACTGTTTCGGGGTTGGGCAGGTGGTTGAAGCCAACTTGTTTGGCTGCATCAATGGGTTGCAATTCGCCTGCCCCTTCGGGGTCTATGTTGTTCTTCACCACTGCGGCTGCTACTCCTGCTGTGGCAAGCACTCCTGCACGTGTCAGGCCTTTTTTTAGGAAGTCTTTTCTGTTCATTGATTGTTGAATTTATCAAAGCAAATTTTCACACCATTCTTTGCAAATTACCTTGATGATAGTTAAGCTGAAAAGGACTGAACTAAATTCAAAATAAATTCACCAAATGCATCTGCTCCACAAAACTGCGGTCGCAATACAATCCAATTCTATTCATTACGCGCACATCCGGTTGGTCTTCATCGTGCAGATAGTTTACTGCAAACTGTTGCGTATATCCTGCATGCTGAGCCACATTCAGCATAGTTCGCGTATATAGTCCGAAGGGGTATGCAATGCTGTTTACTGCTTTGCCGGTGGCGTGTTCAAGATACTTTTTACTGTCAATCAACTCGCGCATCACTGCTTCGTCACTCATCAGCGTCATGTTGTGGTGAGATACTGCATGGCTGCCGATAGTTACATATTCACTCTGCGAGAGCAGTTTTATTTCTTCACCAACCGTCACTCGGATAGCGTCTTCCAATTCCTTCATCTGTGAAGGATTGCATCCTGTTGTCACTTTCAGTTCTTCTATAAATTTTTCGATTGCCGCAGGCGATTCGTGCAGCAAGACGTGCTGAATCAATTCGCCTGTAAGTTCATTTCTGAAATGAATGGCTGAGGTTCGTTTGTAGTTCACGCCACCGTATCGCACCTGATGCGGCACCTTGCTTAGCAGCACACTCAGTGCATCAGGCCACAACGTGCTCTCGCCCAACAGCCATGATGTGGTGATGAAAAAAGTGGCCTGTACTTTTTCGGATTCAAGTACCGGCAGCGCATGGCGCAGGTTGTTTATCAGTCCGTCATCAAATGTGATAGCTAATCTGTTGTGTTTGCTCTTTGAGGTGAACATTTCATTCAACGATACTAAAGCGTATCTCTTTTTGAAATATTGAAGATGCCTTCTGAAATTTTCAACTGAAATGTTGCGGATGTTTATTGAAGGAATTTCTTCCGGCAAAACGTTGTGATACATCACCACCACATCACGTGGGTTTTTTGTGTGATACAACGACTGCTCAGTACCCAACGCATAACGCCACTCTCTGGAGAGTCTTTGCAGCTTGTCAGTAATTGACTGCATCATGGACACATTATTTATTCCCTTCAGAACTATCAGGGCTGTGCCCTTTTTCTCTGCGCTTCAGCACTCGCTGAGGCTCGCGACTTGGGGTGGTTTTTTGCTCACTGCCCTTGCTCACCTCTGTATTGCCGGTATCGCGAGCTGGTTTGCGCTCACGGGTTTCGTTGCGCTCCGGTTTGTATGGGCGTTCGCTTTGTTCTTCATGGGGTGCGTCCGCTGGCCTCTCATAGTCCCGGGTTTTTTTCTGTGTCACCAATTTGTTGCGTTCATCAAATTCATTGATGCGGCCTTTGTAGTTGCGCTTGTCCACAAATGGTTTGCGTGGTTGTACGCTTTTATTTTCTTCTTTTGGTTCTTCCTTGGTATTCACCCAATCGCTTTGTGGAGTTAGTTCTTTGTTCAGTTTTATGCCCAATTTGGTCAGTGTCACCACGCCTTCTTTGAACAACATGCCCGATGCTTTTTTGAATGTTTTCTTCGACATCTTCAAGCGCAGCTTTATTTCATCAGGTGTTGTTTCGTCATTCAGCCGCACATAGCCGTTGTTGGCCTTCAAAAAGTTCAGAATCCGATCTTTTGCATCAGTGAGCAGATCTAAGCCTTCGCGCTGCATACTTACTGTAAGGTCTTTTCCTTCCACCATGCGCACATAGCCTTTCACTTTTTGGCCAAAGTGTAGCTTATCCATTATTTCATTGTTGAACAATATGCCGAAGTGGATGCCATTCACCACCACCCTGCGACCTACTTCTATCAGTTCAGCAATGGTTATCTCCACCTCTTGCCCACGCTCATAGCTCATGTCTTTGTTGATGATGTTGCTCGATATGCGCGTGGTACCAAACAGTCTGCGGTTCGCGCGGTCTTCGCGCATCAGCATCAGCACCATCTGTCCTGCAGTGATGGCCTCGCGCTGTTCTTTTATTGGTATCAGTATATCGCGCTTGGTGCCTATATCCACAAAGGCGCCCATGGTGTTGCTGTTTTTTGTTTTTATACAAATCATCTGGCCTAATTCTATTACAGGCAGCATGGTGGTGGCCTCCAATTCCTGTTGATCATTGTAGAAGGTGAACACCTTCACCTCATCGCCTTCGTTGAGTTCATCTTTTACATCTCGTTTTGGCAGAAAAACTACATTGGTATCATTGCCAAGCATATAGCCTCGTTCGTTCTGGTCGTTTACTGGAAGGGATTGTATAGTTCCCGGAATTATTTGCATGGGCGCAAGTTACAGCGCATGTCTGGCAAGCCTATTATGGACAATACAAAGCAATGAACTACCATACATACTCAAAAAGTCTTTTTACAGCCATACATACCGAGCAATGCGGTGTATCGTTGGCGCAACCAAACCGTTTCTTATGAATAGAATTATTCCAATCACCTGTGTTTTGTTGCTGGCCTGCGGCAAAACAAGAGATGTAGATCCACAACCCATTATGGCCACTGATTCGATCTACCGCGCTGCTATGCGCGGCTTTGTTCAGGACCTTTCAGTTTGGGCGCGTAGTATCAATCCCCAATTTGTAGTAATACCACAAAATGGACAACAATTGGCTACACTCAATGGGCTGCCTGACGGGCCTTTGGCAACAGACTACCTGGCAGCTATACATGGTCAGGGCCGCGAAGAATTATTCTTTGGCTATGACAACAACGATGATGAACCAACACCGGCTGATGAGCGCGCAGTATGGCAACCCGACCTGGAGTTAATGCGCGATTATGGAATAAAAATATTGGTAACGGACTATTGTAATACTGCCACCACGGTGGATAGCAGCTATGCGCTCAATCATGATCTCAACTTCATTTCATACGCTGCCGATGCACGCGACCTGAATACGATAGCGCCTTATCCTTCTCCTATCTATGCTGAAAATGCCAATGACATAAACCAATTGAGTGATGCTCAGAATTTTTTGTACCTGATAAATACAGATCAGTTCGAAACCAAAGCTGAGCTTGTAGCTGCGATAAGCGCCACCAATTATGATGTAGTACTGTTGGATTTTTTCTTTGATGAAGAAGAATACACATCTGCCGAAGTGCTGCAGATGAAACAAAAAGCAAACAGTGCCCAACGCATGGTAGTTTCTTACATGAGCATTGGGGAGGCAGAAGACTATCGCTTCTACTGGCAGCCGCATTGGAGTTTTAATCCGCCAGAATGGATGCATGGGGAAAACCCGGACTGGCCCGGCAACTACAAGGTAGAGTATTGGAATGAAGAGTGGCAAAACATCATCTTTGGAAATGATGCGAGCTACTTAGGCAAAATTGTGAGCAAGGGATTCGATGGTGTGTACCTCGACCTGATAGACGCGTTTGAGTATTGGGAAGAAGAATGAGCACATCAAAACAACTGCTCCGTAGAGAACGGAACCTGCTTGTAATCGAACCGTACTCCCGATATTTCTTCAAGAGCTTCGCCACCTTCTTTCATGAATTCATCATCATCTTCCACACACCACACTATGTGATGTGTCTGCCCCATAGCGGCCCTTGATGCTATTGCCTCAATGAGATGATAGAGGCACTTGTGTGTGCCTGAGTTGAAATATGGAAGGTGAAATTCAAACACAAAATTGGAGGTGAAAACATTTTCTTCATTCAAAATCCATTCTATAACGGGTTGATAAAATGCCTTGGCATCGGCCATTGTGCTGATACCGCGTAGGGCGAAGGAGCACCCGGTCTCATTGAATAAAACAGATGGCGTATTGCGTGTGTTTTTGATTTCTAATGGAATCATGCGGCCGTTGAGTTCAATGGAGTTTCCACAATGCTGGTGCACATATAGCTACCGTTGAGGAGCCGATGCAATTCCACTTCAATATTGGTAGCGCCCTTCTTGGCTATTTGTAATATGCCAAGTCCTGCGCCCCCTTTGGCGTTGAATTCTGGATTCACTAATTGTTTGCGAAATTCCTGTGCTATCTCTTCCGGATTCATATTGCGAATGGCTTCCACCTGGTCTTTAAGTCGTTTGGCATCGGCCTCGGTGGCGTGGTTCTCCACCATCACTACGACATGGTCGCCTTCTATGCGCCACTTGAAGCTGATGTCGTTGTCAGTGCAATGTCTTTGTGCATTATCTAAGAGTTCTATGGCAATGCTGCATAGCTTGCGGAGGTCCTTGCGCTTGCCAAGGTTGGCTACCGCTATAGCTCCCAGCAGGTCAGTGAGTTGAACGCGGACTTCGCTGCTCAGCGTGCCAGCATAGTCTAGTATGCTTTTTTTCATCTTTAAGGGTGTTAGTTTCAGGGCGGACTACGGCTTTCAGCAAAATGCACCGGACGCAGGCGGCAATTGTTATTTCAGTCTTGAATGCACCGAAACGCAATACACATCAACAGGGTTTCATATCGGATGCCTTTCTTTTGCCGCCCGGCAAACAAAAAATGTTGCGATAACAACACACATCAATGAAAACCAAAACCCTGAAGAAGAACAAAGTGAATGTGGTGACTCTGGGCTGCGCCAAAAACATTTTCGATAGCGAAGTGATGATGGCACAGTTGAAGGCCAACCAATTTGATGTGAACCACGAGTCGGAAGAGAAAGACTCGGAAATCGTAATCATCAACACCTGCGGATTCATTGACAATGCCAAAGAGGAGAGCATAAATACTATACTGGCATGGGCTAAAGAAAAAGGCAACGGCAACGTAGAAAAACTATACGTGACGGGCTGCCTGAGCGAACGATACAAACCTGAACTGGAAAAAGACATACCCGAAGTGGATGCCTTCTTCGGCACCCGCGATTTGCCGCGATTGTTGAAAACTCTGAAGGCTGATTACAAACATGAACTGATAGGTGAAAGACTGCTGACAACGCCCGCGCACTATGCATACTTCAAAATTTCGGAAGGTTGCGACAGGCCATGCTCATTTTGCGCCATTCCGCTGATGCGAGGCAGGCATATGAGCACATCGACAGATCAATTGGTGGCCAATGCCAAAAAACTTGCAGCCAATGGCACCAAGGAACTCATTCTTATAGCACAGGATCTTACTTACTACGGATTAGACATCTACAAAAAGCGAAATCTGGCTGAACTGCTGCGCATGCTGAGCGATGTGGAGGGCATAGAGTGGATAAGGCTTCAGTACGCGTTCCCTTCTGGCTTCCCGATGGATGTGTTGGAAGTGATGAATGAACGAAGCAACATATGCAAATACCTTGACATGCCGCTGCAACACGCCACCACGCGCATGCTGCAGGCCATGAGGCGCGGTATTACACGCGAAAAAACAGATGCCCTGATAGACACCATTAGAAATAAAGTACCAGACATAGCTCTGCGCACAACGCTGATAGCTGGCTACCCTGGCGAAACTCAGGAAGATTATGAAGAGATGTTGAATTGGGTGCAGCAACAAAAATTTGATCGACTTGGTGTATTCACCTACTCGCACGAGGAGAATACACATGCATACAATGCATTGGATGATGTGCCTGCAAAAACAAAAAAGAAGCGAGCTGACGCCATCATGGAAACACAATCGCACATCAGCTATGAACTAAATCAAAAAAAAGTGGGCAAGCAGATGAGCGTGCTGATAGACCGCGCTGAAGGCGACTACTTCATAGGTCGCACGCAGTACGATTCGCCTGAGGTGGACAACGAAGTGCTGATTGACAAAACCAAAACTTACCTGCGCATTGGCGATTTTGTAAATGCAGAAATAACAAGTGCCGACCACTACGACCTCAATGCGAAAGTGATTGACTGAGATGTCACAGCATTTTTTTCTCATAGAAACAGATGAATACCCATAAACAAAGACAAGCGATAAAAGACCCCGGATTTGGTGAGAAGATGGGTGGCCGCACCAAGCGCATCATCAACAAGGATGGCTCGTTCAACGTAGCGCGAAAGGGCGGAGTGAATGGATTGCGTGAGGTCTATCAGTATTTGCTGCGCATCGGCAATTTTTATTTCTTCCTGCTCATATTGTTCACCTATGTACTGCTCAGTTTTCTGTTTGCAACATCTTACTTCCTCATTGGCACGGAGCACCTGATAGGGGTGCGTGGTGAAACACTGATGGGTACATTCATGGACTGCTTTTATTTCTCCACGCAAACATTTACTACTGTTGGCTATGGTGCCATAGCACCAAAAGGAGTGATGGCGAGCACTGTGGCTTCATTTGAGGCTTTTTGTGGTTTGGTTTTTTTCGCCATAGCAACGGGTCTTATGTATGCTCGGTTCAGCAAGCCGCGCGCATCGCTGACATACAGCCGCAATGCCATAGTGGCACCTTTTCAGGATGGTAAAGCACTTATGTTCCGCTTAGCCAACAGGCGCAGCAATGTGCTGATGGAAATGCACGCACGCACTCTGCTGATGATGCGCACCACCAAGGATGACAGCAACAGGAAGTATTACGAATTGCCGTTGGAACTTGACACTGTCACCTTTCTGCCGCTGAGCTGGACATTAGTGCACAAGCTGGATGAAAAGAGTCCGCTGTATGGCATCAGCGAAATGGAACTGATTGAACTGGACGCAGAAGTGCTCATTCTCATTTCCGGTTACGATGACACCTTCAATCAGACTGTACACAGCAGACACAGCTATACTGCCGATGAATTTGTATGGAATGTAAAATTCAAACGAGCATTCAACACGGATGCTGATGGGGAAACCATATTGGACCTGCAAGCCATAGGTGATTTCGAACCTGCATAATTTTTTTTAGTTCGTTCCCAATCATGTTTTGAAAACTTGCGATATACATGTGGTGATTGAACAACCACATTGCAAATAGTTTTACGACTTCAATAAATAAAACCACCTATATGAATTTCGGAATTGGCGCACGCATCACGCATCCTGCATTTGGCGAAGGAGTAGTGTTCGGAATGGACGAATACAAGTACCGCATTTTTTTCAAAGAACATGGCGAAAAGGAACTGGGAAAAGCCTTTGATGGTTATGCCTTGTTAGAACCGGCACCAGCCACAGGCACCACCGTGGAGCTTGAGGATGTGGTGGCCGCTGTAAAAAATGTTTTTGATATGTATTACGATGTGGCGGATATAGTACCACTTGGCGACCGATGGGAAGGAGGCACAATGCTTTTGCAGCCCAAAGACTCCGGCTTGAAACCGAAGGAGATTCCAATGGAAATATTCTTTCATAAAATAGTGATGCTGCGCGACAGGCTACGAGTGATGGAGCAAAAAATAAATGCCCATCCTAAAATGAGTGATGGCGAAAAGGTGGAGCTGCAGCAGTATGTGACACGCATTTATGGTTCACTCACCACATTCAATGTATTGTTCAAAAGCAAAGCAGACTACTTTGTAGGTGACAGTGGCAAGGGTGAGGAGTGAATGGCATCACGCCACCACCTTCAATGCATTCACCACCTTCTCCTTCAGCAGTGCCTTCTCTACGACTTCATACATTTCTGTTACATAGTGGAACTTTAGTCCTTTCAGATAGCGCTCGCCTATTTCTTCCACATCCCTTCTGTTGCGCTCGCACATTATTATTTCTTTGATACCAGCACGTTTAGCCGCGAGTATTTTTTCTTTGATTCCACCTACTGGCAGCACCTTTCCACGCAGCGTTATTTCCCCTGTCATAGCAAGGAATTTTTTCACCTTGCGCTGGCTAAATGCTGATGCTAATGCGGTAAGGAGTGTGATACCTGCACTGGGCCCGTCCTTCGGCACAGCGCCTTGCGGCACATGTATATGCACATTCCATTTATCGAAAATGTCCTGCTCAAAATCGAGCATGTCACTGTGGGCTTTTAAATATTCTAAAGCAATGACTGCACTCTCTTTCATCACCTCTCCAAGGTTTCCGGTAAGGGTAAGTTTGCCTGTGCCTTTGGTCAATGATGTTTCAATAAATAGTATGTCACCACCTGTTGGTGTCCATGCAAGGCCTGTAACTACTCCTGCGGTGTCGTTATCTATGTATTTGTCCTTTTCGTGCGATGGGCCAAGCACTTTCAGCACTTCCTCTGCATTTACAGCTATGCTGAATTTTTCATCGAGGGCTATTTGCTTGGCTCTGTTGCGCACCAATTTGCCAATGCGCTTTTCTAATGAGCGCACGCCACTTTCGTTGGTGTATTCTTCTATGAATTTTACGATAATGTCTTCGCTGAAAGTGATTTTCTTTTCAGTAAGTCCATTTTCTTTCAACTGTTTGGGCACAAGATGGCGTTTGGCTATCTCTGTTTTTTCTTCCACTGTGTAGCCTGTTACTTCTATTATTTCTAATCTATCGCGCAGGGCAGGCTGAATCGTTTGCAAAGAGTTGCTTGTGGCTATGAACATCACTTTGCTGAGGTCGTAATCCAATTCTACATAGTTATCGTAAAATGCGTGGTTCTGCTCCGGATCGAGCACTTCGAGCAATGCACTGCTTGGGTCGCCATGCACTCCGTGTCCTACTTTGTCTATTTCATCCAGTACAAAAAGCGGATTGCTTGTGCCGGCTTTTTTCAGCGATTGCAGAATGCGACCGGGCATGGCACCTATATAGGTTTTGCGGTGGCCGCGTATCTCTGCTTCATCATGCAAGCCGCCCAGCGCCATACGCACATATTTTCTTCCCAATGCCTCAGCTATGCTTTTGCCCAAACTTGTTTTTCCCACACCGGGCGGGCCATACAGGCAGATGATAGACGCTTTCATATCGCCTTTTATTTTCAATACGGCAAGGTGTTCTATGATGCGCTCTTTCACTTTTTCTAATCCGAAGTGATCACGATCCAAAACTTCTTTTGCGTGTTTCAAATCGAAGTTGTCTTCACTCCATTCCTGCCATGGCAAGTCGAGCAGTGTATCCACATAGTTGGCCTGTACACTGAATTCACCGGCCTGCGGATTCATACGTTCCAGCTTGCCTATCTCTTTGGCAAATGCCTTCGCGACTACTTCAGGCCACTTCTTATCCTTGGCGCGTTTCTTTTTCTCCTCTATTTCTTCCTTCATCGGATTGGCGCCCAGCTCGTCCTGTATCTGCTTCATCTGCTGGTGCAAAAAATATTCTCTTTGCTGCTTGTTGATGTCGGTATGCACTTTTTTGTGTATCTCGTTTTTCATCTCAAGCAATTGCAGCTCCTTGTTGAGATGCTCCAACACTTTCTTGGCTCGTTCTGCAAGGTCGGCTTCCTCTAGCAATTTCTGCTTCTCAGCAGTATCGGCCTTCATATTGCTGCTTATGAAGTTGGTGAGAAAGCTGAGGCCGTTGATATTTTTAATTGCCATTGCGGCCTCGTTGGGTATTTCAGGATTTACCTGAATTATTTTCAACGAAACGTCTTTCACACTTTCGTAAAGTGCGAGCTGTTCCTTGCTCTTTGCATCGCGGTTTGTTTCAGGAAAATCTACTACCTGTACTTTGAAGTATGGCTCTGATTCCACAAGCCCCTTTATCTCCACACGCTTCTTGCCTTGCAGTATCACGGTGGTACTTCCATCGGGCATGGTAAGCATGCGCATAATGGTGGCTTGCGTGCCGATAGTGTGTAACTCATCGTAGCCAGGTAATTCTATATCAGAATTTTTTTGTGTAACAACGGCTATGGTTTTGTTGCCTTTATTCGCTTCCTGCACCAGACGAATGCTGCGGTCGCGACCTACGGTAATGGGTATCACTACTCCAGGAAACAACACTGTGTTGCGCAATGGCAGCAGTGGCAGGACTTCCGGAGTGTGTTCTTTGTCAAACTTTTCTTCATCTTCAGGCGATATCAACGGTATGTATTCGTGATCCGGAATCTCTTCGTCTGAGAAATAGAGAGGCATATCTTCTGTCATTTAGCGACTTGTTGATTTATTGACTTGTTGATTTGGTGACTTGTGGTTAGGATGTATAGTTGAATGAATAACCTTTAAATCAATAAGTCTCCAATTCAACAAGTAATAACCCGGCCCAAAATTCAATCCTGACTTTGTGTCGCAGCAGTTCGGTGTTTTGCTGTCATTTCGAAAACATTTCGCATTATGCGCTCCTCATTGTCTGACAAAACAAGCCCTCTT
>JBJXFP010000112.1:0-10875 GCA_046155615.1 Flavobacteriales bacterium | reverse complement strand
ATGCTATAGTTGAGTTTGCCTTCATGACTCTCAAAAATCAAACTGCCGTTGGCATTTAACACACGCAAGTTTGTAATGGGCTGTGCACTTGCTACATGCAATACATCCGCAAATGGAACCGGAAACATGGATACCTGAATACCTGCTGTCTCATAGATGCTGTTGTCCACATCAAATACTTGTGAAGTGATGGTGCAGCCATTGGCATCAGTCACTGTCAGGCTATGCTGCGACTCGCTGGGCAGTGTTACATCTTCTTCTGTTTGTCCATCTGTCCATTGATAATTGTAAGGAGGTGTGCCACCCATCGTGGTTATTTCCACTGTGCCCACTCCCAGCCCACCACTTACAAATTCATCCACTGTTATCTCAAGCGGTGCGGGTTCGGCAATGGTGAAATTGATGCTTCCCACGCAACCATGATTATCGAACACCACCGCGGTATAATCATCCGCAACTGCATTGGTTATGTCTTCATCTGTGCTGTTGTCTGACCAATCGAATATGTATGGCAAAGTGCCACCTTCTACGCTGAGGTCGATAGTGCCCGTGTCGTCTCCATGGCACAACACGTTGGTATGTATGCCTTGCAGCATCAGCGAGTCGGGTTGTGACAATACAATGGTTGCTGATTGTACGCAATCATTCGCATCGTTTACTATGAGCATGTATTCGCCTGCGGCTACCTCTATTTGTGCTGTG
Source organism: Flavobacteriales bacterium (assembly GCA_046155615.1). GTDB lineage: Bacteria > Bacteroidota > Bacteroidia > Flavobacteriales_D > Sanyastnellaceae > JANNVZ01. The sequence continues at coordinate 10,173 of JBJXFP010000112.1, read as the reverse complement.
CTTTCTTCCCCACTCCACACAAGGCTGAATGGTTCGGCTGCATTCAGAATGTTTGCATTCAGCACCACTGTATCGCTATAGCACAAAATGTTTTCTGCTTCGAATGCTATGTCTATTGCATCAGGTTGTGTTATTTCAAAATTGCTGTTGATGGTGCAGCCGTTTTCATCACTAACGGTAAGTGCATAGATACCTGCACACAATGCAGTGCGCGATGTATCTGTGCTTTCATCATTCCACAGCACGGTGTAGTTGCTCGTTGCATTGGTTATTTCTATCCAGATATTTCCGGTGCACTGGTTGTTGCAGGTTGCATTTTCAATGGATGAAATAAGCTGTGGCCCGTCATCAGCAAGTATGGCTGAGGTAGAAGTGGCAACACAACCGTTGGCATCTGTAACTACAAACAATGCATTGCCCGGTGTAGTTAGCTCGAAGCTGCCTGTACCTTCGTATGGCTCCACTCCGCCTGTAGCCTGCACTGTGATAAATGCGCTACCTCCCACGCAGGGTATGGTATCGTTGTTTGTAAAAACCTGGAGCAATGCGGGTTCGTCTATTGTTACTGTTGCTGTTGCAATGCATCCGTTCTCGTCCACCACATCAAAAGTGTACTCGCCTGACGGACGCACAAAATTGCCAATGCCGCTGTATGGCGCATTGCCACCTGTCGCATTTATGGTTACTGTGCTGCTTTCACCATGACACAAAATGGAAGTTGCAAGCGATGCAGCTTCGAGCGCATCAGGTTCTGTTATTTCATACGCGAAAATTTTTACATAGCCAACATCATCGGTAACGGTTGCTGTGTATGTGCCCACATCTAAGTTGGTAGTCTCAATGCCTGCATCGTTGTTGCTCCACATGATGCTGTATGGCGCAGTAGCTCCCTGCACATCGAGGGTAATGCTGCCATCCGCCATGCCATTGCAACTGATGTGCAGCACCATGGCATCAGCAGTCATTTCATCTGGCACAGCTATGCAATATGCTGAAGTGGCCATACAATCATGTATATCTGTAACTGATACGGTGTAGCAGCCATCTGCAAGAAATGCTTCGGGTACATCACCGGTTATTATCTGGTTGTTTATTTCAATGGTATAGCCGGGTGTGCCTCCGCTTGCAATGAGGTTCACACTGCCCGTTTCATTCGGGAAAATAGGATTGACTACATCGGCCACAATGACAAGCTGCGGTGGTGCTTCAAGCGTGAAGTTCAAAACTGTTTGTTGTGCATCGGCACCACTCACCGTTACAGAGTAGCTGCCATCGTTTAGTCCTGTGCGGTCTTCATCAGTACTGTTATCATCCCACAAAAAAGTATAAGGCTGCGCACTGCCTGATATACCAAGACTGATGCTGCCATCACTTGCCTCAAAGCACGATGGATTTTCAAATGATGAACTGACCACCAACGCCAATTGTTCCGGTAAGGTGAGTGATGTATTTCCACTTCTGTCACCCGATGAACTGTTGTTGTCATTCACTGCATTGCCTGCGGCATAAAATTTTACAGCACCTGTTCCCACCGGTGGAGCTGTCCACGAGAAGTTGAACTGGTTGTTGTTCACCACACCATTGTGCTCTACATAAGTGCGGCCATTGAAGGTTCCTGTGGTTATCAGCTTTTGTTTTACGTTGTTTGCTAAGTTGCTGTATCCGGCCAATGGTGTGTTGGCAGGCGTGGTAAGCCCCGTCATTTGAAAACCATAAGCCAGTGGAGTGCCATCAGAGTTGGTAACTGTTACACGCATATCGTAGGTATTGCCGCCTATATAAGAGCTAACGGGATTGGTGGTGCCCAACTGAAATACCTGAATGCCGACACTCACCGTGCCGAATCCTGTACCACTACTGTGGCAGTTGGCACAAAAGGCAGTGCTCAGTGGCGCACCGGTGTTGTCGGTATTAGAGCCAGTAGCTTGTCCGTTGCTGTGACTGCTGAACAGGATGTATATAATTCCAAGCCCGAAGAGAAGGCTTACAATACGGGTTTTTGACATGGCGCAATGATGGTTAGAGAAAAAGATACGGCCAAATATGGATTGTGGATGTTGAGGTTGAATTAGAGGATGAAGTCAAAAATGTCTCATTGTTTGGAATTGTGCGATTGTATCAAAAGTATTGTATTGGATAATCGTTGATCGCAATTCGTAAGCTCGGATTTTTCGTGTTTACTTCTCGAAAATCAGATAGGTCAAAAATGAATAAGAGCCGCGCTTTCCAAGTTCCAGAGTTCCTCCAAATTCTATTCTCATTTTTGCACACATGAAAATCCTTGTTGTAGAAGATGAGAAAGAGCTTTCTTCTTCCATTGTTGCCTTTTTGAAAAAGGAAGGTTACCTGTGCGAAACAGCGTCCGATTTTTTCAGTGGTGATGAAAAGGCAGGGATGAATGAATACGATTGTGCCTTGGTGGACATCACCTTGCCGGGCGGCAACGGACTTGATATTGTGCGCTCTATCAAACAGCATCATCCCAAAACGGGTATCATCATCATCTCTGCAAAAAACTCGCTCGATGATAAAATTGCAGGCTTGGACCTGGGTGCCGATGACTACATCACCAAGCCCTTTCATCTGGCCGAGCTTAACTCTCGTCTCAAGTCTGTATTGCGCAGAAGAAATTTTGAAGGCAACAAAGAAATGGTGCTTGGCAACCTGAAGATTTTGCCCGAAGCACAGGAAGTGTATATGAATGAAAAGAACATTGTGCTTACCAAAAAAGAATTTGCATTGCTCCTGTTTTTTGTTGCCAATAAGAATCGTGTGCTCACCAAGGAAGCCATAGCAGAACACCTGTGGGGCGAAGAGGCAGACGCTGCTGACTCCTATGACTTTATCTACTCGCACATCAAAAACTTGCGGAAGAAAATATTCGATGGCGATGGTGAAGAATTGATTCATTCTGTGTACGGTATGGGGTACAAATTTTCAGCATCATGAAATTACTTACACGCACAAGTATTTATTATCTGCTGCTCTCTGCAGTATTGTTTGCCATTGCCGCAGTTGCGTTTTTCTTTTTTCTCAAGCAAGAGCTTGATGAAGATTTTACAGAAAACATTTATCTGGAAAAAGAATTTGTTGAAGAATTTGTCAAAGACTCGTTGAGATTGCCGCAGTCAGAGTTGAGAATGGGCATCACCCTATCGTTTGAAGAAACAGCAACGGAAATTGTAGAAGTGCTAAGTGACACCATGCTGATGATGCCCTGGGAAGAAGAGCTGCAGCCATACAGACAATTGACATTTACTGTGGAGCTACATGAACAATGGTATGCGGCTACCCTCAGCAGTCCTATGGTTGAGTCCGATGACTTGATTGAGAAAATCTCTTTGTCGTTGGCCATTATTGCCCTGGCCTTGCTGGCAGTTTTATTTCTTCTCACCCGTTGGCTTTCAAAAAGAATGTGGCGTCCATTCTTCTACACATTGAACACACTCAAGTCGTTTGATGTGAATAAAAAAGATATTCCTGTTTTCAGAGAAGAGAGCATATCAGAGTTCAATACGCTCAATAGAGAGTTACAACTGCTGACACAACGCATCAGCGCTGATTACCACAACCTGAAAGAGTTTACAGAAAATGCATCGCACGAGATGCAAACACCATTAGCCATTATCTGCGCTAAGCTGGAACTGCTTATACAAAGCAATAGCTTGTCGCAGGAGCAAATGAAATTGGTGCAGGAATCATTCGAAACTACCAACCGACTTTCTAAATTGAACCAATCGTTACTGCTTCTTTCCAAAATTGAAAACAGACAATTTCATGAAACCACATCAGTCAATTTGATTGCTGCAATTGAAAATAAACTGGAACAATTAGCTGAATTGATTGCATTCAAAAACCTGCGCGTTGAAAAGAAGTTTCATGAAAGACCCATGTTGTTACTCAACTCACATCTTGCGGACATTCTTCTTTCCAATCTTTTGGGCAATGCCATAAAGCACAATTTGGAAGATGGAGAGATACTGATTGAAGTCAGTTCCAATGCACTCATTATTTCGAATACGGGAAGAAAACTGGAAGCAGAACCACAGAAAATGTTCGAACGATTTCAAAAGAACAACCCTTCGCAAGATGCTGTAGGACTTGGCCTGGCTATAGTGAAACAAATCTGTGATGTGAATGACTACACCATCACATACACTGCGAGTAGCGAAAGACATCGGCTTCAAGTGCAGTTCTGATAATTCAAGATTTGTACAGAATGTGATTTTACTGTTGTGCTATCCAACAGAAAATTTCACAACTATGAATTGTACAAAACACAGCTTCATTATTCTACTTCTTTGTGCGTTGTCGCACATCAGCAATTCGCAAATTGACGCTCCAATTGCCCCACGCGATACAACTGCAAAGAGCAAGAACAAACAACCCAAAGTGAAAATAGAGGGAGTGATAACGATGCACTACCTGCGCGAATTCAACACCAATGGCGACTCGCTACTCGATGCGGATGGATTCCGATTGTTCAAAGCACGGCTGCAGGCAAGTGGCAAAATCAATAAGAAAATTGGATATACGCTGATGATTGACCCACGCACTCCTGAACCGGGCGGACTGCTGCGCGATGCTTATATACAATTGTGGCATATCAAAAATCAGGAGATTAGAATAGGCCGTCAGAAGACACAATTCGGTTGGGAAAACCGCACATCGAGTACTCAGCGGTACACTGTGATGCTTGGCACCATGTCAGATGGCATCACACGTGGTTTTACCCTGCGCGACAATGGCATTGGTATCATTGGGCACATTCCTATCAACAAGCATTGGCGTATTGAAGATGCTATCACTTTTACCAACGGAGCACGAATGGACATCACCGGGCCTTATGATTTTAATACCAAAAAAGCACTTTGGGGAAGGATAGGTGTTCGATATAAGAAGGATGAACTCACCTTTCGCGCAGGTGGCTCATTTGGTACAGGAGGCATTAGAGATATTGGTGACAACATAATTGATGCTGCTGATGATATTTATATTGACATCGCACGTGTTGGGGCTGATTTACAGATAGAGCATAAATCATTTTTTATGGCTGCTGAATGGGCCATGCAAAAGGACACCCACATGGACACCTTATACCTTGAGTCCATGGGTTATCAGGTGGTGCTTGCACTGAAAACGAAATGGAAAATTGGACCATTGATGAGATATGATACTGATGAAGATGAAGACAGCAAAGTGTGGACAGTAGGTGCGTACTACGGCAATCTGAAAGACAAGTACCGCATATTGGTGAACTACGTCTTCAGAGGCAATATCAAAGATGTGCCGGAAGGGCATGACGACAGGCTGTACATTCAAATGCAAGTTGCTTTTTAGGGAACCTACATAAACCACACATGCTGCATTACGCTCATTTTTCAAAAGCCTCATCCCGCACAACGGGACTCCGGTTTTGAAAAACAAGCAAGCCTTGCCTGCGCAGTTTTTAGAGGTTCCCTTTAGAAAATAATTGCTCCAATATTTTTTCAACATGGAGTCACACTTTTAATTTAAATAAATAAATGCATAACAAAATGAAATCACACATCTTAGTCATTGCACTGTTGGTAGTTGCCTGCAACACCTCAGCACAAAAGAAAATAACTGTGCCCGAAGCGGTGAAAACCGCATTCGCCACGGCCTATCCCAAAGCCACAGCAGCCGAGTGGGAAATGGAAGATGGCATGTACGAAGCCGAATGGAAAGAGAACAACATGGAAACTTCTGTTTTGTACATGGCAGACGGAACGCTTGTACAAACCGAAACAGAAATAAAAGTAGAGGACTTGCCACAACCTGTGCGCGACTACGTGACCAATAACCTAAAAGGACAAAAAATAAAAGAGGCTGCAAAAATTGTAGCAGCTAACGGTACCATCAGTTACGAAGCTGAAGTGGGTGGCACAGATTACATACTTGATGCAAATGGAACTCTCCTAAGCACCGAAGAGGAAGACGAAGAAGGCGAGGAAGATGACGAAGATGATGACGAAAAGAAGAAATAGTTCTTGTCATCGACATGCTTTTTAAAAATCCATCTTCTCATACTATACATCCTGAAAAGTGAGGTTTAGGTTAGGTGTCCACTTAACTAATTCATATAGCATGCCTTGGAGTTCGCTGAAAAAGATGAGTTACAACTACGTGGAGGTGAGGAGAAACAAGCGGGCAATCTGATTGAAATAATTCATTGAGACTCTGGAAGAGTCGAATGTTGGTAGTCGCAACAATATAACAAACCCAATGTAAATGACTCCCCCGAAGCTTAGGGGGAGTCGGTTACATATGCAGGAGAAGGATACAACTTTCTAACAACATTTGACTGCTCCGCAGTCCATTTCGCCATCTGTAACAATTTTCAAATCCCCGTGTCACGAACACACGGGGGATTTGTGTTTTTATCTTCATTCCACCACCACCATTACCTCGCTACTGTCACCACGTTGGTTGGTAGCACGAAGCAGGTAAGCTCCACTACTCAAATTCTCATTGCTGACTTGCAATGTGTTCTGGATGTTGTTCCATTCATTCACTTTTTGTCCTACTGAATTGAAGAGTTGAACTTGGAAAATGCCAGATGGAAGTTTGAGTGTTGAAGATTCGGTAATTGGGTTGGGATAGAGTGTAATTGCTTGTGCATTCAATTCTGAAACTCCGGTTACGGTGACAACATTGCTCATGCCACTGCATCCCCACTGGTCGGTTACAACTACATATACTGTCATTGCTTCAGCTACATATTGCCATGGGTCAAAGGTGTTTTCATTTTCGTTCATCATCATATCACCAAATAAGTACCATGAGTAATAGTAGCCTTCGGGTGCAGTCACTATGCCTGTATTCACATCATAACTTATAGTCACTTCAGGATTGGGATGTACAGTAACAGGCATCTCGCTTGACAGACTGCAAAGCGGATTACTTAGTGTAAGACCAAGTGTGTAATCTCCTGCTTCATCAAATTCAATAGGAATAGTTCCGGCATTGCCCGCTTGTTCTACACCATCCACTGTCCACACATAACTCTCGATATAGTCTCCTGTGAAGTCAAGCGTTTCATAAGTGCCAACACAAGTGTTATCATACTCAGGTAATTCATTCAGCCAAGCACAATCGTAAATGGTGTGTATGGTGGAATTGGTAACTACTGCTTCATTATCGTCAAAATAGATGTGAGCCGTATTGAGTATTTCATCCCAGCCTTGCAGCGTGCTGAGTGGTGTGATGCGGTAGGTAACAAAACCGTGTGAACTGGGTTCATCACTTGTGCTATCAGGCAGATTGATGTTGTTAAATACAAATTGCACATGGCCATCGGTATCCACAATGGTGCTGTACGAATGTGATGCTGCTACAGGATAAAAAGTAGAAAGGTCGAGATGCGCAACATCGAGTGTGTCGGCAATCATCACATCATTAGCTGCTGCATTACCTGTGTTTTGAAAACGAATGCGGTATTCTATTTCGTCAGTAGTCAATATGAAGTGTGGGTCTGAGTAGCCCACAGGCAAAGCCTGCTTATCGTTAGGGTCATAGCTACAGGTTACAACAGGATTGTATTCGTAGCTGTCAGTATATACCACCGCTTCATTTTCATCAACCAATGTAAAATCGAAATCGAAGTTGAACGACTGACCTACATACGCAGCACCCGGCCCTGCTATGTGGCATTGGTAATAGACAGTAGTCCCCGGCATCTGATCTTCTATATACCATGTGATGACGCTATTGCTGTAGTTGTCGTATGGCTCACCATAGGCATATAGCGAGGGCACCAGCAAATCATCGAAGGTGAGTGTGATGGTTCCATTGAGTGGAGTGTTGCCCGTATTGGAAACCACAAGACCGGGATTGAAGCCGGGATTACACGGCAGTATCGAACCATTCCATATTGTGCTCGCCACATTGAAGAACATCTCATTGCCTGTTGGCGATAGGCCTATGTTCAGTCCGCTGCAACTGGGCAGCGTGATAGTTACATCGGCACCGGGCGAAAGTTGCCATGCACCGTTTATATCTGTAAAAGAAATAGTGTAGGTACCCAGAGGCAAATTTGGAATTACAATCTGACCACTTCCGTTGGCATAAGCAATGTCGCCTGTCTCTACTATGGTGATGTAGCCTATACCGCCCAGCGCATCTTCACCAAATGTTCCGGTCTGCATGATGCCATCGCCATTGGTATCGTGGAAAATTTGCAAATTCATATTGCTTCCGAAAATGCAAGTGCCATTGTCGCAGGCAGCCCAAGATTGGTAGTTACATGCACTCGCATCAGTGCAGCCTGCAGTGCCGCAATTATAAAAGGTGTTGATAAGTGCAGTTGGGTTATAGTCACAGCTACCTTCTACCGTACAGCCACAGACTTCTTCTGTTTCGTCCGACAAGATCACTCCAAAATTGAGCGGCTGCCAATTCAATCCCAAAGCACTTGAAACTTGAAAATAATATTCCGTGTTAGGCTGTATGGTGATGTAGTCTGCCAAATCGAAACAGTTTCCAAAATTCCCCGGTGTATCACAGTACACCTGCTCCAGCGTGCTGCAATCTGCACCTGTCATTTCATACACCGTTATCCACATCTGGCTGCTGGTAGCATACAGCATATTTGCTCCAACATTGATGTGGGTGCTGCTACCCGAATTGATGTGATACCAAGCTGTGTACATGTTACCAAAACCTGAACAATTATTTGTTTCAGGATCTGCACTACAAATGGTATCGGTCTCTGCCACGCCAGAGGTGAGTTGCGTTGCTGTTTCGCATGTGGTGGGGCCCTCAGAACTCAGCCACACCTCCAATACTTCCACTGAAAAGCTGCCCATGCAACCAAGCTGATCCACAATTTCTGCCGTGTAAATACCTGGCTCATTAAAGCAAATATTACTGCCAGGACCACCGCCATTGCCGCCATTGTTCCATTCCATGCTATAAGGAGGTTGGCCTCCACAAATTGACATGGAGAAGCAATAGCTGCCGCAATTAGAAAATCCTGAAGACTGACATATAAATGGCGACACTACAACGTCCCAGAAATTGGTGAGGCAAGATTCCGCTGTATCAAGCGGTGTATCAGTATCATCAAATATGATATAGGTATGGCACACCTGCCCAGGCCCCATGCCACCAACATCAGGCGTAATGCTTTCAATAAAAGGCTGAGTAATAATGGGCGTTGTAAAGTTGTTTACTTCAAGACCATCGTGCAGGCTTATTACCTGCATGTAGCTGGCACCGACACAGGCCACATTGGCCACGCTCAGCACAGTATGGTCATTGCCCGTGCACAGGCCGGGGGTGTACGCAATGGTGGACACTGCGCATTGTGAATAAGCAACATGGGTAATGCACCAGGTGCATACAAGTACAAAAAGGTTTAGATGCTTCATAAGGTAGATTTTTTAAGGTTGACGGTTCTAAAGACTTTGTGGAAAGCGATAAGTTGCACAATGACTTGTTGGTGACTCTGCCTTGTTCATTTCTCTAACCTTATCACCCTTCTATATTCGCGCCCGCTTTTTTGGAAAAGAGCGCACCGAAACGACAACCAATTTCTTACAAATACATCAATGGATAAAATCATCTATTTAATTCCGGCCCTTGGCGTTCTGGGCCTTCTCGTTATGGCCATCAAATCGGCCTGGGTTTCTAAACAAGATGCTGGCGACAAAAACATGCAGGAGCTGGCAGGCTACATTGCTGATGGGGCCATGGCTTTCTTAAAAGCTGAGTGGAAAGTGCTCAGCATATTTGTGTTGTTTGCTGCTGCCTTGCTGGCCTACTCAGGCACCATCACCGAAGTGAATGGAGTACACATCCACTCCAGTTGGATCATTTCTATTTCATTCATCATAGGTGCCGTGTTCTCAGCCACCGCTGGTTATATAGGCATGAAGGTGGCCACCAAAGCCAATGTGCGCACCACACAAGCTGCCCGCACCAGCTTGAAACAAGCACTCAAAGTTTCCTTCACCGGAGGAACAGTAATGGGTCTTGGTGTTGCTGGTTTGGCTGTACTTGGCCTTGGCGGATTGTTCATCGCCTTCCTCAGCATATTTGGTCATCTTGGTGCTGATACAGTAAAGACTTCTATTGAAGTATTGACTGGATTTTCTTTAGGTGCTGAAAGCATCGCATTGTTTGCCCGCGTAGGTGGTGGTATCTATACCA
>JBJXFP010000111.1:0-19726 GCA_046155615.1 Flavobacteriales bacterium | reverse complement strand
GAACGCCCATACTCGGAATTGATGTGTGGGAACATGCCTACTACCTGAACTATCAAAACAAACGTGCGGACTACATCACTGCTTTCATGAGTATTGTGAATTGGAATGCAGTGGGGAAGATGTATGCAGTGGCGATGAAATAACTACCTCTGTTTATTGTCTTACTGTCATCGCGTTGCTTGCAAACCTGCGCATCAGTGCTCTCACTAAAGTGACAGAGAACAAAATGCCAACGGCAACTACTGCAACAAAAATTCCAACTACATCTGCCGAGTTGAACACCACAGGATATGAATCCACCATGGCTCCCTGCATGCTGATGAGGCCGTACTGTTGCTGCATCCAGCACAACAGCAGACCAAGGGAAGTACCCGTAACTGCTCCAATCAGATTGATAAAAATGCCCTCGTACACAAATATCCGCTCAATGCTTTTGTAGCGTGTGCCAAGGCTGCTCAGTGTAAAAATATCTTTCTTCTTTTCGATGATGAGCATGGTGAGTGCTGCCACAATATTGAAACACGCAATGAGCAAAATGAAAAACAAAATGGCAAACGTTGCCCACTTTTCTGATGCATTGGTTTTATAGATCAGCGCATTCTTTTCATATCGCGTTTCTATGGCAAGTTCTTTAGGTAAAAATTTCTGAATCTCTTGTTTCACCTTTTCAGTGTCGTCATCATCATTCAGAAAAATTTCGATGGATGAACTTTCCTTTTCCATACCAAAGAGTTCGCGTGCAAAATCCAGCGGCACTATCACGTATTTGGAATCAAGCTCTGCATTCACACTGAATATGCCACTCACATTCACGGCTTCTCGGTTGAAGGCATTCTCCTTGTCACGCGAAAGTTTTCGGCCTCGTATAGGAGCATTGATGCCCATCACTGTGGGGGCAGCATCGTAGATGGGCATGTATAGTTCGCTGCGTACTCCCAGCCCTGCCACGGCATAGTTGTAGCCGTCACTCTTCAGCACGAACTCGCCTTCGTATATCATAGAGTCAATAGGCGAATAGGTAAGATAGTTTTCATCCACACCTTTGATAGTAGCCACTGCATTGTGGTCTTCGAAAGTGAGCCAGGCATCTTCTTCTATCACACGGCTAAATCCACGGATGCCACCCACACTCAGTAGTTGCTCATCGGTAAGCAACGAATCTGCAAACATTTTTCCTTCCGCAGGCAGTATGGTTAGTGGTGTATCGAAGTTGGAAAAGAGCTTCTTCACCAAATCATCAATGCCGTTGAAGGCACTCATCACCACAATCATAGCCGCGGTAACAAATGCCACCACCACCATGCTGATGGTAGAAATAACATTGATAATGCCTCTTGACTTCTTAGAAAAAAGATGCCTGCGTGCTATGAAGAAGGAGATGTTCAATTGACAACGACTGAGAATTATTTCTTCTTCAGCAGGTTTTCTATTTGCTCGGCATAGTCAAGTGAATCGTCCACGAAGAACTGCAACTCCGGCACCACACGTATTTGTTTGCCCACCTTTTCGCCCAGCAGCTTTCTTACGTATTGCTTTTTATCCTGCACCAATTTCAATGTTGCTTCTCTTTTGCCTACAGGAAAAAAACTCAGGAATGCCTTTGCTGTGCCCATATCAGGCGACACACGCACCGTTGTCACAGTTATCATCACACCGCTGAAGTGTGTATTCATCTGTTGTTGAAAGATGATGGCCAACTCGCGCTGAATAAGCGCTGCCACCTTTTCCATTCTTACTGTTGCCATGGGGCCAAAGTAATTTCATATTCCGAATTTCATATTTCAGATTGACTCCCGCATGGTTGTAATCACTTTCGCGCCATGCAAAAAGCAGTGATAAGAGAAGGAAAACCGGAGGACATTCCTCAAGTGATGGCTTTGGTAAAAGAGCTGGCTGAATATGAGCGCGCACTACACGAAGTAACCAATACCGCAGAGCGAATGACTGAAGATGGATTTGGCCATGCTCCAACATTTGGACTTTTTGTGGCAGAAATAGAAAATGAAATTGTTGGCATTGCGATTCACTATATCCGCTATTCTACTTGGAAGGGCAACATGCTCTATCTGGAGGACATAGTGGTAAAGCAGCATTTGCGCGGCCAGGGAATTGGCAAGTTGTTATTCGAAAAATGCCTTGCATTGGTAAAAGAAAAAAACTACGCAGGCATCAGTTGGCAAGTGTTGGAATGGAATGAACCTGCTATCCATTTTTACAAGAAGTACCATGCACATTTGGACCCTGAATGGGTGAATGGAAAAATAATGCTTTCTGATATTTAGAATAGAACACAGAGTGGACGGATTGAACGGACCAACACGGATATGATCTGTGATAATCTATCCAATCCGTGTCATCCGTGTTCCAAAAAAGACAACCATGAAAATCTTCAAATTCGGTGGCGCATCTGTAAAAGATGCCGCAGCAGTAAAGAATGTAGCGGACATCTTGAAACTGTATTCAGGTGAAAAACTCGCAGTAGTTATTAGCGCCATGGGCAAGACCACCAATGCCTTGGAAGAACTTCACAAAGCCCGTTTTCATAAGCAGGATTACAAACCTGTGTTGCAGCAAGTCAAAGACTACCACTTTCAGATGGGAGAGCAGTTGTTTGGTGAAGACGATGAACCACTGACTGCGGTGTACGATTTGTTCGAGGCATTGGAAGAGCGATTGATGTCACCATGCGGCAATGACTTCGATTTGGAATACGATCAGATCGTATGCTATGGCGAATTAATTTCTACCGCTATGGTGAATGCCTATCTGCAATCGCAAAAAATGATGAGCGCATGGGTGGACGCACGGCAAGTGATAAGAACCGATGCGCGCCACCGCGATGCGCGGGTGGACTGGAACCGCAGCGCCCTGGGTGCCGATGTGCTGAAGGCCACATTGGAAAAAAAGGACATCGTCATCATTCAGGGCTTTATAGGCAGCAGCCATGTGGGCAACACAACTACTTTGGGCCGCGAAGGTTCCGACTTCACTGCTTCTATCATGGCCTACCTTTTAGATGCTGAAAGTGTGACCATCTGGAAAGACGTACCCGGCATGCTCAATGCAGACCCGAAGTGGTTCAAAGACACGGTGAAACTGGACACCATTTCGTTTCATGAAGCCATTGAGTTGGCCTACTTCGGGGCCAGTGTTATTCACCCGAAGACCATAAAGCCGTTACAAAACAAAGGCATTCCGCTTTACATCAAATCCTTTGTAAACCCACATGCCGAGGGCACCGTGATACAAGAAAGTGTAGAGCACGACAACCTCATTCCAAGCTACATCTTCAAAGGTGATCAGGTGCTTGTTTCTGTCACCCCGAAGGATTTTAGCTTTGTGGTGGAAGACAACCTGCGCGACATTTTTGATATGCTATCATCGCTGGGCATACGCATCAACATGATGGATAACAGCGCCATCAGTTTCAGCATCTGCGTGGACAAAGACGAATACAAACTGGAACAACTCTTCACCCAACTAAAGCACAACTACCACATACGCTACAACGAAAACTTGACGCTGATGACCATCCGACACTACGATGACAAAACGGTGCTGATGCTTACCAAAGACAAAGAGATTTTATTGGAGCACAAGAGCAGGCATACACTCAGGCTGGTGATGAGGTGAACACCCAATGCGTACCATTGCAACTTCAATAAGAAAAAGTGAGTCTGCAACCGTAAACCTTGTTTTTTCTTTCAAAAACGAAATATCCAGATCATCAAATGAATAAATTATTTACCACTGCTTGTCTATTTGTCGCACTTGGTGCTTCCAATCTTGTGCAGGCACAATGCGAAGCTTTTTTCGAATTCGAAACAGGCGAAAATGGCCTCGTCTCCTTTATCAATCAGAGTACACCCGATGGCCCGGCTGCTCAGTTCCTTTGGGAATTCGGAGATGGCTCCATCAGCGATGGCACCAATCCAAATCATGAATACGAAATAGCAGGACAGTATCAGGTGTGCCTCTACCTGGCTGTATTCGAAAACGAAGAAATGGTGTGCAGTGATTTCTATTGCACCATGGTAAATGTGGAAATGGAAGCTACAAATTGCCCTTTTGCCATTTTTGAAGAATTTGTAGGCTGTAATGCTGTCTATTTCCACCTGAACGAGTTTCCTGATCAAGGTAACATAGTGTGGAATTTTGGTGATGGATCTGACAGTGGTGGCTCCAACAACGTTACGCACACATTTAATGAGCCGGGTCTCTATGAAATATGTGCAGAAGCATGGACAGCCGAATGCCCGGAGGGTGTTGTGGTCTGTACCGAAATCCTTATCGAAGCCTGCGATGTGCCTTGCCCAACCGGCATTGAGGCCGAACAAATAGATTGCGACTCATACATTTTCCATGTCACCGGACTTGATGATGGGGACATAATGTGGCAATTTGGTGATGGAGCTGGCGAGACTTCCGGTCTTACAGCCGATCATACCTATATAGCCAATGGCAGCTATACCGTTGTAGCCATTTATCTTAACCCAAACTGCCAAAACCCAACTGTCATTTATGAGTTTGAAATTGATTGCATTCAGGAAAACAACTGCCCCGATGAAATATGGAGTGGCGCAGGTGAAGAATGTGGGGTAATGAATTTTGAAATAGGAAGTTTTGTAGAAGGCGAAGCAGTGAATTGGTATCCAGGTGATGAAAGCGGCATGGTTGAAGGAGGTCACTTCTTCTCACACCAATATGAAGAGCCGGGCGAATACACCGTTTGCGCATTCTACACATCACCCACCTGCAATGAGGGAGTGGAGCTTTGCACAACTATAGTAGTAGAAGAATGTGGAGGTGGTGAATGTCCTGAGGCCATCGAAGCAACCATAATTGACTGCGATTCTTATGTCTTTCACATTGCAGGTGTACAAACAGGAAATGTAGTTTGGCAATTTGGTGATGGTGGTGGTGAAACATCTGGTGTGAGTGCTGACCACAGCTATGCAGAAAATGGCATTTACATAGTAACTGCTGTTTACTCAGGCCCGGGTTGCCCCAATGGTATTACCCTAATATTTACTGTAGTGGTAGAATGTGGTGGCGAAAACAACTGCCCTGAAGAAATATGGAGTGGCGCAGGTGAAGAATGTGGGGTAATGAATTTCGAAATAGGAAGTTTTGTAGAAGGCGAAGCAGTGAACTGGTATCCCGGTGATGAAAGCGGCATGGTAGAAGGAGGTCACTTCTTCTCCCACCAATATGAAGAGCCTGGCGAGTACACAGTATGCGCATACTACACATCACCTGCTTGTCCTGATGGCGTGCAGCTTTGCACAACTATAATAGTGGAAGCCTGTGTGGATTGCGAACTCAACCTCACCGCAGTACAAACAGAGGAATTCAGTTTCACAATTACAGCCACTGGCACACCGGAAGCATTGCCCATGCATTGGCATTTTGGTGACGGCACTCCAATGCTCGAAGCCACATGGGTAGTGGATCATGTTTTTGCCGAAGCTGGCCCATACACCATCTGCGCATGGTATGAAACAGAAGAATGCGGAATTCAAGAAGCCTGCATCACCGTGTATGCCGGAGAGCAAAACTGCCCAACAGAAATAATCATAAGTGATGAAATCAACTGCCACCAGTTTCTCTTTAGTGTAAACAACTGGAGCAGCGAGTCGCCATACGGAGACATACTTTGGAATTTTGGTGACAACGAAGGCTACGGACAAATAGATTTCATGCACATGTACATGAACCCGGGTGTGTATGAAGTGTGTGCAGAGGGCACCACTGATGAATGCCCCGGTGGCTTTCAGCTATGCACAGAACTCGTAGTAGAAGCTTGCGGAAGTAATGGCGAAGGCTGCCCATCCTACATATGGGCATGGCCTATGGGCGAGTGTGGACTGTGGCATTTTGAAGCTGGTGCAGAAAGCGAATCGGCCAACGTGGTTTGGAATTTTGGAGACGGCACCATCACCGATGACCTAAACACCATAGCACAACACCAATACGAAGCGGATGGTGTATATATAGTAACAGTGAGCATTGAACTTTATGGCGACAACTGCAGTGAATCCATCACCCTTACTCACACCATAGAGGTGAATGTTTGCGAAGAAAACCCTTGTGACATTGAAATATGGAGCGGCCCGGGCGAAGAATGCGGAGTGATGCTTTTCGAAGCAGGCAGCTTCGTAGAAGATGAACAGTTCACCTGGTACTTTGGCGATGGCACAAGCGAAGAAGGAGGCCACTTCATCACCCATCAATATGATGAGCCGGGCACATACATCGTTCAATGCGTGTACTCCAATGCTATTTGTCCGGGTTGGCAAATGTTCACCACCATAGTGGTAGAAGAATGTGAAGAAACCTGCACCGAAATTGTTCTTGGCCTGGACAGCTATGTAGGCGAGGGCGGACCAACAGCGGCTTGGTGGTGGATTCAAAATGCGGACGGTCAGGCCATAGACACCGGGCAGGCCCAATACAGCGAAAACGATCCTTACTACGATGAAGTAATTTGCCTGGAAGATGGTTGTTACGCTATAGAAATTGAAGGACTTGGAGTCGCCAATGCCGATGTATTCAGCATTTTCATCACACAAAATGGTGAAAGTATTATCAGCAGCATTGAAGTAATCAACGACAATCTTGTATTGGTTCACTTTGGCGTCAACTCCGATTGCCCTCCGGCTGATGAGTGTACAGCTTACTTCACACCAATTTACACCAATACACCCGGCCACATCGAGTTTGAGAACAACTCAGAATACGATGGTGATGCCACTTGGCTATGGAGCTATGGCAATGATGACACCAGTGATGACCAGGGCGGTAATGTGTGGTATGAGGAAAATGGAATTTATGTGGTATGCCTTACCATCACCACAGACAACTGCACGGACACATACTGCCAGGAAGTGGTAGTGACAGGCATGGAAGGTGCTTGCGAACTGAACACAGTTGTCTTTACCATCACCTCTGAGTATCCTCAGAAGGGCATGGCCGACCTCATTGATTTGGCTATTGAATTCGCGGGTATCGTGATATCTGATTTCGAAATAGTAGTCTACGATGGTGAAAACACTTTTGAAGTTTGCTTGCCAGATGGCTGTTATGCTATTTCAGCCGAAGGCTTCGAAGGCGCACCCATTACAGCCAGCTTCATCAACGTAGAAGTAAGCTCTGATGATGCAAGCGTTAATCTTGAACTGGAAGTAGGAACCAATAGCGCATCTGCCGCACTTGGTGTGGATGTGGAATGTGAAGATGTGGTGCACGAAATTGCAGGCAACACATTTGGGCTTTTCCCAAATCCTGCATCTGGCTTGTTCAACCTGATAAGTACAACCACAGAACGCATCAGGCAGGTGGAGGTGACAGACGCCACAGGCCGCATTGTTGTGAGCCAGCCATATATGCAAGCTGCTATTGCAACAGATGCATTAGCCAGCGGTTATTACATGGTAAAAATCATAGGAGAAAAACACACAGAAGTGATCATGCTGAATATTCAGAAATAAAATAGACCAGGGGTATTGACCCTCTTGCATGCTAAACTGCCCTTGCCAACCAGCAGGGGCAGTTTTTTTCAACCTTATTCAAATTGAAAAACAACATATTTGCGCTCAATCAAAAAAAACGACACCTTGCTGCACGCCACTATAAACGGTAAAAAAACCTGCGACATTGACTGGGATGGAAAGAACCAGCAAGGATTGCTGAACAATCAGACTTTCACCTGGAATAAGAAAAGTGAACGTGATGATCTGTTCCATGTCATTCACCACAACAAATCTTACCGATTGGAAATAGTGAGCCACAACACAGAAACTAAAGAAGCTGTGGTGAAAGTGAATGGCAACAAATACCATGTGCAACTGAAAGACCGCTATGATGACCTGCTGAAAAGCCTTGGTATGGAAGGTAGCGGAAGCAAAAAAATGAAAGACCTGAAAGCACCCATGCCGGGCATGGTGCTGGATGTGCTTGTATCACCGGGGCAGCTTGTGGAGAAGGACACACCACTGCTCATTCTGGAAGCCATGAAGATGGAAAATGTGATAAAAAGCCCGGCAGCAGCAGAAGTGAAAAGCATTGCAGCCGTGAAGGGCAATGCAGTAGAAAAAAATGCAGTGCTGATAGAGTTTGCATAGCATTCTATTGCTTCATTATTCACCTGTCTCAAGTTGCTCAATAAAGAGGCCTCTTACATTCGCCCCATGTTTATCGAAGTTCTGAAATCAAAGATTCACCGCATCACTGTAACCGAGGCTAACCTCAATTACATAGGCAGCATAACACTCGATCCGCTCCTCATGGAAGCAGCCGATATGATAGAAGGAGAAAAAGTGCAGGTGCTCAATTGCATGAATGGTGAACGCCTGGAAACCTACATCATTACAGGCGAAAGAGGAAGCGGTGTGTGCTGCCTCAATGGGCCTGCCGCAAGAAGGGTAGAGCCTGGCGATGTAGTGATCGTAGTAACCTACGCGCACATGACGCGCGAGGAAGCCGCAGCTCACAAGCCCATCATTGTTTTTCCTGAAACCACCACCAACAAGCTGAAATGAAAGTGAGTAGCAGGCAGTTGCACATTTCAACCATCCCGTTTTTGATACTATTTGGGCAACAGGTTTTTGAATTTCTCATTCTCCATTTTCCATTTTCCATTTCTGAGTGAATATCCGCAAAACCATCATATACCTCTTGTTCCTGGCTCTGGCTGCGGGCATGATGTATTACTTGTACAAAGACATCAGTTGGGAAAAAGAACTCAAACCCAGTCTGCAAAATGCAAGGTGGCATTGGATCATCATCTCCTTTGCATTAGGCTATGCCGCCACTGTGGTGCGCGGTCTGAGGTGGAACCTAATGCTCGAACCACTGGGCTACAAGGCCGGATGGTGGACCAGCATACACAGTGTGGCATTCGGCTATTGCATGAACAACCTTATACCACGCAGTGGCGAACTGGCTCGTTGTACTCTGTTGAACAGGGCAGAAAAAATTCCTGTGAACAAACTCATAGGCACTGTCATACTGGAACGCATCGTTGACTTTATGATGCTGGGTGTGGTGATGCTGCTTGCCTTCCTGGTAAAAGCTGATGCCCTCAACAAATTGATAAGCGGGAATGATGCAACTGCACCAGAGGGTGAAAAAAGTCACCTGCTGTTTTACCTCGCCATTGCCGGTATTGTCTGCGTAGCCGCTGGCTGGTGGCTCCTATGGAGGCTACGTCACAAGCCATTCTTCGGAAAAATAATTGCCTTCATGCATGGTATGCTCGATGGTTTGAAGAGCATTTTCAAACTGAAAAAACAATTCCTCTTTTGGCTTGCATCACTTACTATCTGGGCACTGTGGCTGCTGATGGCATATTGCAGCATGAGTGCATTGCAGGAAACCGAACACCTCACATTTGCTGATACCATCTTCTTCACTGCTGCCGGCAGCCTTGGCATGATAGTGCCTACACCTGGTGGTGCAGGTGCTTTCCATGGCATGTCTGTGTTGGCCTTCCAGGCCCTTGGCTACAATGGCGAAACCGGCAGGATATACGCACTTATTTCTTGGTCGCTCAAAACTGCATTCGACATATTGGTTGGTGCACTGGGTTTTGTATTGGTTACTTCTAAAAAAATAAAAGTGTGATGGTGTGCAGCAACATCACTGACCTGATAACCCTTGTGCAGCAATGGAAATCACAAGGAAACAAAGTGGTGTTCACTAATGGTGTATTCGATATCCTGCACATAGGCCATGCTACTTATCTGCAACAAGCTGCTGCATTGGGCAATAAATTAGTGGTGGGGATAAATGATGATGCATCAGTTCGCAGACTGAACAAAGGCCCAAAAAGACCAGTAAATCCTGAGCTTGCACGCGCACAGCTCATCGCTTCGTTGCGTTGTGTGGATGTTGCCCTTGTTTTTTCTGAAGATACTCCATTGCAACTTATCCAATCAATAATGCCCAATGTACTGGTAAAGGGTGGCGACTATGATGAGGAAGAAACAAACGAGCAAAGCAAAACCTATATAGTGGGCAGCAAAGAGGTGAAGGCCGCGGGTGGCAGCGTCCATGCTTTAGATCTCGTGCCGGGTTACAGCACCACCTCCATCATTGCGAAGATGAAACAATAGACTTTGCACTGGCGCGAGGTGAGGTACACGCTATCAACAAAAGCAGCACCAAAGCTCCGTAAGTCAATATCTTGTAATGATTGTACCAGGCTGAGTAGGCCCCAAGCCACAGGCCAAGGTTGAATACTATCACTACCGACACTATACAGCTGAATGCAATCCAATACCGTAAACCGGTTTTGAAAAAATCCTTTTGCAAAAGCGCGACAAGCATCCATGCAAGTGCAGGCATACTCATCAGAAATGCATAGTGCTGCTGGTGCGGAAAAATGAGTGGCACCGCCAGCATCAGATAACTCAGCTCCCACCACACTTTTTCCTTTTCCTGAAACATGACGAAAGGCCGCGTGCGCAAAAACCAAAGGGTGAGCAAAACAAGGGTGAGGCGCACCGCAAGCAACAACCATTGCAACTGCTCGAAACTAAGCACTGCGATGTGCCGTGCAGTTTGCAAACCATAACGCGGATCCAAATAGTCAGTAAACAATGCGGCCAGTAGTGTGCTCATGCTGTGAAAACTTGTTTCGTCCATGTCAAGCACATGGCGTTGCTGCACTGGGTTGATCAGATGCCACCACTCTGCCAGCATTTGCTGATGATAGCCGATGGGAAGAAATGCAAAGGGCAACGCGAAAAACAATGCGAGAAAAAAAATGGTATAGCCCGCAGCACGCCACTGCGCCCTATACAATAAGTAGGGCAACAACACAATGGGAAGCAACTTGATGTTGATAGTAAGCGCAAGCAAAACACCCCCAACAGCAAACTGCCTGTGCAAGTGAATGCGATAAATGCTCTCTAGCGAAAGTGCAAGCATGACGATGGTCATCTGGCACAAGTGCAAGTTGCCGCGAATGAAGCGGAACGATACAAACAGCAGCAACAAGGTGAACAACATGCGCTGCTTCTCCGAACTGAAAAACCCGCTGAGGTAACATTGTGTGATGCGCACAATGCGCCAGAGTAAAACAAAATTGAGACAAAGCCATATCGCCTTGCTGCACCATGCGGGCAGCGATGCCAGGGGCCGCATCAGCGCAGCGAACAACATGCTGTAGTAGTAGTGGTAACCATCAAAGTAGGTTTTGCTGTAAATATTTTCACCGGAAAACATGTCGATGGATGCTTGCAGAAAAATGTCCAAATCGTTGCGGGTTTGTACCTCAAGGACTATGAACAAAACAATGGATGCAAGCAGCAATGCCTTGCCCCATGCGCTGCGCAGCGCTTCGTATATATAGTCTGTCCATGTCATAGTGGTTGTGTTGCGTCATATACTGCGCGCATCACTCTCGCAGTTCAATGCGAAAGGTGGTGCCTTTGTAAGGCTCGCTCCAACGCACATAGATGCGCCCGTTGTGGTAATGGTGGATGATGCGTTTTACTAATGAAAGTCCGAGACCCCAACCACGCTTTTTGGTAGTGTAGCCCGGCTGAAAAACGGTGTTCCACCTGCTCTTCGTTATGCCCTTGCCTGTGTCGGTCAGGTCTATCAGCACGCGGCTTTGTTCTTTGCTAAGTGTTGCGGTGAGTTTGCCACTGCCGTCCATGGCATCTACTGCATTTTTTACTAAGTTCTCCAGCACCCAGCCAAACAGCGGTTTGTTCAGGTGCGCAGTCATGCTATGGTCAGCACATATTATCTCGAAATGCACCCGCGGACTCACCCGCGGCTGCAAGTAGTCGAATGCCTGCTGCATGGTGTCATACACATTCTCCTCGCGCAGTTCGGGTACGCTGCCTATTTTGCTGAAACGATCCGTTATGGTTCCCAACCGATCTATGTCTTTGTTCAGCTCTTTGATGGTTTGAGGATCTGCACCCTGTGCCTCCATCAAGCTGCTCCAGGCCATGAGTGAACTAAGTGGCGTGCCCAATTGATGAGCTGTTTCTTTGGCCATGCCTACCCACACCTGATTCTGCTCAGCCTTTCTGAAAGTGGAAAAAATGAGGTATGAAACCACAAGAAATACTCCGATGAGTATGAGTTGAAACACCGGAAACATTTGCAATTGTTTTATCACGTTGCTGTCTTCGAAAAAGATGAACTGGATGCCCTGTCCCGGTAATTCGACACGGATGGGTTCGTTGGCAGAGCGCATCTCCTCCAGCTTGCGCATGAGCAACGTGTTGCTTGCTATCTGTGCTGTGTCTATGTTGCCTTTGGTGAGCACGCGCTGTTGCAGGCTGTCCGTTACCAGCACCGGCACGCTGGCGCTGTTTATCACCGTTTCAGATATGAATTGCTCTATCAAATCATCCATGGTGAGCTGCAACTGGCTGAAGATGCGGCTGTCATCATAGTAAATTTTTTGACCAACTTCTGTAAGCAATATCGGTTCATTGCCTTTGGTGATGATGGCTTTTTTCAGTGAGTCTATATAGGCCTTGTCACCCTCGCGGCCCTGCGGCAGGTTCACGCTGTTCCATAGTTGTCCATTCTCATCATATATCAAAACAGGTATGGTGGTGTTGCTCCACAAAAACTCTGTGATGAAAGTGAGGTCGCCCTCGAAGGTGGGATCAGAAATGATATTGTAGGCGTTGCCTAATAGCTCAGCCTTTTTGCTTTCTTCTGTTTTCAGTTGGTCGAAGAGGCGCTCTGTGAAATTGACCAACTGCGCCTTGCGTATGATGGCCTCGCTCCAGAGGTCTATTTTTTTTCTTTCTTCTATGCGTATGCTTTCTGCTATGTGGTTGCTATACCAGAGGGTGATGCCCACAATGACTGCTGCTATCAATAGCAGAAAAATTTTCCAACGTTGCTTTTTGCTGTACAAATTCATGGGCGCTGCAAACATGCGGCAAAGCCTTTGGTTTTGTTGTTCTTCATATCTGCGGTGTGCAGGCTTACAAAAATCGCTGCATCACTTGCATTTTGTTTTCGGTTTCATGCCACTCTGCTGCGGCCACTGAGCCGGGCACTATGCCGCCTCCGGCAAAAAGCGTGACCTCGCTGCCTCGCACCCGCAGGCAGCGGAGTATGACCCAGTATTCATCATCGCCTGCTGCATGCTCCACACCCATGTAGCCGGTGTAGAACGAGCGGTGGTGCGGCTCGTGCATGGCAATGAATTGCAAAGCCTCCGTCCGTGGCATGCCGCACACCGCAGGTGTTGGGTGCAGCAT
This sequence comes from Flavobacteriales bacterium, assembly GCA_046155615.1. GTDB lineage: Bacteria > Bacteroidota > Bacteroidia > Flavobacteriales_D > Sanyastnellaceae > JANNVZ01. Next base: position 6,482 of record JBJXFP010000111.1, on the reverse strand, counting down.
GGCAGCCATTTCCGATGCAGGCAGATCGCTCTTAAAAATGATATTCGTTTTCAGATGTACAACTTGGCCCGCAGGCACCGTATGAGGGCCATTGGTGTCAAATACATCTGCATTGGCTTCCTTTAGTTTATCAAGTATAAAATCAGTGACCAATTGTTGTTCGCGTTTTTCCTTTTCGCCCCAATGCACTTCGCTCAATGATGCACCTTCGGTGAATGGCTGTGTGCCTGCAAGTGCAGTGGTCAGGCATTGGTCTCCTGCCTTGGCCACGAGCAACTCAGGAGTAGCTCCAAGCCACAGCTCGCTGCCTGTGTTGAACATGAACACCGTTGCATGCGGATAATTTGCACAAAGCTTTTTGTAGACAATCACCCATTCAGCAAGGGTCTTTTCAGCAATTACTTTTTTGGTACGGCTTACTACTACCTTTTCCAAGCTAGTATGCTGAAAGGCTTCGAGCGCTTTGCTTACAATCAACTCATGTGCTGATGGTGTGAGGTCTGTTTCTGTCTTTTGCTCATCAGTAAGAAATGGATGCAGCACAAACTGCACATCAGCATTGCCCTGCGGCATGAAACACTGCACATGCCTGCTGAGCGATGAAGGCCGCGAGTAAAAGGCACATGCACTGTTGAGATGCTGTGCGGCCTCATCAGCATCAAGCGCTTCGGGCGATGTACTATAGGCGAGTGACAGGCGCATTATATCTGTTTAGATTTAACCAACACAGTCAGTCTGCTCACTGCTATCAGTTTTTTTTCTTCGTCCTTTATTTCAATATTCCAGATGTGAGTGCTGCGCCCTGCATGCACTACGCGTGCTATGCCTGTCACCACACCTTCGCGCTTGGCCCGCAGGTGGTTTATGTTCAGCTCCACACCCACCACGTACGCCTCGCTGCCGGCTATCACTTGCGAGCCAATGCTTGCAATGGTTTCAGCAAGTGCAGCACTGGCCCCGCCATGCAGTTGGCCATAGGGCTGATGTGTACGATGGTCCACGGGCATAGTGGCTTCCACATGCCCCTCAGCTATGTGTGTGATGCGAATGCCCAGCGCCCCAAGCATTGTGTTTTCGTTGTACCAGTTTGCTTTTTCAAGTATGTCGTGCATGGGTGCAAGATGTGGAGGTGATTGAAAAATATTCTCATCCACTTTGAACGTTTCCGAAAAGGCCGTGTAACAAACTCGGCTTTCGCGGCCTGAATCAAACCAGACCAATGCAAATCGTTTTCATTTTCATTCAAACAAAAAAAACCTACTGAACATGAATAAAAGAATACAACTCTGGCTTTCAATTGCCTTCTGCACCCTGCTGGCTGCCTGCGTATGGCAGAAAAAAAATGCGGTGCATACCAACCCCACTGATGACCCGGCAACAGTGGAGATCAAAAACACATTGAATGAAGCGACTGAGCTAACCGAGGTGGTGATAACCACCAAGGGAAAAGCGGATGCGAAGCCGGCAGAAAAGGATGCCGAGGGAACTGACAGTGTAAAGCCTGCCGAGGATGAACATATAGCTGAACGGAGGAAGGCGGCAGAATCATTAGACAAAGTGGACGGAGAAAAAACGCCTGCACCACCTACCATAGAGATGATAAAGGCTGTACCTGTTACCGATGGTGCCACCTGGCTTTGTTCACCCACATTGGCGGTACCACTTGGTTCGCCTACTACCATCACTTTCGATGCTGCCGGTGCTTACCACACCATTACTGAAGACATGAGCATAGATGATACTTACTATGAAGAAGAGGCAGAAACACCTGCCGATGCTTATGATGGCAGCGCAACCATGCCCGATGCCACACTCACAGGCAAGCTCACCGCAGGCGAAGTGAACGATTTCAAAAAATGGAAAATGTGGGAAGACATTGCCGAAGGCGAATTAGACAAATACCGCGGTGCATGGAATATGAATCCGCGCGAGCGATACAGCGTGCAGGTGCTTACTGAAAGTGGTGCACCGGTAGTGGATTGTGCCGTGGAGCTGATTTCAAAAAGCAATGAAACGATATGGAAAGCACGCACCGACAACACCGGCAAAGCCGAACTGTGGGGCACGGTGGCCAGCGACAAAGCCGCAGCGGATGTTTCAAAAATCACAGTGAAGAACGGCACCAAAACATTTGACATCAAAAGGCCGAAAACATTTGAGCGCGGAGTGAACAGCCTCAAGATTCCGGTGTCGTGCAGCATACCAGATGTGGTGGACATCTGCTTCACTGTGGATGCCACGGGCAGCATGGGCGATGAGATAGCCTACCTGCAAGCCGAGTTGGTGGATGTGATAACCAAAATAAAAACCAAACACAAAGACATAGCCCTCAACCTGGGAAGTGTTTTTTACCGCGACCATGGCGATACGTATGTTACCCAAAACACACCATTTACCGCAAGCGTGGAAACGGTGAACAACTACATAGCCATGCAATATGCTGATGGCGGTGGCGATGGCCCCGAAGCGGTGGACGATGCACTACAGGCATCGCTCAACGATATGAAATGGCAGGGCGAAGCAAGGGCGCGCATCCTCTTCATGATATTGGATGCACCACCACACAATGAACCACATAACCTGCAAAAAATGATGCAATGCGCTACAGATGCCGCGGCCAAAGGCGTGCGCATAGTGCCACTTGTGGCCAGCGGTGGTGGTTATGATGTGGACAAAAGCCTCGAATACCTGATGCGGTGCATGGCGCTGTGCACCAATGGTACCTACGCCTTCCTTACCAACCACAGCGGCATAGGTGGCAACCACACCGAGCCAAGCACCGACAGTTATGATGTGGAAACACTGAACAACCTGCTGCTGCGCGTGATAGACGAATACCTGATGGTGCCCGATTGCAACCTGCAACAATTCATAGCCACACAAGAGCCACAAGACACCGTGAGCGTTACTACATTGGTAGAACCCGCACTCATTGATTCGCTGCTGGCCAGTGCAGATACCACCCTGATCAACATACAAGTGGACCCTGAAGAAATAGTGGTACTGACCTGCTTCCCCAACCCCGCCACAGACTACCTCTGGGTGCAAACCAATGAGGTGGTGAAAGAAATGTTTCTCGCTGACAACAGCGGAAAACTGATGCAAAAGCTGACACCCACCACCACGCTGTTCCAGTTAGACCTTACCAACTACCCCAGCGGCATCTATTACGTGCGTGCTTTCATACATGAAAAATGGGTGAGCGCACGCATCGTGGTGGCCAGGCTGCATTAAATACATTTTCTAGTAAAAAGCCTTTCCCATATCGCCTCTGTGCATGTGCACAGAGGCGATATGGTTTAACGTATATGGTATGTGCATGTACACAGAGGCTATTTGGTTCAGCATATTTGGTCTGTGCATGTACACAGACCATATATCTTTAAACAGATATGGTCTGTATATATGCGCAGAGGCGATTTGGTTTAGCATATTGTGTCTGTTCATGTACACAGGCCATATATCTTTAAGCAGATATGGTCTGTGCATGTGCGCAGAGGCGATTTGATTCGAGCTTTCTTTTGATGGCAGTATACTCCTTGGGCTACCAAAGGGACGTGATGATGGGCGTGGTGAATTGTGCTACCGATAGATCGGCCCACGGGCGTTAATCTAAATTAGCCGAAAAAACCAATATCACCATGCTTGGCAACAAACCCTACAGCGAATGGATAAGCGAATATGGCCAAAGCCATCGCAATCCTGTCAATCGGTTTTTTCATACAGTTGGCATACCCAGCATTGTGGTGTCACTGCTTATGCTAATAGCATCGCCATTTGTGAGCGGGCTTTGGCCCTATGCATTGGGTCTTTTCGTATTCGGCTGGGTGTGCCAGTTTGTGGGCCACTGGGTGGAGGGGCAGCCGCCCGAGTTTTTGAAAGACTGGCGATTCCTGTTTGTAGGCCTGCGCTGGTGGTGGGCCAAGGTGCGCGGCAAAGCCTGAGCAGCGTCTGCATTATTTTTTCTTTACCAATGCACCACTTGCACATAAGCAAGAGTCTGAGTACTTGGTGTTCAGTGAACATTTAGCCGCCCGCGATGCCCTTTTCATCTAAAGACGGATGTTGAAAACCAATGTGCAAGCCATATTTGCCGCTTGCCTTTTGACAGAGTTTTACTGGCTTACCTGCCTTTAGCACTTTGTTCCAATAAAGACGAACCGCATGATATTGAAACGACTTCTGATTTTGATGGCCTTTGCCCTACCCGGCCTTGCCTGTGAGGCCAACCACGTGCTGGGTGGCAACATTACCTGGGAGTGCCTCGGTGGTGACCAATACGAAATCACCTTCACCATGTACAAGGACTGCTACGGCACTCCCGGTGATCCCCTTACTGAGAGTTTTTTCTTCTTTCCTTCGGGTTGTGCCTCAGCAGCATTCTCTGTGGATCTGGACTATGTGACTGCGGTAGAAATATCGGACCTGTGTGTGACTGAATTTCCCAACAGCTCGTGCAGTGGCGGACTGGCTCCGGGCACCATGCAGGTAACCTACAGCGGTATAGTTACCCTTGACCCGGGTTGCACCTGGGAGGCTATCTGGAACAACGGTAGCTGGAATTATTTCCAAAACATGGACAACTTCGTGGCAGGCAATCCGGTGGATGCATACATCACCGCTGAGATAAATACCAGCGCACCTTGTGATGATTCTATTGACATTACCTCAAGCCTTGCCGACCCCGCCATTGAATACGCATGCTTTGGTGCTCCATTTTGCCACCAGATAGATGTAACCAATCCTAATGCATACACTCTTACTTACACATTGGTAAATACACAGACCACAGGAGCTGTGTTGGGTACATCAATGAATGCTCCGAACTATACAATTCCTGCAGGTGTAACACTGAGTGCCACCGGAAACCTTTGCTGGACGCCCAACCTGTCGTTTGGCAATTATGTGTTCACGGTGGCCATCAACATGATGGATGGTGCTACATACATAGGAACTATGTATGAAAATGTGGTGATAGTGGTGCGCAACTGTGCACCTACCGTTACCACCTTCAATCCGGCAGGTGTTTCTTCAGTAGGAAATGAAACCAATCAGATAAACGCCACCTCGGTAGAGGCATGTGCGGGCGACACATTGCAGTTTTCAGTTACTGCAGTAAATGCTGACTTGTTCCGCGCTATTGACCTTACATACACCATAGCACCTGCACAGCCGCTATTCACTTTTGTGCAAGATGGAATAAATCCCGCTGTGGGCACTTTTACACTGATTACAACCAATGCCATGGCAGGCACTTGTTACACCCTGACCATTACAGCAACAGATGATGCCTGCCCCAACCCCGACACAGATGTGATAGTGATAAGTGCCTGTGTAAGGCCCAACTTGGAATTGGATATACTAAGTGATACAGTTTGTGTAAATGAAGCGGTGACGCTTACAGCAAGCGGACTTGCCCTTCCCGCCAACTACTCGTGGGTTGCCGTGGGAGATGTGGGGTCGTTGCCATCGAACACGGGATTCAGCCAAACAGTAACCCCAACGGAGACAACCACCTACACCGTAAGTGCCGTTGGAGTAGTGATTCCGCCACTATGCTCGTCCACTGCAAGTGCTACTATTTATGTTTCGCTTTCCGGTTTGACGTTAGACCCTACGGCTGAAACCTGTAGCAATAACAACGGCTCCATTGATTTGACCATTGATGGTGATGGATCAGGCGACTATTGCATCAATTGGACTCCCTTTGGAGTTGCCTGTGATCCGGAAGACATTTCCGGATTGAATACAGGCAACTACAACGTAACGGTTACAGACAATGTATTTGGTTGCGTAGCGAATGGTGCGGCTAATGTGGGCGATGTACCTGCTCCTACCCTTTCATTTACCGGAGGCACTACTATTTGTGCGGGGGGTCAAACTGAATTGTGCCTTGACCTCACAGGTGGTTCCGCACCTTTTGATATTACCTGGGGTAGCGCGCCACCGGTGGTAGCTCCGCCTGATGTGGATGATCCGAATGGCGATTGGCAAGACTTACCTGACCCCTTCTGTTTTTTTGTAAGTCCTGCAGTTACCACCACATATACCACTGCTACCGTTACTGATGCCTCAGGCTGTCAGGCCAATGTGGCACTGGGCCAAACAGTGACTGTACGGCCGCTTGTTACAGGGGTCATTTTGCCAGAAGGCCCAATTTGCAACGGTGCTTGTGTATCGCTCAATGTAGATTATGCACCGGGTACTGCTGCGGGAACTTATGATGTGGTGTATTCCATTGCTGGTACAAATCAAATCCCAGTGCCTGCTATAGATGGTGGCCTGCTCGGCAATGTGTGCCCTACTGCAAATACAGTATATGACATTGAAAGCATCAGTTATCAGAATGCGCCACTGTGCCCAAGCAGCGATGCGGCCAGTACCGGAATTACAGTAGTAGTAAATCCTTTACCCACAGCTACGGTTTCAGGTGGTGTTACAGTGTGCAATGGCGCATGCACCAACCTGACTTTTACCTGCAC
>JBJXFP010000086.1:0-3970 GCA_046155615.1 Flavobacteriales bacterium | reverse complement strand
CCAATGATGATGAAAGGAACATCATTGAAGCCAATCCACTGATTTGTTTTTAGAAACCGCGCCTTCATGCTTGCTTCTCAATCAACAATTACAAATAAAAAAATACCAATTCTCAAAACCACACCTGCCACAAGAATATGGGGAAGAGGCCTGTCTGATAAATGGTTTCTATCTGGTCTGATCTGTTGTTAAAACTTTGGTTGAATACATTTTGCTGATTGGAGACATTGCGCACATCGAAGTAGAAGGCTTGTGCATACTTAGTTCTGTTCATGCGGAAACCAAGCTTGAAATCTGTGCGGAAATATGGCGTGTATTGTTGACTGAATGCGTGCACATCATCACGCACCTCCTGATTTTGTGCAAGGCTTTGCCCAAGCAAAATAGGAGAATACCAACGACCACCCGCATAAGTAGTTTTGAAGTCTGCGGTCACCGCGTTGTTCTTTCCAACCCTCCATTCTTTACCGGCAAGCAGATTAAAAACATAGTTGCCGTTGAAGGCGGTGTTGCGCTCCACGTCATCACTTGCGGTGTACTTGCTGTTGAACAGCGAAGTGGTGAAGAGAAAATAAAATCCCCTGTCTAAAAATTTCTCAAACGTAATTTCCAATCCATAGTTCACACCAGAGCCATCATTCACAAGATTTGCATTGTTGGGAATGGTAAAATCAGCACCCACATTCAGCATCGAGAATGATGTCGGTGTTTGATCCACAGCAATGTCATATAAGTGTTGGTAATAGATTTCTGTTTTCAGCCTCAGGTTTTTGCCGAGTTGGTTATCGTAGCCAATTACACCATGCAGCGCCTTGTTGTAATCTAAGTTTTTGTTGTTGGAAACCTCCATGCCATTTGCATCTTCTTCTTTGTTGAAGTACACCACGATGGGCTGCAACTGGCTGTGCATACCAGCGCCAAATGTTATGGCCTGCGTTTCATTCAGCGTATAGCGGGCACCTATGCGCGGCTCCACGGTGCTTTTGTTGTTGTATAAAAATGTTTGCGCATACACTCCGGCATTCAGCGTCCAGTTTTCGTTGGGCCTGTTTTGCCACTGGCCGTACACGCGCGCAAGTGAGGTACTGCCTTCGAAGTCGCGCTCTTTGAAGTAGTAGCCACCCTCATACAGCACGCTGTCTTCCACACTGAGTTGGAAATAATTGAAAAGCACACCAGCCTTCACGGTGTTCTTCGCATTCAGTTTCGAGTTGATGGTGTAGTTGCCCTTTAATTCATTTTGTCTTTGAAAAATACCGAAGTATCGCGTGGCTACTTTATTCACATCTACTGTGTCAATGTAGCCCTCCGTGCCACCGGTGGTTGCGGCTATAGTCAGTTTGCCGCTTGTTTTTTCGTTAAAGAAATAGCTGTGTGATAGGCCAACAATGCCGGTAGTGCTGTGAAACTCCTGATTCTCATTGTTGCTTGCATATACACTGCTGTTCTCTTCTTCACTTGCTTTGAAGTTGATGAAGCTGTTGCCCCCGATTCCGAATACAGAAAACTTACCCGCATGCTTCGTTGGCAGATCCACCTTGAAAGTGAGGTCTTGATACTCTGGTACCGCGCTACCTGTGCCGAAGTCGATACCCAACCCGGTCATGATGCCGAGAAATGAATAACGCGCATTCACCATGTATGATGCATTACCACCTTTTTTGAATGGGCCTTCTGCACCCAATTCAAAACCATTGAAACCTATCTGGCCGGTGAACTCGCGCTTGTCTTTGTTGCCCGTACGCAGGCGCAAATCGAATACACCACTCAGCGCATTGCCATACTCAGCGGCAAATGCACTGGTACTAAAATCAGAATTAGCCAGGTTGTTTGCATTGATGAGCGAGATGGGCCCACCGGTAGTTGCGAGTGTTGCAAAGTGATTGGGATTTGGAATATCAATCCCTTCCAAGCGCCACAGCACACCCGTTGGCGAATTGCCACGAATGATGATGTCATTTCTGTCATCACTTGCATTGCTCACGCCTGCATAATTCTGTGCCATACGCGCTATATCTTGCAGCGTACCGCTGTATCGCTGTGCTTCTTCTATACTCATGGTGCGTGTGCTTACTGTGCTCATTTTGTTGATGGCTTCAGCTTTATTCTGTTGAGCTATTATTTCTACCGCGCCTGTTTCGGTCACAGTTTCGGTCAGCAGCACATTCAGTTCAAATTCTTTTCCGCTGTTGAGCAAAAGATTGGGATGGGTACTTGTTTCATAACCCAACATGGACACTTCGATAGTGGCTCTTCCGACAGGCACATATTCAAGTCGAAAAGTTCCGTCTGTTTCTGTTGCGGTGCCAATGGCCGGGTCGCTGCCCACCAGCAATATGATGGCGCCTGATATGGGATATTGGCTTTGCTTGTCTGTCACGGTGCCACGCACTGTAGTAGTCAATGTAGTTTGAGTAAATGATGTGATGGCAAGGCTATGCAACATCATCAAAGCATAAAACTTTTTCATCGTCAGAAAGGTGATTGAATGATTTTGATGTGGCGAAAGTGGCTTGTTGATTTATGCCAGCGAAATGCAATGCGGATGAAATGATTTTATGTGCGGTTGAATTGCACATAGTCGCACGGTGAATTGATCATGCTGTGCAGATGTGCAATACATCGCGGGTTCTTTCCGTCACCCGAAACGGATCAGCCGCGCGATGATCCACCAGCCATACAATTTCATTTCCTGAAGTCAATACCAGCACCTTTTCTTTTTCATGCAATGGCACTTTGTTGTTCACCAGGTAGTCGCTCACTTTCTGCCTGCCCTTCATACCAAGCGGCACGAATACATCGCCTTGCTGCCAGGTGCGCAGTTCCATCGGCCATGCAATCAAAGAGGCATCGAGCAACACAGTGTTCTGCTCAGTAACAAGTGCTGCGGGTTTTGTAATCAAATCCCCCCAAATATTGATTGGTTCTATCAAATGGAAGGGCGCAGATTGAATTTGTACCGAAGTGCGCGCAGTCTCTTTTTTTGATGTGATGTAAAAGAACTCGCGGTCACGCAGCAGTGTATGTGTGTGGCTGTGCAGTTGTTTGCCACTATTGCTATTGCAAAGCGTCATGGCCTCTTGAGTTTGTGACGCACTGAAGTTGTACTGTGACAACAGATGCCACCACACGGCATTGGGAGTGTTGTGGTGTCTTATCCATTCAATAGAGAATTGCAGTTGTTCATGACTGCTCTTTGTGTGCTCGTTACATTCTTTCGCCAGCCATTCATTGGTTATTGTTTCCAGCTCAGCAAAAAGTGCGGATCTGTCTGCAAGACTTGTTGTGAGTGCCGGATTTATTTTTTGCAGCACAGGCATCACTTCGTGCCTGATGTAGTTGCGCGTGTATTCTGTTTTTTGGTTGCTGCTGTCATCGCGCCAGTTCACATGATGGTGCTTTGCGTAGGCTGTTATTTCTTCTTTGGAAAAAGAAAGCAAAGGGCGAATCAGGTTGCCGCTGACCGCCTTCATGCCGCGCAATGCTGCGAGGCTTCCACCACGCACAAATTGATGGATGATGGTTTCAGCCTGATCATTCTTGTGATGTGCAGTGATGATGAATTTAGCGCCAGCTTCTGCCCTCAGTTTTTCGAACCATGTGTACCGTACCTCACGTGCAAATTCCTGTATGCCCTGTCCGTTGCTTTGAGCTTCGGCCAAGGTGTCGGGCTTCAATACATGCATGGTGATGTTGTTTGCATCAGCAAATGTTCGCACCAGTTTTTCATCACCATCACTCTCATCGCCACGCAGGCCATAGTTCACATGAGCCACGTGAAATTGTACGCCAAGACTTTGCAACAAGTGACACAAGACCATGCTGTCCAGGCCGCCACTCACTGCGGCTATGTGCAATGATCCTTCAGCTTGTAAACAGGCAAGCGTGTTCTGTGTAAATTCAAGATTCAAGATGCCGCGAAATAAGGACTAAAAGAACCTGCTGCTGAGTATAGCCAGATCGTCCATGT
>JBJXFP010000043.1:0-13861 GCA_046155615.1 Flavobacteriales bacterium | reverse complement strand
GAGAAACGCGCCATCTTGTTGCTGCCTTTCTCTGCATTGTCAAATGATTTCATTTCAGGGTTTGCTCCCACGTTGCCAATCAGGCGTACACTGTTTTTTAAATTGTTCATGATACTTGTTTTTAAATGTTTGAAATTTTTATTGAATGATTTTATGTCGTTTTGTTTTGACACTGCAAACATTTCTCAATCACCCAAACCGTATGAGGACTTTATCCGATTGCTTCCATGACTTTTCGTTTGCAGCCGTTTGTAACCGGGAATGAAATGCATACCTTCGCCAATAACATCAAGCCTTTCAAATCATGACACTATCCTTTCTGAGTTCTCTATTCGGCAAGAAGAAATTCGTGCCGCCACCCCAATTGCTCGCTTCTCAGTTGCGGAAACCGAGCGGATGGCTGGGTAAAAAAGTGGGCAAGAAGATGAATGAGACCAATCGCTTTTTATACAATTTGGTTTTGAAAAATAATGATTGGAAGGATGGCTTTAATGTGTTGGAAATCGGGTTCGGAAATGGCAAGTTCTTTCCGGAACTTTTTGCGAAGGCAAAAAACATTCAGGTATCTGGCCTCGACTTTTCGGCCAAGATGGTGTCTGCTGCTAAGAAGGAAAATCGTGATTTAATTAATGGTGGCCAACTGAATATCCAGGAAGGTGAAAGCAATCACATGCCATTTGCAGACGTCAGTTTTGATTTTGTGTTTTGTATCAACGTGATTTATTTCTGGGAAAAACCCGAGGAACATCTTGCCGAAATAAAACGTGTCCTGAAACCGGGAGGAACATTTTGCACCGGCATGCGCCCGAAAGCAAGCATGGAAAAATTGCCCTTCACTCAATTTGGTTTTCATATGTACACCGAAGGCGAGTGGCAAGAGGTTTTGATGAAGAATGGATTTACAATTTCGAAATCAGTGCGGGCGGATGAACCACCCATTGCTCTTTATGACCAACAACTGAAAATAGAATCGTTGTGTATCAATGCCACTAAATCCTAAATAGCGATATGGGAACTGAAGTAAAAACCTGCCTCGAATGTGGCGAACCAATAAAAGGTCGGGCCGACAAAAAATTCTGTGACGACCAATGTCGTTCTGCATATAACAACAAAGCGAACAGCGATAGCACTGCGGAGATGCGCAACGTGAACAATATCCTACGAAAGAACAGAAGGATAATGTTTGAGCTGAGCAATGCCGCGGGCAAGACAAGCCTGTCAAAGACCAAACTGAATGAGCGCGGTTTCAATTTCAAATACCATACACACACCTATACTACCAAGGCAGGCACAGTGTACAAACTCTGTTATGACTATGGTTACTTGCCTATAGAGAATGATTATTACATGGTGGTGAAGTGGGGGAAGGAGTGAGGCTAACGATTGGGCTAGTTACACCAATTACCCTGGCATTACTTCGGGATGAAACAAAATGTTGAACAACGGATGCATGAAAACAGAGCGAACAACTTTCAACCACGGGGCATCGAACTGGAATATATTAAAGGAAAAAATCTCATTATGAGACTTGGAGAAATAGTAAGTACGCTATATTTTCTTGTATTCTCTGCGAATGCATTATCCCAGAGTGATACAAACCATTTCCCTCCAGCATTTTATCTCGCTTTGAATGCGGATGTCTGGCAGCAAGACACTATCACGTACTATTATGAAACTAATCCGACAATCAGAAAACTGGGATCCCGGCTGAATTATGAGCGGGACACCATTGACTATGCATTCATCTACAACGAGTATAACTACGACACGACACTAGCTGAAGAGGAATACCTGACCCACCATGTGAAAGCGGAATTTCAAGGACGACAAACGCAAAATTCCGATTGGGTTGAGGATACGCTGTTTCGCTACAAACATTTCATGGTGTATGTAGCAAAGAGAGTAACACCGACAGATGGTAGTCTATTGTTTCCCGGGTCGTCAAACCGTTCACTTGATGCATATGCGCTGCTCAACGAAGACTACTTTGTCACTATCCGGTTGGAGTGGAATGATGAGTTAGCAAACGATGAGATCGTTGTTGCGGATGCACTCCAACTTACCGATGGAATTGTAATGCTGTCAGTGGATCAATGGGACAAACTAAAAGGATTTCCGCTGGATGCTGACAGCACATTTCCCTCGGAGGATATCATAACAAACTGGCTGAGGTCATCGAGGTTTAGCTACCAAGAATTTTGTCAAACACGGGATAGACTTAGAGCAAATGCCATTCACTATTCATCCTTTCTCGACTACTTCTATGTGGCCGGAACTTCGAACGAATTAAGCAGGTATGATAGTTTATCGGTGACAAGTTTTTTTAGTGAAATAGAGAGGCATACAGAAGAGGGGAGCGAGGACTCTAATTATGCAACTATGACTTTGATGACCTATTTCTATCGCGAATTCAAGCAGTCATTACAAAAGTATTTGTACAACGACACACTTAATCTATGCAGTGCAATACCTCTTACAGTGAACACTTCAGAAAATAAAACAACTTTGAAGTTTGAATTCGGATTTTGTGCTACGAGAATAAAGGACCCCAATGAGAGATACAATTGGGATGAGCCATCTTTGAAAAGGATTGTTTCATTCATTCGAAGAGATGGCGTGTGGGAAGTGGTTCATCATTGAAATTCGGAGCTCTTTGTGTGACCTTGTGCTCATCGTCCCACATGAAAAAAAAATGTGAGCATGTGATGGGTGTATGTGGGCATCCTTTGGCAACGGCATCTAGCGTAAAATACTCCGCACACTGCTTAGGCACTTTTTCGAAATGACCATTTCCTGCTGAATGTGCAACCTGGCTTTATTGCTAACACCTTCATGCGCAACATCAACATCATATTGTGCAAGAGCGGAGTGGTGTTTGGGTTGAGCAACGAAGAAGGCAAAACGAAAATTTCAAAATCAAAACTTAAAGAAGCGGGTTTCAACTTCAAATACCATACGTACACCTACACCGCGAAAGCAGGAGCCGTCTACAAGTTTTTCTACGACTATGGCTATTTGCCAATTGAAAATGATTTTTATATAGTGGTGAAATCGAGGAAGGAGTGAAAAAATATTTGGGCCTTGTCTTTGCTTCGCGCTGTTTCACAAATTCAAACCACATGCGCCATCTGATACTTACTCTGTTTGTTTTCTCTCTTCTTTGCTCTTGTGCGGATGAGCCTACTCAGACTGCTTTCAATCCATCTCTCGATTCACTGCGCTCTGAAATCCGCGAACTGAAAGAACTGCTCAAAAAGGATTCTGTCCCTGTAAAGGTTGACACAGTTGTTGTGACAAAGATTCCCATTGTCACCATTCCAAAAGAAGAGGTGCTGGATGATGAACCAAAACGGGAAAAGAAAAAGAAGAAAGAAACACATGAAGAAATAAAACCGGTGAGGGCGACCAATGAACCTACGCTTCACAAATACAAAAACGGAAAGCTGTCAGTGAAGATTACCAAATGGAATGACGATGGACATCGTTTCATTTATTTCTATAACGCAAGGGGCGAAGAGACTTTTTCACTGGAGGACATTAATCTTTCTTACACTGTTTTTACTCATTTGAGTTTTCATCCCAATGGTGCGGCAAGCGTTGCAAACATTTCAATGAATCCCGGTGCAAGTCTTTATTGGTATGAAGATCATATCACGTTTGACGAAGACAACTACCCTATTCAGAAGTCATCGCACCGCATGCCTTATGGTGATTTGGAGGAATCACTCAAATTGCCTGAAGTATGGAACAGGGAAACGAAGCAATGGGAAAAACCCAAATAGAATCTATCCATTCCACCAATGCCTTTCCCTCCAGTTGCGCTGCTCAGTTTCCGTTAAGAATGTCCACGCCACAAAGCGGCTGTGCTTTTGTCCTTGTCCCATTTTGATGGAACGCACTTCCAGGGCTTTCATTTTTTTCAATGCGCTTAGCACGGGCTTCAAAGTGACTTCCTTTGAGATGAATGAGGTGTACCAAAAGGCATTCTTCGGCAATTGCGCACTTTGAGAAATCATGCGCTTCACAAATATTTCTTCACCACCGGGGTAGATCAATTCTGCATTCTGCCCGCCAAAATTGAGTGCGGGTTTGCCTTCTGATTTTCCTTTCAGGTTGGTCCATTTTCTTTCGGTGGCTGCACTTGCTTCTTCTGCTGAGGCATGGAAGGGCGGATTGCACATTACCAAATCAAACTCGTCTTCTGCTTCCACTATTCCCTTCAGCACATTGGAGGGTGCCTTCTGATGACGCAGCGTTACTGCATTCTCCAACACTTTGTTTTCGTCACTTATTTTTTGTGCAGACTTCAGCGCTACAGCATCGGTATCAGCGCCCACAAAACTCCACTCATATTCTTTGTGCCCGATGATGGGATAAACCAAACTGGCACCCACACCTACATCCAATACCTTCATGGTATGGCCTGTGGGAACGGTTCCTTTGTTGCTAAAGGCAAGCAGGTCTGCCGCATGATGAATGTAATCTGCTCTACCCGGAATGGGCGGAACCAAATATCCCTTTGGCATGTCCCAATAAGTGATGCCGTAGTAATGCTTCAGCAATGCCTTGTTCAACTCCTTCACTGCATCCGGATTGGCGAAGTCAATACTGTGGTTGTTGTACTTGTTGATGAATACAAAGGGAGAAAGTTCAGGACTGCTTTTTTGCAATGCCTCAAAGTCGTAGCCAAAGCGATGTGGATTGCGCGCATGCATTACGCTTTTTTCTGATGTGATTGCTTTGGATTGTGGTGCTGCCATGAGGTGCTGATGTGGGCACAAGGTAGGCACAGTGTTCAGCACACATCTTCAATGATGTATTGCACCTTGTTCAGTTCTATCATGTCATTGACTTTCGCACCCATCCACTTTGCACCCAGGGGCGAGTGCGGAGAAAGTGCAACAACCTGCACGGAATCAGCCATGACTTTTCCCAACGCAACACTCAAATAGAAATAGCCTTTATCTGTTTTGACCAAACTACCGTTTGTTATCTGAGGCGTGATGGTATCAGGATTGATTTTATCCAAAGCACTTTTTTGAACCTGCACATCGTGGAGTTGCTTGGCTAATTGCTCTTGTTCTATGTGTGCCATGGCCCGCGCTGTTTCGTGCTTATCGCCTGCCGTGCTTTTTCCATCACTCTCTATTCCATCGCGCAGGTCGTTCAAGGCGCTTTGCAATGAAAGCATTTTTTCATTCAGCAGTTGAATGCATGTGGTATGTACTTTTTGTTTCAAGGTCATTCTATTTCCTTCTCCGTTGGAGAGGGTCAGGGAGAGGTTCGATCCTTTCGTCTTTCTCAAACAATGCCTCTATCACACCATTTCGTGTGATGTGCAGGAAAAGTGCTTCCACCCGTTTTCTGGCCCACTCCGTTTTGCGCAGGAATTTCAAACTGGATTTAATACTGGGATCTGTCTTGAAACAATTGATGGGAATCTCTTCGCTCAGTTGTTGCCAGCTGTAGTGTGCCAACAGATAATTCAATATCATCTCCAGCGTGCGGCCGTGCAGTGGGTCTTTGTTTTTGTTTTCCAAAGGGGTTTTTTGTGTGGTGGAATATTGACTTTAGATAGTGATGGTTTTGTATCAGGCTGCTGAGATGGTTGCAAGGTATGCACAGCGAAAGGCACGCATTTTCTGTTATTGCGACCTAAGTGTTCAAATCTGAATGTTGGATGTCTCAACTTGAAAAACAAATCCGGTCAAAAAAAGAAACCCCCGCCTCTTGCGAAGCGGGGGTTTCAACGTTTAGGATTTATAGAACCGTCTTATTCAGACCGATTGCTTAGTTAATCACCAGACGACCCATTTGGGTGTTGCCATTCTGAGTGAGTCGGAACATGTAGATACCTGTAGCCAAAGACTTCACGTTGAAGTCAACAGCGTAAGTAAGACCGGCTTCCATATTGTTGTTATAGATGTCGGCCACCTTTGCTCCTGCCATGTCGAACACTTCAAGTGTAGCACGTCCTTCTGATGTGCTCTTGAATGTGAAGATGGTGTTGTTCTCAGCAGGGTTAGGCATTACTGATATGCTCAGGTCACGTCCTTCTACTACGTCAGCAGGGTTGTCATTGATCTGAGGGCCTTGTACTTCATTACCTTCGAAGGTGATGTATTGCATACAAGTTTCTGATGTGTTGCCTGTGCAGTCTGTAGCAGTCCATTGGCGCACGATGTAGTAATCAGGGCAGCAGTCGAGTTCGAAAGCGAAGTCACCAGCACCACTTATGCTTGTAGTTGACTCACCATTTACCCAAGTACCGCTATATGAGAACCATCCACCGAAGCCATAACCTGAAGTGAGGTTATTAGCGCCATCACCAAGTTGGAAACCGAAGTAGTTGTTAGCAGGAGCATGTGTAAGGTTGATGGCTGAACCGGTGTAAGCACCGAAACCAGTCAACTCAGCACCACTGCCAGCCTGTAGTATAAAGTACAACCACTCTTCATGGTTTTCAGCTATGCCATCACAATCAGCTTTGAAGCTGGTAGGGAAGCTTTGTGTGCTCCAATCAGCCCAATCCTTCTCATTAGCAAACCATACATCTACCATGAAACCATTGGCTGGATTCGCAGCATTCACCATAGTAGCTACAACGTGAGCAGAACCATCAGGGAAGCGAACGATTTCGCCTTCGGCCACCTGGAAGTAACGGTGAGCAAGCGGCTGATTGAACATCACCATTGCCCAATCATAAGGATGTGGGAAACAGTTTGCCTCTGGTGCTTGCGGAGTTATCAGGTCGCAATCAGCTATTGAACCTTCCTCAGGCATTTCACCCATGATGTATTCTTCAGCTTCTACTTCCCAGCTACCACCGCAGTTGTCGGTAGCAGTCAACACTTCAGCAGCAGGTACTTCATCATCACAACCCAACACCAAGTCAGCAGGGCAATCTTCGATTACCGGTGCTGTTACATCATTTACGTAGATGTAGTAGAAGGCGCGTGCCTCATTGCCACATGCATCTGTAGCAACATAGGAAACAAGTATAACTTGGTTGCCGCACTCATCCACCTCTAATTGGTCTGCATCGGATGTAACTGTCACCTCTGAACAAAGGTCAGTGGCTGTAACCTCCACAATGGCAGGTATTTCAGATTCACATTCCACATATACATCTATCAATTCCTGATCGAATGTTGGTGCTTCATTGTCATACACCACATAAGTAACTGTTGCTATGGCTTGATTACCACATGCATCAGTTGCAGTGAAAGTGCGTGTGATTTCAATTCCACAAATAATGGTAGTACCACCACCGCAGTCGAAGTTTCCATTGTTATCACCAGCATCAAAATTCAGGTTGAACTGAGCAAGGGCATCAGCCAAAGCACCCAAAGTGTAAGTGTTTGCACAACCACCCAAATGAGCATCAGCCAAAGCTACTACCTGTGCAATGGTCATTCCGCTGAATGCGCCACTGTTGAAGGTAACGTCAGCCAATGAACCATTGGATGGTGAGTAAGCAGCATCAAATACATCAAAACCAAGAGCCATTTTAGCAGCCACCAGTTGGCTTGCCAATTGATTGCTAATGGATGTTGGGTTTACCGCAGCACCAGATAGAACTGATGATGGGCCACCGGCAGGCAAGAAGGCTTGCACAGCATTAGCACTCGTGAAAGTGTATGTGTTACCACCACAACCAACAACTAAGTTAGCTGGGAATGCACCGGCAAAGTTTGCATCGGCATAAGCTGCTTGCGGGCTATTTTCATTGCCCCACCCACCTACTGAGTAAGTCAAGTAATTGCAATCACCTTCCTCATCAATTATTTCTTCGTAGAAAGGAGTCTCCTCATCAACGTGAGTTACTTCCACATTACTGCAATTGTCATCAGCAATAGCAAGTTCACCACCATTCCACTCATCACATGTTGACATTCCGCCTTGTGGCACAAATGTGAAGTAAGGATTAGTTGTGTCTTGAATAGTGATGGTTTGAACATCGCTTGCAGAATTTCCGCAATCGTCTGTTGCAGTGTAGGTGATAGTAACAACGTAGTTGGCAGGACAGTCACCATAAGTGGTGTCAATCAAAGATGTAATGTCAACATTCCAATCACAGCTATCGTAAGCATAGGGGCTACCCAGATAGTAAAGTTCATCGCACTCAGCTACCACATCTTCAGGAGCATAAATAACAGGGTTGTTGTTGTCAACCACAGTTACCACACGGTCTATCATAGCCACATTGCCACAGCCATCATACGCAGTCCAGGTCTCTGTGTAAGAAGCATTGCAGATGTCGGTTATCTCAAAACCAACATATACTACTTCTACTTCGCCACCACAGTTGTCAGTGAATGCAGGATCGAAAGCAGGTACACCTTGTGTGCAAGAGATGGTGATATCAGCAGGTTCGTTACCCACAGGAGCGGTCTCGTCAATCAAGCGGATTATTTGCTCGAATGATTCGGATTGATTCTGGCAGATATCGTATGCTGTGTAGTAGCGCAGATATACACCTGCACACTCACCACTTACAAGTTGGGTGCTGTCTATTACGATTACAAACTCATTGCAATTGTCAGTAGCTTCTACGAAGATGCCACCGTCTATTTCGAATTCTTCGCATGGTACTTCCACCTCAATCTCACCGGTGATAACCGGTGCAGTGGTGTCGCGAACGATGATGGTAACTACTGCCTCAGCACTGTTGCCTGCACAGTCAGTAGCTGTGGTGGTGCGAGTGAAGAAGAAGAAGCAAGGGCCATCATAGCTGTATTCGCTTTCTTCAGTCTCATACGTTACATCGCTGCACGCATCAGTAGCAGTTGGTATTTCAGTAATGAAGTCTTCGTCACACTCGAATTCGTAGTAGTTCACATACTCATCGAATACTGGAGCTTGTGTATCCTCAACAGTGATCGTTTGAACAGCAGTAGCCTCGTTGCCGCAATCATCAGTAGCAGTGAATGTGCGCACGATGCTGTAGTTGCTTGCGCAATCAGTCTCGATGGTATCATTCAATACAGAGATGTTCACATCATAGTCGCAGCTATCCCAAGCCCAAGCTTCACCAAGGTACAATTCTTCATCGCACTCAGCAGTGTAGTCTTGTGGAGCATATACGTATGGCAGGTTGTTGTCAACCACAGTTACCACACGGTCTATCACAGCCACATTACCACAAGCATCGGTTGCTGTCCAAGTCTCAGTGTAAGAAGCATTGCAGATGTCGGTGATTTCGAAACCAGCGTAATCAACCCAAACTTCGCCACCACAGTTGTCAGTGAACATTGGATCGAATGCAGGAACACCCTGTGTGCAAGAGATGGTGATGTCTGCTGGCTCGTTACCTACAGGTGCTGTTTCATCAGTCAAGTGTATGATTTGCAAGAACTGCTCTGAAGCATTCTGACAAATATCATAGGCTGTGTAGTAGCGCAGATATACACCAGCACACTCACCACTTACAAGCTGCGTACTGTCAATGACAATCACAAACTCGTTGCAGTTGTCAGTAGCTTCAACGAAGATGCCACCGTCTATTTCAAATTCTTCACATGGTACTTCCACTTCAAGCTCACCAGTGATAACAGGTGCAGTAGTATCAATGAAGTAGATGTACTGATAGAAGTTGCTGCTGTTGCCGCACTCGTCAGTAGCAGTCCACACACGATAGAAGGCTTCAAAACACTCTACTGCATAGTAGTTGGTGTCCAAATGGGTGTATGTAACCTCGCCACAATTGTCTGAGGCTACCGGCTGAATCAATTCAGCATCTTGGTCACACTCATATTCATAAGCCCAAGCCTGCTCTTCGAAAATTGGAGCTTCGTTGTCATACACATGTATGGTTTGTGTTTGAACTACCTGGTTGCCACAATCATCATAACCACGGAAAGTGCGGTAGATGGTTTTCTCTTGTGGGCAGTCGCCAGGCATTTCGGTTGGTTCAAATTCTATTTCGACATCGCTGTCGCAGTTGTCACTTGCTATTGGGTAAACGATTGCTGGCAATTCATCATCACAACTTACTTCCATATCAGCTGGGAAGTTGTAGAACCATGGATCCACGTTGTCGTAGATGGTTACGTTGCGATCGATGGTTGCAGTGTTTCCACAAGCATCAGTTGCAGTCCAGTATTCAGTGTAAGTAACGTTGCATATATCTGTTACTTCAAAGCCAGTGTATTCTACCCAAACTTCGCCACCGCAATTGTCAGTGAATTCAGGATCGAATGCAGGTATCTCATTGCTGCAAAGCACTTCGATATCTTGTGGCTCATTGCCAACAGGAGCTATTTCGTCAAGCAGACGGATTATTTGCTCGAAGTTGGATTCGTTGCCGCATACATCATAAGCAGTGTAGTAACGCAGGTAAACACCGGCACACTCACCACTTACCAATTGGGTGCTGTCAATACGAATATCAAACTCGTTGCAATTGTCTTCCGCAGTGATGAAGATGCCGCTTTCTATTTCGAATTCTTCGCAAGGAATTTCCACTTCTATCTCACCGGTGATAACAGGTGCAGTAGTATCAACTATAACGATCAGTTGCCAGAATTCATTGCTGTTGCCACACTCATCAGTAGCCACAGTTACGTGGTAGTAAAACTCGTAGCATAGGCCATCAAAGCTGTGTTCTGTATCCCAGTGGTAGTATGAAACTTCGCCACAGTTGTCAGTAGCATCAGGGTTTTCTGTTACGATTTCTTCATCGCACTCGAATGTGTAATAGGCAATATCGTCATCACCAAACACCGGAGCTTGTGTGTCTTGAACGGTTATGGTCTGAGTTTGTGGCTCAGAAGCATTGCCGCAAGCATCAGTAGCTACGAATGTGCGAGTGATTTGATAGTTCTGTGGACAGTTGCCTTCCAGCGTATCGCGCACTTCAGAGATGCTGTACTCAGAACAATTGTCTGAAGCACTTGGCTCACCATAGTACAATTCTTCATCACACTCAGCAGTGTAGTCTGATGGGATCCACAATTCTGGAGCAGTGGTATCTACTACGTGGAATACAACAGAAACTGTAGTATCATTTTCGCAGTAGTCAATACCTGTCCAGGTACGGATGATGTCGAATGAAGCAGGACAGTTGTCGTCAGTGCTAACAGCTTCTTCAGTGTAAGTAACTGTCACCTCCATTTCACAATTGTCAATACCATACACTCCATCAATACCGAAGTAGTTGCCATCTTCACCAACTGAAACTTGGTCACACTCGAGTGTTGTTTCAGCAGGAATTCCTACTAACTCAGGGGCAGTGAGGTCTTGTATTGCTATGTATTGCTCAGCTGTAGCAGAGTTGCCACACTCATCGGTGGCGGTATAGATGCGGTAGTAAACACCAAGACATCCACCAGAATTCAGTACTTCGTGTGTAACCACAACGGTGGCTTCGCCACAATTGTCGGTGGCAGTAATGAGTGCAGGAATTTCGTCACACTCAATGTGTGCATAGAATTCATAGTCATCAAACACAGGCGCAGTTGTATCCTGAACATGGATAGTCTGATGGAAATTGGCTACGTTGCCACAGCCATCGTCAGCCGACCAGTAGCGGTGGATGGTGTAGTTGTGCGGGCAATTGCCTTCATAAATAGACTCATAGTAAGTTGGCTCAATTGCACCTTGGCAATTGTCAGTAGCTGTAACTTCAGGAGCATTAGGCACTGCATCACATTCTACAGTTATTTCCTCTTCAGGTAATCCGGTCATAACGGGTGCAGTGGTATCTACAACATCAATTTGCTGCTCACATTCAGCCACATTACCACATACGTCAACGGCAGTCCAAGTGCGTCTGATGATAGTGTGGCAAGAATTGCCAACCACAACTTCACCATTGTAGGTAACCATAACATCACCAACACAATTGTCAGTAGCAGTAACATTCAATTCCAACGCTGGAATATCTTGGTCGCATTCGATAGTTACACTCTGTGGACAGTTGTCGAAAGTTGGTGGTGTGGTGTCAAGTACAACAACATCATAAGATGCGAAGCTGGCATGACCACAAGCATCTTCAGCACGGTAGAAATGTGTGAAAGAAGTACTGTGTACACATTCGCCATCATTCACCGGCTCACACTCTGTGTCTACGTTCACGTCACCATGACCTTCTACAGATTCGCCATTTACCCAACCATCATAACTGAACCAACCGGAAAGGCCGCTGTTGCAGTTTTTGTTGTTAGCACCAATACCCTTCTGAAAACCGAAGTAGTATGATGAAGGCATGTGATATAGGTATAACACGTCACCAGCTAAATCGCCAGCACCTGTCAGGGTAGAGAAGCCGCCAACCAATTCAAAATATTCCCAGTTGATGTGGTCTGCAACAGCACATCCAAGCAACAAGTCATTTTTGTAGTTGCGACCAAGTCCGTTCCAGGTAGCCCAATCAGCTTTGTTTTCGAACCATAGGTCTACTATCAATTGCTCATTGTTGTTCGCAGTATTTACCACTGTACCATACAGGTGTGCGGTTCCATCTACGAATTGGTCAAACTGACCACCATTGACATCAAATACAAAGTTGGCACTTGATGTCTCGTTGTCAGAAGCAAGCACGGGCAACCACACGGCCCAATCAGCACCTGGGCCGAAGGCAGTGGAGAGTATACACTCTTCGTTTTTCTCTCCAGTTTGTGAGGTGAATGAATCGGCAGAAATTTCGCCATGGCATGCATCGTTTGCAATTACAGCCATCGGGCCTTCCACTTCCTCCAGGCATTGAACGTTAATCACATTCAATTCAGGGAATACAGGACCTTGAGTATCCACTACAGTTATTATCTGTGTGCAGGTTTCGGTAAGGTCGCCAAGGGTTATGCTCCAAACACGTGTGATTGTGAAGCCACAATCACCTTGGTTAGAAACTATATCTTGATATCCGGCTTCAATTACCATTTCGCAAAGCACTGATCCTTCAAATGAAGGAGCACCTGCGAGTTCGAGGTTATCATAGTCAACTCCGCATTCCAAAGTGGCATCCTGTGGGCATGTAACTGATAGAACAGCGTCACATGGCTCATCAACTGCGCATCCGAAATGGAAGCATCCAAAGAATACGTTGCCTATATCGCCTCCTATAGGGGCAGTGTTACCAAGTGTAAGCAAAACAATTTGACCTGCATAAGCACTCAAATCTACTGAGGCATCAACATAGCCAACAGTTACATCATCGTTGCTCATGGAGACGGTATATTCTTCATTACCGTTAATCTTTATGAAAGAATGTTCACCGTCTGTTTCGTTGTTACCGAAATAGGCATTGTACTCAAAGTTGAGTGTTGAAGCATTCACAGGAACATAGATGAGCTTACCTCCGGACACCTGCTGTGGTGTTCCGCCATAGTAGCCTCCTGTCCAAAAAGTTTTGTTTCCTCCAAGCAAACAGTTAGGTGCGGTTCCGATGTAGCCCTGGTGATTTTTTGGGCCTATATCATGGGCTTCATTTGGTGATGAAGCACCAACAAATCCGAACCAGCGAATCTTGAATGGGCCACAACCTAAGTTGTCCTCATCATCATCGTCATCATCATCATCGTCTTGAGTTGGAACAATTTGCTCCACGGGACCATTAGCAGTTAAAGTAGATTGGGCACTTGTAGCAAGTGCTCCACATACAACAAACAGTAAGCTTAGCAAGAAAGCTTTAAGAAAGGTTGCGGTGTTAGAGACCAAAGCATTAGGACTACACACACCATCACCCATAAACATTGTAGAATGTTTCATTGAATTTGGTTTTAATTAAACAATCGGTTGTAAAAAGCGGTGTAAGTCCCCAGATGTGGGTTTAACCAGATAGAATAGATGTGTTTTCAGAAACGAGCGACAAAAGTATTGTACCGTTCGACTAAAATTCCAAAAAATTTTAATGAAAAGT
>JBJXFP010000060.1:0-4474 GCA_046155615.1 Flavobacteriales bacterium | reverse complement strand
GCACGCAACATTGTGGACTACATGAAGGGCGACAAAAGCAAGATGTGCCCCATCATGACCAACTCAGAAAGCATATACCAGTTTGGAAACAATGCGTATGGTAAGCCTGCCACTGCACTGAACATTTTGCGCGAAACCATCATGGGTCGTGAGCTTTTCGATTATGCATTCAAAGAATATTGCCGCAGGTGGGCATTCCGCCATCCCACACCCGAAGATTTTTTCCGCACCATGGAAGATGCAAGTGGCGTGGATCTCGACTGGTTTTGGCGAGGCTGGTTCTATGGCACCGACCATTGCGACATGGCACTCAAAGAAGTAAAACTTTTTCGCCTGAACACACACAACCCTGATGTAGAGAAGACTGCCGACAAACAGAAGGATGCAGAACAACCCGGTGACATTTCATTGATGCGTGATGAGCAGGAAGGCATCAAAACGCAAGTGGAAACCGACCCCGACATGCGCGACTTCTACACCACCTATGATCCATACAAGGTAACTACGCTCGACAAAAAGGAATATGAGGAATACATAAGCAAGATGAGTGAAGAAGAGAGGAAAGCGCTGAATGCGAACACCTATTACTACCAGGTGACGGTGGCCAATGTGGGAGGACTCATCATGCCGTTGATATTCGAATTAGAATATGCAGATGGCAAAAAACAAACAATACACATACCTGCCGAAATATGGAAAATGAGTGAGCCGGAAGTGACCAAAGTATTTGCCGTGGAAAAAGAAGTGGTAGCCATCACTCTTGATCCACTTTTAGAAACAGCAGATGTGGATCTGAACAACAACAGTTGGCCTGCAAAGATTCAACCCACACGGTTCGAGCTATTCAAAGAGAAGGGCAACTGGAAGCAGGAGAACCCCATGCAGAAAGCGAAGAAGGAGGTAGGGAAATGAAGGACATCACTTTTACTTCTTCACCAACCTCAACACTTGCCCGCTATCTGCACGGACTATATATATGCCCGTTGACCAGGTGCTCACATCCAATCGTTGCAGGTTTTGATAATGTCCCAGCAAGGCACCATCTATTGAGAAGACACGTGCATCTATTTTTTCCTTGAAGTAAACCACATCGGTAGCAGGATTAGGAAATGCAACGAGTGTGGTAGCCTCTGAATTGATAATGTTCACTTCGCCATCGTTGTTGCTTGCATCAGGCGTGGTGCCACTGAACAGAACCCATGTTTCTGAGCCATCTGTTATTCTGCCCAGCGATGTATCAGGTGCTATGTATCCCCATTGCAATTCATCCACCACGGTAAATCCATCAGGACTATAGAAGCCGAGGTATTCACCATTGTTGCTCAGGCGGAAGTTGGTGTGCTGCACTCCCTGATTCATATCATCATCAGCCCAGAACAACAACCAACCATTTGCTTCAACAGTTACGCTGTCTGCAAAACTGGATGACACTACCCACTTCATAGGCACCTCAGGATCATCGCTGAAGTAGTAGCCTGCAAGGTTGACTGCTGCATTGGTCGGATTGTAAATCTCAAACCAGTCTTCCAGTTCGCCATAGTTGTCTGTCACGTCATTCTGGTTGGCCATCATCACTTCATTTATCACAAGGTTAGCTGGCACCACAAACACAAGTTCATTGCTTACCGATGGAGTTGGCTGCGGAAATGTGATGGTACTGACACTGCCGTCATTCTGCCTGCCATGACTTTGATTCACAGGCACACTTGTGTAGTTATAGGTTTCTACCACACTTTCATCAGGTCCGGCAATGGTGATGCTGCCACTGGTTGTGTTCAATGTGATAGGTGCATGGTTGGTATCGTCAACCACGTCATTGTCGCACCAAATGAGCATGAAACCGCCTGCAGGTATCACTGTGCGGTAAGGATTGTTATTTGGAACTGTCCAAGCTGCATTGCCACTCACAGTAATGGTGTAGTTGGCAAGGTTTACCTGGTGGTTGTTCGGATTGAATATCTCAAACCATGCATCAAACTCGCCTTCGAGGTCATCATAGTAATTGGTTTGCGATGCCTGCACTTCGTTTACAAAAAGTAAATCTGTGTTTTGAATTTCTGCGTTGTTGTCTTCAAAGGTCACGTTGTTGAAGAATTGCCAGTCTTCACAACCATCGCACACACGACCATAACTAACATCAGGGCCTTGCAGCCCAAAGGTGACACTATCTATGATGGTGGTGGCATCAGGTGCTGTGAGTATGAACATCTCGCCATCAGCACTCAACGTAAAACCACCAACATGATCAGGGCCTTGATTAGCATCATCATCTACCCAAATTGCCAAAAAGTTGTTAGGTAAAATGGTGGTGACGCCAACATCTGTAGCTGGAATTTGCCACTTATCTAAGCTATCTAAATCATCACTAAGATAATAACCAGCGAGGTTTGTAATGGGGCTTCCGGGGGGATTGTATATCTCCACCCAGTCGTCAGAACCGCTCGCGTCATCTAATATGATTCCTTGATTACTTGCCATCAGTTCGTTGATGCGCAGGTTCATGTTTTGTGCTGTTGCACCAATAGATAAAAGAACTAAAAATGTTGTAATTACTCTCTTCATACTTGTGGTTTGCGGTAAAATTTTTCCCTTGCTTGCAGGGCGTGAAGCTAAACTACATGTTTCTTATTTGTTACCCTAAAGTTGTCTCAATAGGAATGGTAGACAGACTAATGAGAGAATAGCTTGGTTGAATGTTTTCAAGAAAACATTCTTACTACAGTCTTCCAGATGATTTTCAAATCACCGGCAAAGTTCATCTCCTGCAAATACTCCAGATTGAGTTTCAGCTTGGCAGGCATCACTTGCTCTATGTATGTTTTCTCTGCATCTTCTGCCTGGGCAAGCAGCCTGCTTTCTTCAAAGTAGATGAGTGAAGCGTGGTCAGTAATTCCGGGTCTTATGCTGAGTACTCGCTTCTGTTCAGCATTGTAAAGACTGGTGTAGCGCGGTACTTCGGGGCGCGGGCCTACCATACTCATATCACCACACAGTACATTCCACAGTTGTGGCAATTCGTCCACTTTGTACTTACGTAGGTGATAACCCATGCGTGTGATGCGTGGGTCGCGCTCGCCAACAGTAAGTTGTCCCTGATGCTCTGCATGAGGGTGCATGGTTCTGAATTTCCAGAGTCTGAATAGTTTTTCATGCTTGCCTGTGCGCCATTGACCAAAGAAGATTCCACCGCGGCTGTCTAGTGAAACACAACATGCCAATACAATAAATACCGGTGAAAGCAGAAGGAGCATGACCAATGAAAAGCATATGTCAAAAACCCTTTTCATCATTGCACTGCGCTGATAGCTTGTATGATGGTGTTGGCAACATACTTCACGTCTTCATCTGCTAAGTTGTAATAGACAGGAAGTGAAATTTCGCAGGCATAGCTGTTCCATGCATTCGGATAGTCTGCGATTTTGAAGCCAAGGTTTTTGTAGAACGTAAGCAATGGCAATGGCTGAAAATGGACATTCACACTCACACCATTTTCAGCACACAGTTGTATCACTTTATCACGCTGGGCTTCGCTCAAATTTTTCACACGAAGCATATACAGGTGATAACAGCTTTCTCTTTTTTCGTCTTTGAAAATCGGTGCATCAAACCACGGTTGCCCACTGAACAACGTTGTGTAATCATCACATATCTTTTTTCTGCGAAGCAGTGTATCGTTGTCATACCTGTCTAACTCTACCAGTCCGATTGCAGCTTGCAGGTCTGTCATATTGCACTTGTAGCCTGCTTCTACTATATCATATCTCCATTGCCCTGCCTGTGTTTTGGAAAGGGCATCTTTGGTTTGTCCGTGCAATGCAGCAATGTTCAATGAAGTCCATATATCATCATTGTTGAATGGAGCTGGCAGGTTCAGTGTTACCGCGCCTCCTTCAGCAGTGGTCAGGTTTTTCACTGCGTGAAAACTGAAGCCCATCACATCGCATTGGTTGCCCACTTTGTTTCCTTTGTATGTAGCCCCAAAGCTGTGAGCGGCATCACTGAGCACCAAGATTCTTCCTAATTGTTTTTGTCGTTCTGTGTTGGGAGAAAAAAGTTTTTTCACTTCTTCGCTTTTTGCAATGCCCATCACTGCATCGTAGTCGCATGGCCAGCCACTGATGTCCACTGGCATGATGGCCTTGGTACGTTCAGTTATTTTGTCTTTGATAGTGCTTGTGTCAATGGTGAATCCACCTGCTTCCACATCTATCATCACAGGTGTTGCTCCTGTGTGTACCACGATGTTGGCAGTAGCTGCGTAGGTATATGCAGGCACTATCACCTCGTCACCGGGGCCTATGCCATACCAGCGCAATACAAGCTCCGCAGCATTGGTCCACGAGTTAAGGCAGAGAGTGCGTCCGCTGTCGCAGTATGCATTGATGCGTTTTTCCAACTCGCGTGTTTTGGGGCCGGTGGTTATCCATCCGCTGCGCAAAACTTCGGTTACTGCGGCTATGGTTTTTTCATCCAC
>JBJXFP010000037.1:0-57715 GCA_046155615.1 Flavobacteriales bacterium | reverse complement strand
GTGGCATGGGCAATGGCTACGAGTTCAAAATATTGAAAAGTGTGATGAAGGTGAACGAAAGGCAGAAGACCATTTTGCTTGGCGCCATGCTCGAACACTTTGGCAGTTCGCTAAGCAATGTGACCATTGCAGTGTGGGGGCTGGCTTTCAAACCCGACACAGACGACATACGCGAAGCACCTGCCCTCTACATGATAGAGCACCTGCTGGAAGCAGGCGCGCGCATACAAGCCTACGACCCTGAAGCGATGGACAATGTGAAGAACCAAAAAAACTATCATATAAACTATGCAGCCAATCAATATGCTGCATTGGAAGGTGCTGATGCATTGCTTATCTGCACCGAGTGGAGTGCATTCCGCAACCCCGATTTCGAAAAGATGGCCACACTGCTAAACAACAAAGTCATTTTTGATGGCCGCAACTTGTATGAGTTGGATCGCATGCGCGAATTGGGGTACTACTATAAAAGCATTGGCCGAGAAACGGTGAGGGCTGGGGTGAAGGTGGGGGTATGAGGAAGAGGATAAATTTCAAATCTCAACTTTCCTGTAGAAACTCATTTTGATTGTTGAGTTATGACTTTGCAGTCAGTTTTTTCAATGTTTTCTTTGAAGTCAAGCGATTGTTTGAATTCCGCAATCTCTTATCTTGTCTTTGCATTGTCTTATCAGCTAATGGCTTTCTACCCGTGCGTTTGTAATCAGCAATTATCTCACTTATTCTTTTTCTGTATTCAATGGTCAACGGAGTAGGGTCAACTAAGAAGTTGATACCTGTCGGTTCTTTTATGTGGTTCATGATTTTGTGGTTTTTATTTATTAGCGAGCGAATTTCCTTGCTTGCTTGTTCGAGTACGATTGAAATACTTATCAACAAAACTTGCTTTTTCGTTTTTTTTATTTTGCTTTTGCTGGATAATCAATTAAAAAATATCAACAGGAAAAAAATTATTATCTGTAGTGCCTTGGCACTTATGGCTTGTTTTCCGGCCTGCGGACAGGATGCAAATGATCAATTATCCAATTTGCAGCCAACTAACATCAATCAGAGTTTGATACCATTAGATTGCAGTTTGGGAATAGGCAGCCCATCTAAGTCGTGGGGTGATTCGTACCTATGCCTCAATAGATATTGGTTCTTTAGCGTGATTTCTAGCAACGAACCTGACATTCGGATTGGATTGATTCAGGGAGGGTCAGGAGTCACACCCAATCTTATTTTTAATTCTGGTTCGGACAATTTAGTCAGCACGGCAACAGCAAATACATTTATCGGAACCCAAAGTGGTCGGAATGCCGCAGCAGCAACAAACAACAGTTTCTTTGGAAGTAACGCTGGAGAGTTTAATACCGATGGAGACTTCAATTCATTTCTTGGATCCTTTTCCGGTCATCATACCACGACTGGAAGCAGGAATACTGCAGTGGGTTTTTCTTCATTGCTTAACAACATAGCAGGTGGATACAACACAGCAGTCGGATATCAAGCGTTGATGAATACTGGAATGACATTGATCCAAGGACAACCAATAGTCAAAGGAAACACTGCGTTAGGTTATATGGCGGGGGCGCTCATTGATATGGGCAGTGGAAATACTTGCTTAGGTGAAAATTCCGGTCATCATATTGTTGATGGTTTCAGCAATGTTACCTTGGGAGCATTAGCAGCACCATATCTTGTCAGCGGATATGATAACATTTGTATTGGCGTTCAATCTGCACCTACTATGACTACAGGCAGACATAATGTCGTAATAGGATCAAGTCAATGCGGGAGCGGTATTACAACTGGTGGATACAATACAATTATTGGAAGTACAGCCAGCACTATTTCTAAAGTTGAAAAATCCACGGCTCTCGGATACGGAGCGATTGTTAGTATGAGCCGAGGTATGGCACTTGGAAAAGCAGGTGGGGCGGACTATTGTCTGAAATGGGGGTTCGCAGTTGATCCGGAATTTCTTGCCGAAAATGTTTGTATGCAAGTAAGTAGTTATGGTAACACGACCAATGGCAATGGTGCTTACTTATCAACTGGTGGAGATTGGGCAAATCCGTCATCCAGAGATTTAAAAGAAATGTTCATTGAACTAAACAGCCAAGATATCTTGGAAAAAATTTCTTCTTTAGAAATGAAACAGTGGAAGTACAAACAAAACAAAGCGTGGCACATAGGCCCAATTGCAGAAGACTTTTATGAAGCCTTTGGACTTGGCTTGGACAACAAATCAATTTCAACTATTGATCCCGCTGGTGTTGCGTTAGTCGGTGTTCAAGCGCTTTATGCAAGAGTTGAGGAACTGAAAAAGGAAACCGAAGAAATGACTGCTGTGAATGAAGCCATGCGTGAAAAAATGGAAAGCATGGAAAAAGCGTTGATGGCTTGTTGTGTGAAATATTCAACACCAGACAATACACAAAAGGCTGAACTCAAGCAGAACCAACCAAATCCGTTCAATCAGAAAACACTGATAAACTATGCCTTGCCTATTGAATGTCAAAAATCAGAGCTTCAAGTTTACAATCTCAATGGAGAGTTGGTTTCAATATCTCAGCTTCAAAATGATTCATCAAGCATTGAGTTTGATGCAAATACGTTTGCTCAGGGCATCTATGCATACACCCTCATTGTTGATGGTGTATCCGTTGATACCAAGCAGATGATCGTAACAAGATAGTCAATCCAAAATGAGGATTAAAGGTCGGCAATATTGTCGGCCTTTTTTTGTGCGCTAAGGCTTTTACTTATTTTGTTTTTGATTCTTTCAATTATTGATTGTGGTTGTAGAGTCAATTTAAGTGAAACTGGAAAACCTTCAATCAATTCGCCACACTTGTACAGTTCCAAAATGACTTGTTTGAATGCATCAAGTGTCTCCAATTTCCACGTACCAAAACCTGATAAGTATTTCGAATAATCTTCCGCAGTACCTGAGCCTCCGTTGGCTGTTATGCTTGTGGGGGAGAGTATGCGCAGGTAAACCGGTGATTCCTTCGGTCTAACAATTTTCTGTTTGCCTGAGTAATACATGTGCCAGCTTGCTGAATGATCCGAATAAAGTAGATTGCCAACAGGAGATGAACCCGGCCCGTGATAAGTCATAAAAGCGTGCTCAGTTTTATGCACACACGTGCTGGCTATCCAACTACGCCTCTGTTGTGACAATCGCGCACTTGTTATTTCGTAGAATGTATGATGGTCATCATAACAACAGTCAAAGTCCTTTTGCGACAGACTCTCAATCAATGTTGGCGAAATCATATCGTCATCATCCAGCTTTATGATGTATTGAAAGTTATTGATATAACTATAGAATTCTCGACTCTGGAAAATTGTCTTCAATGCAGCCCATTTCTCTTCCTTGGTTCCGTCAACCAATTTCATTTTTCTGAATTTACCTTCTTGCCCTTCTTCTTCGCCCAATTCAAGAGCTTCCCAATGCTCGTAAGATTGCCTGAGCATGGACTGCCTGTGAATCTCCTGTAATCTTTTCCTCAGAGGACTGCACTTGTGGTCAGGGGTAAGATGTGTAATAAAAAGAAACCTGTTCATACAAGTAGATTGATGACAAAAAGTAAAATAATGAATGCAATAGTAACTGGGTTTTCAAGGACAATGAAACAGTGTTAGATTCAAGTTGTCGCACATACCTTTGGCTGCCGTTCAATAGTCAAACCACATGCGACAAATAGAAATTCTTCGTAAACTGTATCGAGGACGACTCCAGCCACAGGCTCCGTCTGAATTGGCCGAGCTAACTGGCATGCAAGAACAACTCGCACTTTCAGAACTAAAAAGCAGCGGGATAACATTTTTACATGATATTGTTCCCGCAGAAATAACAGATGCAATCAGAAACAAAATAGATGATTTGCTGAACAAAGTGGGTGCGAAAGACTGGCAGCAAGTGGTGGAAGAAGTTAAAGTGAAAGAAAAAAGATTTGGAATAAATCTCGGACAAGAATGGCTCTACTGGACAGATGCATTTGGCAGCGATCGCAGGATAATTCATTCAGAAAAAGCAAGTGAGTTGATTAGTGGTTTTGCTTTTAACGAAGTGCTAAGCAACATTGGCTCGGCCTATTTAGATAAGCGTATTGAACTGAAATTTTGCATGGCCAATAGAACTCAATTCAAACCAGAAAACACAGGCAGCGGTGGTGGATGGCACCGTGACAACAACTACCGCAGAGGCTACAAGGCATTGTTATATTTAGTGGATACCGATGCAATGAATGGTTGTTTTCAATACCTGAAAAAGTCGAGTAGCATCTATCATCACTTGATTAAAACACCGAAGCCTGATAAGTATCAGTTCACGCATGAAGAAATAATGCACATAGTGAATGGAGATGAATCACAAATTACAAATGCCACAGGAAAAGCAGGCACAGTTATTTTGTTCGACACCAATGGTATCCATCGCGGAAAACCAATTGAACCGGAAGGATCGCGTTATGCTCTTACCAATTATTACATTGATTGACCTGAGTTGCGACTATTGCAAATCTCACCGAGTTCAGCTGCAAAATGTGAGTAGTTGATTTGAGCATCGAAATGTGATTCGAATTTTCTTCTGGCGCCATCTCTCAACTTTTGTTGCAGTGCTTCATCAGTTGCTAATTGGCGAATCAACTGTGCAATGTGCTCAATACTGAAATCAACAGGTATCAGATATCCGCTATCCGTGTCCACAATTTCAGGGTTGCCAACAGTGCTGGTAGCAATAGCAGGCACACCAAAGCTGAACGCTTCCATAATAGAAACCGGAATGCCTTCAGCGCGGCTCAGATTCACCAACAGATTTACTTGTTCTGTTTCATACATGCGAGTTATTTCAGCATTAGGTACCGTTCCCCGAAGATGGCAAACAGATTCAACCCGATGATGCGCTATACTTTGTTTAAGTTCATGAACTATGGCATCATCGCCCCAGCCAAAATGAGTCCAGATGATGTTGAGGTCGCGCAGGTGACTTAGTATTTCTGGCATCAGATGAATCCGCTTGTTTGCAGAAATCAATGAACAAGTTACAATTTGAAATAGTCCCTTGTCCAGAATCTTGTTGATAGATGCCGACTTTCTTACACCCAGCCTCGCAAGTTCAAATTTTGATTTATACTGTGGAAAGGTTCGTTGGAGATGATGAAGACCGTGCGATGAAATGCAGAAAATTCTTTGGGTTGCTTTTACTTTGAAATGTTCGAACGGAAGAAAAGTGATGTTGGCACCAGCGTTAATCTGATACCACGTGCTGTGATACAAATCCCCTGAGTGTGCTCTTGATATTATAGGTATTGAGGTTTCTGCAACTCGATTGTGCAATGCACAAGTAATTACATTTTTGTACAACCAATAATTATAAAAGATGATATGGTCAGGGCTGATGTTTCTGGTTTCAATAAAATGCCGCAGTGCAATGGCTTGCTGAAAACACACCTTCAAATGTGTGAATGCGAACGAAAAATTGTAGAGGTGCTCCATACCATCACGAGCAACGAATATTTCTTTGAGGAGAATACCAAGACAGATGGCATGTCGAGAAATTCTTTGCAGGAGACCTGCTTTCAAGGTTGCTTTATTGATTTCAAAAATTTCTACCTTTTCAAATTGGCTTAAGTCATGGTTGCATAGTCTGCTGCTGTATTCATCTATCGGAACAATAATCACCGCATCAAATTTCTCATTCAGATATTGAAGCTCATTGTAAACATAAGTTTCAAGATGGCCGAAAGGAAATTGTTTGGTGAAGAGAAAGACTGTGTTCATCAAATCAGCATGAAGTAGTAAGAAATAAAGTTGACATCAATAGAATGTGTAAATGCATTCGTTCTGAATGAATCCGGAACTTACGTTGATACTTGAGGCTTTTGTACTGATTACTTCAAACCTAAGGCAATCATTGTCCTGAAAAGAATCATCGCCACCATCTCCAAACCAGGCAGAAAGAGTATAGCTTCCATCGCGAAGTTGCGGTTGAGTAACCAATATACTGATAGTGCCCGAACTGGCATATCCGCTATTCATAGGGTAGCCAAGATTCTTAGCATTGTTTCCATACAGGGCATGGCCGAATTGATCACTCACTACAAACCCAAAATTGGGCAATGCCAGTGGGCTATCACTTTCATAACATACTTCGATATGCAAGCCCTGATTGCCATACTGTGCTACGATTTTTTTCACAACACCATTGTCGTATTTTTTTTCGTTGGATGCACCCTCGTCTAAGTAATTAGAGATCACTTTTTCGATATTTCCATTGCATACTACACGACCTTGATTGAGAAGAATTCCTTTGTTACATAGCGAACGCACTGAAGCCATGTTGTGGCTGACGAAAAGAATCGTTCTGCCACTGCCTGCCACGTCTTGCATTTTTCCTATGCATTTCTTTTGAAACTCGGCATCGCCTACAGCAAGCACTTCATCCACAACAAGTATCTCAGGTTCCAGATGAGCCGCGACAGCAAAGCCAAGTCGCACCATCATTCCACTTGAATAGCGCTTCACAGGAGTGTCCACATACTTAGCGCAACCACTGAAGTCAATTATTTCATCCAGCCGTTTGTTCACTTCGCTGCGGGTCATGCCAAGTATGGCAGCGTTGAGATAGATGTTTTCGCGGCCTGTCAACTCCGGATGAAAACCTGTACCTACCTCTAATAAGGAAGCTATACGACCTTTAATTTTTGCCAGCCCCGTAGTTGGAGTTGTTATCTGCGAAATAATTTTCAGCAACGTGCTTTTGCCTGCTCCATTTCTTCCAATTATTCCAATCACATCTCCTTCTGTGGCATTGAAAGAAACATCCCTCAATGCCCACACATAGTCTCCACCTTTTTCGTTGCGGTTGTTTACTACGCCAATCATGGAATATGGGTCATCATGGCCACGTAAGCGATGCCACCAGCGATTCAGGTCGTGGCTAAGTGTGCCTGTGCCCACATGGCCAAGCCTATATTGTTTGGAGATGTTTTCTATTTGTAAAACCTCACTCAAGTGATAATGATTTAGTAGTGTGGTGTTAGTTGAATGTCCATTGTTGTTCTAGAAATACTTTGCCTTTTCCAACTTGTGGGATTATTCCGGTTCTATAAAAGTCGCCTTGAGTTACATTGAATGATGCGGCATTGCTCAGTGCAAATGCAACTGTGTTTTTCAAGGTCATGTATATGTTCAGTGAATACTTCCCCTCATTCAATGGCAGCCGTGGAAAGGTGCAGCGCATCACTCCCTTTGATGGATACGCATCGCGATAACCTTCGGCACTCACATTCCAAAGGTCGCTTACCATCACTCCCTGAAAGTCGTAGAGGCCGAGGCCAACACTCAGGTATTTCAAATCGGGGTCTTTGCTTTCATACTCGATGCATACACTCACCTTATCACC
The DNA here is from genome assembly GCA_046155615.1 of Flavobacteriales bacterium. Classification (GTDB taxonomy): domain Bacteria; phylum Bacteroidota; class Bacteroidia; order Flavobacteriales_D; family Sanyastnellaceae; genus JANNVZ01. Next base: position 50,319 of record JBJXFP010000037.1, on the reverse strand, counting down.
ACTCATGAAGTGGTTGCCCGATTCACCCGCATCACTTTCAAACCAAATTTTCCTGACCATAAAATCCGGATGTGTGCGTGCTTCATTGCGCTCAGTCAAATCTGTTTTCTCAATGTTTTCGAAAATGCTGCCTCTATAAAAATCAACTGCCTCGTCAGCCGAGCCACGGAATGCCACATTGCCTTTGTCTAACACTAAGCCGCGTGTGCAGAGGTTGCGAACACTCAATAAGTTGTGACTGACAAACAAAACCGTGCGGCCTTCTTTGGTGCTCACATCTTGCATGCGGCCAATGGCTTTCTCCTGAAACTCTGCATCGCCCACAGCAAGTACTTCATCCACTATCAATATCTCGGGTTCGAGAAATGAGGCTACTGCAAATCCCAATCGCACCATCATGCCACTCGAATATCTCTTCACCGGTGTGTCCACATATTTAGCGCATCCACTGAAGTCAATTATCTCGTCCAGCTTGCGTGTTATTTCTCTGCGGGTCATTCCGAGTATAGAGCCGTTGAGATAAATATTTTCTCTACCAGTCAGTTCCGGATGCATTCCTGTTCCTACTTCCAAAAGTGCTGCTATGCGGCCTTTCACTTTTATATCGCCTGTGGTTGGCGCAGTTATTTGCGAGAGCACTTTCAGTAACGTGCTTTTGCCTGCACCGTTTTTACCAATGATGCCCAGGACTTCGCCTTGTTGCACTTCGAACGAAATGTTTTGCAATACCCACACATAATCACTTTCCGATTTGGTGGTGCGGTCATTCTTATCACCCACTTTCAAATAGGGATCTTCTTTACCTCGCACACCCGCCCACCAGCGATTGAGGTCGTGGCTCAACGTGCCGGTGCCCACCTCACCTAAGCGGTATTGTTTTGATATGTCTTCTACTTTGAGAACGGTCATTTTTTGTCAGTTGGCAGCGGCCAGTTGGCAATTATGAGAATTTTGTTGTTCACTCTTGCTTTCACTTGGCGACTCAGTGATGTCAGTTTCAGTCCATCCATTGCTCTTATTCTCATTTTCAAATTTTCAAATTATCAAATTGACTAATTGCTACACAGTATCAATAAACTTCTTCTCCACTTTAGAAAAACTTCGTATCGCAAAAAACATAATCACTATAAGAAATGCGAAGCTGTAAGCGAGGTATTTCCATTCGAATATGCCTTCGGAGAAACATCCATATTTGAATGATTCGATGATGGAAGACATCGGATTGGACAAAATCAACCATCTGAATTTGCCTTCGCCCACTTCGCTGAGTGTATAGATGATAGGTGCAGCAAACTTCAATAGTTCTATTCCGAAGCCGATAAGAAAACGCAAGTCGCGATACTTCACAGTAAGCGAACTGATGATCATGCCAAACGAAAGTGCGAGCAACGCAGTCATCAGCACATACACAGGAAAGAGTAGAAGGGTAACGTTGGGTTCAAGGCCTTGCTTGAAATAGAAGTAGAGATAAAATCCAAGGAACATCAGACTCTGAATACCCAGTTTTATCAAGTTGCTTATCACCATACTCATTGGCACTATGATGCGCGGGAAATAAACTTTACTGAACAAATTTTGATTGGTGATGAAGGCTTCTGACGTTTTGGAAACTACATCAGCAAAATAGCTCCAGAGCAGAAGGCCGCCCATATAGAAAACTGTATGGGGCACAGTGCCCGTGGAGATTTTTGCAATGTTGCCAAACACAATGGTGAACATCACTGTGGTAAGCAGCGGTTGAATAAAAAACCAAAGCGGCCCGAGAATGGTCTGCTTATATACCGCAACAAGGTCACGCTTCACTAATAGTATCAGCAAATCGCGATAGCGCCAGATTTTTTTCAAATCAAAATTCTGCCGCCACGAGTATTCGGGCTGTATGATGAGGTCCCAGTCGGCTGTTTGCACTTTAAATTAATTAAAAGATTAAAAATTGAAACATTAAAAAATTGTCGATTCTCCATATTTCCAATTCAGAAAATCAACAAGTCAACAAATTGCATCACCAAACGGTCCATCCGCCTTCCACTTTCATATTATCACCTGTTACATAACTGCTGGCATCACTAAGTAAATAAACCAATGCACCGGCCACTTCATGGTTGTAACTCAACCTTTGCATAGGCGAAAAGTTTGCAAAGTTCTTTTCAAACTGTTCTTCATGATTATTCCAAACGCCATGTGGTGTAATCATGTTGACACGCACACCGCTCGCTGCCCAATAACTGGCAAGGTAGCGGCTCAGCGCATCCACACCTCCTTTGCTCGCACTGTATGCAGCAGGGCAACCCATGGTAGTGCCTTTGTACAAATTCTGATTGGGTGCTACTACACTATACGTACTTGGTATATTGACTATGCTGCCATTGCCTTGCTCAGCCATATAGGTTCCAATTACCTGACACAAAAGAAATGTTCCTTTCAGATTTACTTCCACCACGGTGTCCCAGTTTTCTTCGCTCACAATTTCGAATGGTTCAAACTTGAGGTGCGATTTGTTCTGATGTCCGCACACAAGCCCATTCACTTTGCCAAAAGTTTTTATCACTTCATCGTGTAACGATTGCACTTCAGTTTTTTTAGCCACATTCATTGCAAAGCCCATCATTTTTTTGCCGTGACGCAGTTCCAATTCTGCTGCAAAGTTTGTTGGATTGGCCGTAGCAATATCTGCACATACCACGTGCGCACCAAATTGCGCTGCGGCTTCGCAAAAGGCCCGCCCTATGAGGCCGCAGGCTCCGCTTATTACTACCACTCTGTCGGTCAAATCGAATTTCTTACGAAAATCAATCTGTGTGGCGTCTGTTGTTCGTTGTTGTTTCATTTCGTTGTTTCATCATGCACTCTTGCTCAGAATGTTGCTGAATTTTTCTTTGAGTTTCAAAAATCGTTTCTCCATCAACTCATAACTGATGTATGCCATGATGAAGGTGCCAAGTGCAATGCCTGCACATCGCAAAAATGGTTCGTACAAGTGCTGCTGACTTCTGCCGAGCATTATCGCAAACAGCGCAATGATAATGGGATGGTACAAGTACATACCATAAGTGTATTTGCCTATGAAGGTGAATAGTGGTATCCGGGAAAAACTGAGCAACCTGCGCGCTCCGATAGTTTGCTCCAAAAGAATGTAGCCAAAACATATTGTGTAAATGAAATCACAGATGAACGAAGTGCCTGTTGTATTCGAAATTTCTGTCCTGAAAAGCAACACTGAAAAAAGTAAACCATAAACCCCAATACTACCCGCAATGCGGAAGTATGATTTCAGTTTATCATGAAAATTGTAGGCTGCATATCCGAGCAGACTTCCAAAACTCAGGAAGAAAAATCCGCTGGGCGTTTTCAGCAGGTAATAATGATCATGTGCATTCACAGCCTTAAGCACACCGCATAGCGCGAAGATGAGGACGACTACCCAGGTGAAGTATTTTCTTGAAAAGAAAAATATCAATGGCCACAACAAATAGAATTGCTCTTCAATACTGACAGACCAAGTTACGGCCAGACAAAGATTTACAAGTTTGCTCAAGCCCTCACTATACAGTGCATAAGAATCCCAATTGGCAATAAAGGCAAAGTAATAGGCATAGTTCTCCGCATGATGTTCGGGTAGCTTCAGGTCTTGCCAAAAATTATTTTGTAATGCAATACCAAGTATGATGGTAAGAAAATAAACTGGCCAGATGCGCAACACCCTGCGCATGTAAAACTTGGGTATGGAAAAATGTGAGGTGTCGTTTCGTTCTTTCACCATCAGATAGGTGATGAGGAAACCACTGAGTGTAAAAAAGAAGGTGACACCCAAATCGCCCATGCACATCACTCGCAATACACGGGCTGCCAATGGAGAAATTTTTGCAATATCAGGAATTATGTATTCCAAACCATGCTGGAAAATGACAGCCATACAAGCCACAGTGCGCAAGGCATCCAGGTTGGCGAAGTAGGTGCGGTGCATAAAGCTTTAAATATTCTCGACCGTGAAAGGAACTAGTTGAACTTCCTGAATACGGGTTTTATAATTTGCTCACCTATCAGGTATTTCTCGTAGCCTTCGTCCAAGCCTTTTGCAAACACATCACAACTTTCATCAAATGCAACAAGCATAAAGTCTATGTCTTCATTGGTATGCGAATAGCATGGAGCTAGTATGCCCTGATAAAGCACACCGCGCTTTATCATTTCTTGCATAAAAAGTGTACGCAGCGGAAAATCAATTTCACCACTTCTGTTTTTTACCGTGAGGAATGAACTCCAGTTGAACCCGGTAATGCTCAATGTATCATTTAGTTTTTTAGATGTAATGATTGCATTTGCACCTTGCATGAAGTAGTCGCCCACATTTTGGTTGTGCGCCACTACATTTTCCTTTTCAAAAACTTCGATAGTGGCCAAACCTGCTGCTATAGCATGAGTTTCGCCACCATGGGTGGTACTCACCAAAAAGACTTTTGGAGAACCAATGCGCGTAATTCCACCATACTCCATGATTTCTTTTTTGCCTGTAAGTGCGCAAAATGAAAAGCCATTGGCAATGCCCTTGCCCCAGGTGGCCATGTCTGGTTGTGCATTGAATTTTTTGATGCTACCCGGAAAGTCAGTTTTGAATCCGGTTATCATTTCATCCATGATCCAAAGTGCACCGTGCTTGTGTGCAAGGTCTATTGCTTTTTGATAAAAATCCGGCTCCAGATGATTCCACTTTTCCGGTTCACTTATTACACATGAAATCTGATTGGGATATTGCTGAAAGAGTTTTTCTAACTCTTCTAAGCTGTCGCTTTTGTACATCACTGTCAGTTGTTTGAACTGATCGGGAATGCCAAAGTCGCATGCAGTGCTGCCTATGAACCAATCATCATACGAATAAAATGGATGGTCCACCGGGCGGGCAACCAAAGTTCTGCCTGTGTACGCACGTGCGAGTTTTACTGCAGCTGTGGTACACACTGAGCCATTCTTGGCAAACTTTATCATGTCGTGCTTCGGCACCAGAGACAGAAATTTCTCTGCCATCTCACGCTCTATGTATGATGGGCGAGAAAAGTTCACACCCTTCTTCACTTCTTCAATTACGCGCTCTACTACTGGGTCATAAGCATGGCCTAACGACACACTGGTAAGGCCCATCAATGTATCTAAATATTTGTTACCATCCACATCCCAGCAGTATGCGCCTTTGCCATGGCTGATGGCCGCAGGTGAGCATACGGGAAACTGGTCGTCACCCTTGCTATAAGTATGTGCACCACCTGGAATGAGGCGGTGTATAGTGCTTCTGTATTCATCACTTTTTGCGAAGTTGGTGATGTGCGGAAGGGTCATGGTATTCATCTACAATGCTATAAAAATGAGGTACGGAAAGTGGCACGAGGGCCACACGGAAGGCGTGCGAAAGTAATGTGGTCGCACTGCCTTGAGGCACGTTATTTATTGCTCACTTGCTGCCGTTGTTATGCGGCTTGATAGGCTCAATAGGTAACAGATGCCTGGCCGTCCAATATCATGAATTGCGGCACAGTCTTAATTTGCCGGCCTTACCATCTATACCTTGCCTGTGTTCCAACTTGCTGAAATAAATCTTACGCGCAGCACCATGCTGCGCTGGGGTGTGCTGGTGCTTGTTGCCAAACTTGCACTGTTCACTTTTTTTACCGTTTGCCGCAGTGACCAGTGGCCTGCCGAAGATGTGGTGAAGGGCATTGCCCTGGTAGGTGGCGACACGCCACAATACTACAAACCTTGCGAAACATTCATCCAGGGCGAGGGCTATCAAAGCATTTGCCGCATGCCCGGCTTGCTTCCATTTTATGTTCCGCTGCGCTTACTGCTTGATGAAGCCAACACCAAAGTAACTATCGTATTCATACAGCTACTATTCGATGTGTTGGCCACGCTGATGCTGGCCATGGTAGCCGCTCGGATTTTCGGAAGTCAGCGTGCATTCATCTGGACATGCATGCTGTATGGCCTCTCCACTTTTGTCAGCATACGCAGCCACTATTTGCTCAGCGATGCTTTCAATACTTCCATGCTCATCTTCTCCATTTATTTTCTGAGCAACTATCTTATATACACGCAACGGAAAGCCTTGCTCATTGCGGGAGTTTTCATTGCATGGTCGTTATTCTTTCGTCCTGTAGTGGTGGTGGCCTATCCCTGCATTGCTCTGCTTCTGTTTGTTTATCAGGATAAAAAAATATGGACTACAGTCAAAAGTTATGTATGGTTCGTAGCTCCTACATTGGTTGTGCTCTCACTGTGGACGGTGCGCAACATCAGCTCTTACCAGAGGCCTATTGTGCTCATAGCAGGAGCAGATGAATGCATGAACAAATTCACCCCGCAGCAGCAAGCCATACGGGATTTCATCATCACCATGGGAGAAGATTTTCAGCCCTGGAGCGCTGGCAGCGGGGCTGAATGGTTTTTACAGAAAAAAGTGAATTACAAGGAACAACATCCTTTTTCGGAGAACGATTTTACAGGTGCTTACAACCTTGATTCGCTGGTTGCATTGAAAGAAAACTACGTGCGCTTTGTCCAACTTGAGCCAAACAATGCTACCTATTCAGAGTTGGGAAATGCCATCGTAAACAGTGCGCACACTTTTGCAACAGCATACAAAAAAGAACATGCCACGCGATACTATGTGATGAACAGGATCAACTTCATCCGCATGTTTCTATTTCCCAATAGGCTTGATGATTTGCCTTTGCCTGCAATGAGTGATATGAATATGATTCAGAAGGGTGCAAAAGCTGCGTCATACATTTTGCTTTTGTTAGTGCATACTTTGGCATGTGTAGCCATGTTGTATTTCTTATGGAAGAAAAGGTGGATGCATTTTGTGTGGGGATTGTTACCCTTTGCCTTTGTTGCCTTACTGGGCTATATGGGCTTTATTGAACAGCGCTATCTCACGGCAGCCTATCCCTTCATGGTCTTGCTGGTGGTTGGTTTTGTGGTTTCGCTTCAGCCTGCGCGCAAGGTTTGAATCATTGCCAAAGCAACTTTATGCAAAAAAGAAAAAACCACCCGAGCAAGGTGGCTTTCTCCATTAACCAAAAAACCATGAAACAAAAAAACAATCTACTTCATCCTTGTTCCTGCATATAACAATGCTGCACCGCAGAGTGCAGAATCTTTGAGTACGTTGCTTACTGCCATAGGGTTGGTGCTACTTACAGATGGCGCATGTATGCACAGCACAAACAGTAGGAGAAGTGCAGCTAAGCCAAGCGATGCATAATAATCGTAGTATTTGAAAGATATAGAAAGTGCAGCCAGTATGAGCATAGTGCCTGTGGCATACACATACATCAGCGAACTGCCCGGTAACACTTCCGGCAGGAAGGCTGCCAGTGTACTGCCACTAATAAGATGTACCACACCAAATGCAAGAAAAGGCAATGCAAACAAGTAACGGCTGATGTGATGTGTGAGGAAGTACAAAGTTGGTTGAAGGTTCGAAAAAGTTGATGCTATTTAGTTGGATTTGCATGATGATACGGAGAGTGAAAACTTGAGATTTCAACCTTCATGTGTTTAAGCCGTTGGCATACAATTCACCCGTGATTATTGAAAACTATGGTTACACCTCAATTTCTTTGTTCATAATTGAACATACTGTTGCCACTGTTCAAGTGCAATTCCTTACCCAATACTTACTATATGGCTTCAAGAAAAAGAAGATGGCTGCTTATTGCAGTCACTTTGCTCTCAGCATACCTGCTGGTGTGCTGAGTGTTGTTGTTTTGATGTAAACATTTTTTTAGCCAAACAAAATTCTGAGAAAGCATGCGCAATCTATAGTGCGCATGCATTGGTGGGCATTTCCATAAGACAATACCGCAATGGGCAACTTGAAAGAAGATTTTAAAAAGTATCTGCCATGGTTTGTGGACTTCTGGTACTATATCTTAATGATTGTACTCTTCATTGTACTTGCAGTTATTTTTCTCTGATTGTACAAACTTTCCAATCAGTACATGCTGGTTCAAAAAAAAGGGGTGAGCATAACAATTACACGATCCTTAGTATGGACTTTTGAAGTATGAAGTCGCGCGATTTCTTTTTTTTCCTTATTTGCATGTTGTGCTCTTCATGGCCGGCTACAGCACAATTGGCGCAGATGGCAAGGCAAGAAGAAATATGGACTAAAATGGAAGCACAGTGGTTATGCAAAGCATTGCAACAATCCAACGTACCCCATTTTGATTGTGCAGCACAACGCGCTCCCATCGTTTTGCCGCAGCATGACAGTCTGCCACTATTTGGCAAGAACTACATGTTGAGTAAAGAAGAAAAAAATCAATTTGCATCCGTGCTCAAGCCTGATGGTAGCTGCATCAGGCTGCTGGTGATGGCTTCCTTGTGCGATTTGTATTTCCCCTTGTTCAAGAAAAAGGCTGAAGCCAGCTCCTTACATCGTGATGTGATTTACCTGCCTATGTTGCTTTCTGGTTGCAACACGACATACCGAAGTGATGACGACAAATCCGGATTATGGGCCATGGACTACCTCAATGCAAGGCGCTTTCATCTACGTATTGATACCTTGGTGGATGAAAGGCACGGTGCCGACTTCACTACCGATGCGGCTATGAAACATTATGTACAATTGGCCATATTGTTTGATAATGATTATGAAAAGATGATTGTAGCTACCAGAATGGGTGTGCCTTATGTACACAGGATAGAAGAGCATTTGGATGGCCGCAGTTTTTTCGAATCGCTCGATGTGGATTCACAGACATTCATCAAACTTTTGGCTTATGTAAAGGCGATCATTGAAGGTATGCGAACTGAGAATCAATTGCAACCTTACTTCGACATCATGGCTTTGCAGGAACCGATCGTTTTCACAGACACTGTGCGTTACCGTGCACTTGCTGCCGTGTTGCAAACAGAAGAAAGTTTGCTGCACCTGTGGAATCCGGTTTATACCGGAACCTTCATTGAATCAAGCTACCGCAAAATTCCCTTTATGATGGACAAGGCACTGGCTGCGCGTTACGAAATAATGAAGGACAGCATACTCCGATGGCAGCCACCGGTGCCTCCGAAAGCCGCGGCTGCCGAAGCAATGGAAGAAAAAATAGTATGGCATAAAGTGAAAAGAGGCGAAACGCTGGGTAGCATAGCAGCAAAGCACCACACCACCGTGAAGAAACTGAAGAAGTGGAACAAACTGAAAGGAGACCGGCTGCACATAGGACAGAAACTGAAAATCTATAAAGACTTGCCTGCGTCAAAAGCAATAGGACAACCTGAAACAAAAGTGATCGAAAGTGTAAAAGAACAGCCATCGGATGCAGAGAAAAGTGGAGCCACAAAATCTAAGAATGACACTAAGAGTCTCAAACTGAAGGAAGCCAAAAAAGAAAAGACTACCACCTATGTGGTGAAGAGTGGCGACTCACTTTGGAAAATTGCGAAGCGATATAAAGGCGTGACACCGGAGGACATTATGCAGTGGAATAAGTGTGGTGAAAACCTGAAGCCGGGGCAGAAATTGGTGATACACACCAAATGAAAACTACTGTGATAAGCAGCACAATTGCTATTCGGTATTCAAGCAGATAGTGATTCAAATTCCATTTACGGTGATTACCGTAATTCCAAACACCACAAAATGCTGAACCTTTGTCAGTGTTCTTTTTTATCCAAAACCTCAAAGCGATGAAAAGTCTTTTTATCACATGGTGTGTAATTTCCATGACACCACTAATGCTGCAAGCGCAGTATTCAAAAAAGGACGATGCAACCGGACTGTATGGATATGTCAATACCGATGGCACTTGGCTTATAGCTCCACAATACGATGATGCATGGGCCATTGCATACGGCCTGGGCAAAGTGAAGAAGGGTGAATACTGGGGCTACATCAATGCCAAAGGTCAGTCTGTCATTCCTGTCGAATTTCTAAAAGTTGGAAGCGTTAGCGAAGATTTGATAGCAATTACCAATAAAGAAAACAAAACAGGCTACTACAATGTGCGTGGCCAAAAAGTGATCGACTTTATTTATGATCAAGGTTGCGATTTCTACTCAGGCATGGCCGCTGTAAAGAGTAACCAAAAGTGGGGTTTCATAAACAACACCGGCAAACTGCTGATAGCGCATCTATATGATGAGAACGTAACAGAATCCGATTGGGACGATTGGTCGGGTTGGGCGAGTGAACTGGATTTCGGATACAGCTTTAGCGGGGACTATGCCATAGTGAAGCTACAAGGAAAGAAGGGCCTTATAAACAAGACAGGTAAGGTGCTCATCGACTTTGTGTATGACCAAATAGAGGCTGGCCATACCGGCAACTACATAGCACGCAAATGCGATGTCAATGGCGAGAATTGCACCTATGGAATCATAAATCAAAACGGAGCAGCCTTGTTACCATTTCAATACTCACATATCACTACCGGATTTGATTGTTTCAAAATTTACCAGGGCACAGAGGTGGACTATTTGTTTGGTGAAATAACCGGTGGCGTGATGGGATTTGCTGATATGACCGGCAAAGTGATAGCTCCATGTATTTATGATAATACAGATGATAACTTGTATGCTTACGTCTTTGACGGCATCTACACTGACAGGTATTACCGTGCAGGATTTCACAACGGATATTACCACGCAGCTAAAGGTGGCATGTGGGGTTACATCGATGCACAAGGCAAGGAGGTTATTCCGTTTCAGTTTGAAAGTGCTTCGTCTTTTGCCAGAGACAGCGCAGTGGTGAGCATGAATGGATACACATTTTACATCAATACAAAGGGACAGTGCATAAAAGATTGTCCTGACGAAATGAATATGACTACCGCTGCTGCAAGTGCTGATCAAACCAAAACCCTCAATGATCTGGTGGACAAATTCATGGACTTTGTGATGAATGAATTGCCACTGATGGCAGGCGAAGCTGCTGATTTAAAAACTGTGGAGGTATATTCTTCCATACAGATACCACTTGACCGTGTGATAGCCTACGGCACTGATGACCAGAAGAAGCAGGCAAAATATCTGAAGTTCATTACAACTGTAATGCTGGCAGAGATAAGAGGAGAAAAGTCGGTATCTGAAGCAGTTACCACCCTCAGACCAGTGCGTTACATAGCAGATTCATACAGCAGTTATGATTTTCCAATTTATATATACCACGATGGGCAGCAGCGGCATTACGACTACAGTCACTTTCAGGAAGAATTCAAAATATTCTATACACTTCTTGCAGAGTGTGAATACAAAATGAATGATCCGCTGGCCGAGCCTGATCTGAAGAAGGCAATACCCTTGTGCGAAGGCACACGCAACAAAGCCCTCCTTACGGCATTTCTCATCGATTTCAAACAGGAGCAAGGAACCTATGATCAGGAAATGCTTGATTATAGCAATCAATTGCTTGCTTCCTATGCAGCCAGCACAGTATCCAACAGAGAGTGGCTCGACTCGCTTGAAATGTGGACCGGCAACCAACCCGCAGCCATAGAGGCCGCATTTACCTCACGTACTGGCAGCAATGCACCCAATAATTTTTACTCAACTGCCTATCCGATCTATCGTGAGATGGGAGACCATACCAATGCTGATTACTTCATGGAAAAACTCTATAAACAGGGACATGATGAATACAACTTCTTGTGGAGTATGGCTGAATTGGCAAGTGACAAGGGTGATAAGAATACTGCCGAGAAGGTGGCCACAAGTCTGCAGATAAAAACTGCAGCAGATGACTGCTACAATCTGCAACGGCTCTCTGAACTATACTTGAAACTGAACAATACCGCAGAGGCTAAGGCAGTGAAAAAACAAGCTGATGAATGCGCCAACAAGAATCAAAAACAAGCGGAAAAAGAAGGAAAGGAATCGAAGAAACGCGAGAAAAATTACAACAGCCCATATGATGTGAATCGTGGTCTATATCTGGGTATTGATGTATTTCCGTTGCTAAGTACAGTGAAGGGCCACCGCGATTTTGGTTTCTGCATGGACATAGTTGGTAGCCGTGGTGCTCACGAATTTTACTACGAAAAAATAAACGCCAACAAAGACCACATGATGGATGTGAATACCAACGATGGAGAAACAGATGGATACGATCTGCGCTGGAATGGTTACAACGCGCACTATGCCTACAAGGCATTTACAGAGAGTAACCGCACTTCACCTTATGTTGGTTTTCTGCTACGTTATCGCAACAAGACTTTCGACACAGTATATTCTTCTTTACTTGATGAAAATGGGTTTCAGATTGGTGGAGTGGAGGCTTATCAACCCACCGAACAACAATTTGAATTCTTCCTCAATTATGGCGTTATGACTACACGGAGAGGAATTGCCTGCGATATGTATTTTGGTTTCGGGCCTAAGTATTCGCGGTTCGATCACCACATAGCAGATTACAAAAGCAGTGGTGTCTATTCACATTCGCTACTTGAGTATCGCAACGAGCAGCGCTGGGGACTTGGTGTTCGCATCGGGATTACTGTGGGAATCAAGATTTGATCAGCCACCCTGTACAATCCATCGCGCAGCTTCACGCGGGGTCATGGCTTTGGATTTCACATGTTGCATGGCTTGTTGCATTTTTTCTCTGTTCCCGGTGTTGTTATAGAGGTGTTGTTTCAATTCATGTTCAAACGTTTCAGCAAACCATTGTTCGTTTTGCGAATCGCGTTTTTGTGTGAACAAATTTCTTTCGGTATGCCATTGCTGATGCTGCAATATCATTTGCCAGCATTCGGCTATACCAGATCCAGTGAGTGATGAAATAGTACTCACCTGAGGCTGCCAGCCTGAGGCCGATGGAGGAAAGAGATGCAACGCACCGATGTATTCCGCTGCTGCACGTTTCGCTTTTTGCTCATTGTCACCATCTGCTTTGTTTATCAGCAATGCATCGCACATTTCTATGATGCCGCGCTTTATGCCCTGTAACTGGTCGCCAGCGCCTGCCAGCGTCAGCAACAGGAAAAAATCCGTCATGCCATGCACTACGGTTTCACTCTGTCCAACGCCAACCGTTTCAATCAATATTACATCATAGCCTGCCGCTTCGCACAGCATCATCACTTCACGGGTTTTGCCTGCCACACCACCCAGCCTGCTGGCTGAGGGTGTTGGTCGTATAAATGCCATAGGATTGAGCGACAACTTTTCCATCCGAGTTTTGTCACCAAGTATGCTGCCTCCGCTTATACGGCTGCTTGGATCTACTGCAAGCACAGCACACTTTTTTCCGGTGCCGGTAATGTGTGTCCCCAGCGCATCTATGAATGTGCTTTTGCCTACTCCCGGTACTCCGGTTATACCTACGCGAAGCGAATTGCCACTGTGCGGAAGGCATAGTGCTAACACCTCATCAGCCTGCGTGATATGAGCAGCCGCAGTGCTCTCGACCCATGTAATCGCTTGGGACAAGGCAGCTACATCACCATGAAGCAGCGAGGCAGCAACATCAGCACTGTTGGTGGTGTTGTGGTGCCGTATGCGATTTACCGCCTGTCGTGTTGTTTTGTTTTTCGACTTTTCACTCATTGATGTTGGGGTGGCCGGGCGAATGTATTGAGATGTTTCCGTTGGGTATAGCTGTACACTGTGTTCACATACTTTCGTGGCATGATTGCTTACAAGTTTTTCTTTACCAAACAAGCTGCTGAGACACTCAAAAGGCTGATTGCAGATGTACAGGAGGTGTCTTTGCTTTCAGCAGAAAAGGTGCGCACGCGTTTTTTTCACAAGGTGCACCTCATTCATCATCATCCCACACAAGGATCTAAAAAACTGGAACTGCCCGGTATTGATGCGCACATCAGGTTAGCGGTGGTACTACACTACAAAATTTATTTCACGCTGGAAGAAAATCGCATCATTGTAATGGAAATACTTATGGACAAGGATGCCAGAGCCAATCATTGAATCTTTAGAACTGTCATTTTTATCTGACTAAACATGATCTCTTACAATCCACGCGAATGGTTCACATTTATCGTTCGCTTTCATAAGGCAGATACCATCCGCCAACTGATGCCACTCATCATCAGCATCAGCATTTATACTTTGGCTGTGGCTGTGGTTGATATACACATCCTTGCATTGGACAAGGAGAGTGTGGCTGCAAAAATTGCTGTTATGCACAGCTTACTTGGTTTTGTGATTTCACTGCTGCTTGTGTTTCGCACCAACACAGCATACGAGCGATGGTGGGAAGGCCGCAAGCTGTGGGGCACATTAGTCAACTGCTCGCGCAATATGGCCATGAAACTGCGCGCAATTACTGACCAGCAAGAGCACGATTGGTTGAAAAAACACATTTCACTTTTTCCATTTGCATTGAAGAACCACTTGCGCAATGTGGCATCGCTGAATGAATCTGAATTGGCAGAATTGTATGCAACACATGGCCTGAAGGAAGTAAAACACGTGCCAGCCAAAATGGCCACCGAGTTGTATCAACGCGTGGTGGAACTTAACAAGCAGGGGAAAATAAATTGCGAACAACTGCTGATAATAAATCAGGAACTGCAGCAGTGGATGGAGATATGTGGTGCCTGCGAGCGCATTCGCAACACACCTATTCCGTTTTCATATTCTGTATTTCTGAAAAAATTTATTTTCTTTTATGTCATGTCATTGCCCATAGCCTACGCACCTGTGTTGGGTTATTACGCCATACCCATTGTGGCTTTCATTTTCTTTGTGTTGGCCAGTTTAGAGTTGATAGCTGAAGAAATTGAAAATCCATTTGGCAATGATGCCAACGACTTACCCTTAGATGAGATAGCCAAAAACATCCGTGGCAATGTGGAAGCAATATTCAAACATTGAATTTGCTGCGTTCAGCTGCCAGCATTGAATCCTTCCATTTTCGAATTTGAAGACATCTTGTGATAGCTGATTTCTGCATTTTTGTATTATGAAAAAATTGTATCTCCTGATTGGCGCGGTTGTTTTATGCACGAATTTTTTTGCCCAGCACACACCATCATGCAGGCATCGTTGCAGCCATGCTGCTGGCATGTTGCGTGGTGGTAGCGCCATTACGGACCCTGGCAATTTGCGCAGCGATACGCTTGATATTCTGAACTATCACATCAACCTTGATATGACCGTGATGGACCAGCAACTGATTAGTGGAACGTGTGCCATTGATTTTAAAAGCAAAATGGATGACATCGACTGGATAAATCTGGATCTGCTCTCCCTTACCGTAGATAGTGTGAAGGCTGATAATGAGCATTTGACTTTCTCGCATGTTGGTAGCTTATTACACATTACTCTTCCCATTGCACTTAATGCGAATGATGAGTTTACAGTGAATGTTCACTACCACGGATCACCTGTTACTGATGGCATGTGGGGTGGGTTCTATTTCAGCGCAGGCTACGCGTACAATCTTGGCGTGGGTTTCGAAGCCAATCCACACAACTTCGGCAGGGTGTGGTTTCCATGCTTCGACAATTTTGTGGAGCGAAGCACATTCAGTGTGGATGTGCTTACCAACAACAACCGCACTGCATATTGCGGAGGCATTCGCACAGGATTGGAAGTAGTTGGTCAGGATTCTCTCCTCACTCACTGGCAGTTGAATGAGCAGATTCCATCATACCTCGCATCGGTGGCTGTGGCAAGCTATACACATGCAGAGTCAAGCTACATCAATGCACTTGGCAACGACATTCCGGTTTATCTCACCGCCAAGGCGGTCGACACAACAGAGATGAAACAGAGTATGACTAATCTGCACACATGGCTGCAAGGCGCTGAAGAAAATTATGGCCCATACCGATGGTCGCGTGTGGGTTTCACCGCGGTGCCCTTCAACGGTGGGGCTATGGAGCACGCTACCAACATTGCTTATCCCTTGTTTGCTATTGATGGTTCGCTTGCTTATGAAGAGTTGTATGCACATGAACTATCGCACCACTGGTGGGGCGACTTGGTTACCTGCCGCAATGCATATGACATGTGGATAAACGAAGGTTGGGCCAGCTATAGTGAAGCGCTTTTCAACGAGGTGATTTACGGTCACGATAGCTATATAAATTATGTAAAGTCTAACCACAAAGATGTGCTGCTGCATGCACATCAGGATGATGGGCAGCGTTTGCCTGTAAGCCCTGTACCGCATGAACTTACTTATGGGGCACATGTTTACAACAAGGGTGCTGATGTGGTGCACACGCTTCGCAAAATGATGGGAAGTGATGAAAATTTTCGCAACGCAATTCAGGGTTTCATGGAGGAGTATCAGTTTGCGGATGTAAGCACAGAAGACTTACAAAACTTCTTTCAGAATTACACGACCAACGACTTGACATCGTTTTTTGAGCACGCTGTTCATCAGCCTGGGTTTGCCGAGTTCAGGGTGAAAAATTTTGAAGTTGAAGATGATGCCATTGCAGTAACCATAGAACAGTACGCGCACTATGCGCCATCTCTTTATGACCATGTATTGATGAATATCACTGCTATGAATGCTGATGGTGATTTGCTAACCTGGACAAACATTGAACTTACCGATGATGCCAACCAAACAAGCTATCTGGACCTGACACAGAGCTTTACACCTGTTGCATTCTTTCTAAATGAGGATGATGGAATAAACATGGCAGTGCTCGGTGAGCACCGATGGATATATGAAACCGGTGCTGATGATTTTGACTACGCAGAAATGGATTTTGAAGTGGACAATCTGGGCGGTGCTGATTCCATTTTTG
This sequence comes from Flavobacteriales bacterium, assembly GCA_046155615.1. Lineage (GTDB taxonomy): Bacteria > Bacteroidota > Bacteroidia > Flavobacteriales_D > Sanyastnellaceae > JANNVZ01. The sequence goes on along the minus strand of JBJXFP010000037.1, from coordinate 33,592 downwards.
TAAGAGTGGAAAATCACTTTGCTGCTGCGGGCACTGCACAACCACAACCCGAATACTACATATCGCCTGACCGCTGGTGGAATGTGATAACCAATGCACCTGACGATGCAGTAATGAATGCAGAGATTCGCTATTTCGGAAATGAAACACAGACAAACTATTATGATTCTCTTTTCTTTCACTATGTGGAAACAAGTGGATTGAATGAGGACAGTTTGTTGCTTTTATTTAGACCAGATGCAAATGCTTTGTGGGGTGTGTGGCCCACATACGACCTCAGCACCATTGGTAGTAATGACAACTGGACTGGCCGCTTTGTAATAGACAATGTAAAACAAGGCGAGTATGCCTGGGCTGTTGCAACTGGTACTGAAGGTGCTTCTGAAATGGCTCTTGCCGAAGCAATATCCATCAGACAATTGGCTGACGAAATAGTGATTACTGCACCTGATAAATTTTTGGATGTGACCGTGACCGATGCTGCAGGTAGAGTAATTGTTTCTCTAAACGTGAATGGCAGGACTACGATGGATACCTCACAGTGGTCATCTGGCACTTATGTATTGGCTTGCAGTGCAGGCAGCTCACCTTCACAGATGCAATACAGAGTCATAAAAAAAATTGTGAAGTTGTAGCTGCGTGTGTTCACTCACCGCTGGTGTGGTTGTAGTGGAAAGGCATATCAAGTAATTCTGACATGCTTTCTCCCGCTTCCTGCATGAATTCGTCTTCTTCCATTACATCCCATGTCACTTGCATTTTGCCGTCAGTCACTTCTTTGAATTTGCGCAGCAGCAGTAGCAGAGCCTTTTGGCTGCTGGAGCTGAAGTAGCTCATGGAAATAAGTATTCGTGCATCTGATTGAATATCGCTGGCATGTGTTTCTATCCATTGCAGAGTCTGGTTGTAAAAATGAAGCGCATCAACGATGATGGATTTACCTCGCACAATAAATTGACATGATTCGGTATCAAACAGAATTTCGGGTGTGGTGGCGGTTGCTTCTAGATGTAATGAATTACTCATGATTGCTGGAGTATTTTTTCAAACGGCAATTTCAATCTCATTTGTGCAGTTTACAATGTTGTTCTCCGGGTCTGATATGGTGATGGTCACTTTATCAATTCCATTTTTTGCCATCAGCAGATAGCCAAGACCTGCACCGCCCTTCTCGCCAAATTCATTGTTGTTCAGTTGTGCTTTGTATGTGCTGCTTATCTGTTCACGTGTCATGGTGTTGATGTTGGCTACCATTTGTTCCAGCCGCTTTGCATCGTCACGGTTTGCTTTGTTTTTCAGCAGCAGTCTCATTTTGTTTCCGTCAAAAGTCCAGGTAAAGGTTATGTCGCCAACAGAGTATCGCTGCGCATTGTCCAGCAACTCCAGGGAATACACCAACAGCCGTTTTGGATTGGTAGTATTGGCATAGCAACTTGTAACCACTGTATGAAGGAAGTCCTGCATCTGCACCCGCAGGTTGTCATTCACCAAGCCTGTATATGAGAAGGTGGTACTCATACGCTTTGCTTTATATGTTTCAGATTTCTACACATAATATCATGATGTCGTCAGTTTGTTCTTGTCTTCCCTGCCAGGCTTCCAGGCTGCTTACTATGCTTTGCTTCACATCTCGCAATGCATGTCCGGCTTTCAGCTTCAGGTGTTCCGCCAGTTTTTTATAGCCAAATTTTTCTACTTTGCCATTGCCTCCATGTTGGTGAGCCAAACCATCAGTGAAGAGGTAAACACGATCTTTAGTATTCAGTTTTATTTCAGTTGTCTTGTAGCTGTGTCTCAGGTTGAGCACAGAATCTGCTATGCTGTATGGCTCTGCTTTGATGCGAGTGAACACATTACCCTGCTGAATGATGATCGGTGAGCCTGCGCCTGCATATTCTAATTTGGTGCGGCATGCTGATATTTTGCACAAGCTCATGTCCGCTGCTGCGTTGAAGTTCTTGGACTTCTCGCGGCTCAGCGAATCGAGCATGCGCTCGTTGAGTTGTGACATCATATCTCCAGCGCTCAATTCAGCATTTTCATTTATCAAATCGGCCAGCGTGTAATGCACCATGAAACTGAGCATGGCTGCGGGTACTCCATGGCCTATGCAGTCAATGGCGGCTATAAAGGTGTTTCCGTTTTTTTCCATGTAGAATGGCAGGTCGCCACTTACTATATCCAGCGGACGGTAGTGGATGAATGCATCGTGGAAGCCTTCCCGAAGTTCTTCCTCACGCGGCATGATGTTGCCCTGAAAAAAGCTTGCATAGTTGATGCTGTTCATTATCTCGTTGTTGCGCGATTGTAACTTTTCGTTTGCCTGATTGATGGAAATGTTTTGATTTTCGATAATGACTGATCGCTGACGGTTGCGCCTGTATGCAACTACTGAAATTACAAGGCCAGTGAGAATGAAAATGCTGAGCAATGCCGCAAGTGTGGTGCGCAATTTTTCTTTTTTGCTCTGTTCCACTTTCAGTAGATTTTCTGCATTCAGCACTTCGTTCGCTTTGTTGAGCAGCGCTATTGCAGACTGTTGTTTATTTTTTTCCAACTGCAGTTGGGTTACCGAAAGGAGTTGTGTATTCTTTTCATTTTCCAGCTTTATTATTTCGTTTTGCTGATTTTGCTGTATCAATTGGGCCTGGGCCAAATCTTGATGTGCCTGCAGGCGAAAGAGGGTGGCTTTGTCCAGCTCGGCTTTTTGCAGTTGTTGCTCTGCCAGCCTTATGGCTTTGTCCTTGTCAGCATTTTCTGCGAACAATTGTTCCTTTCTGTTTTGCAACAAACGTTCACGCATCAGAGCCATGTAGTTCTCTGCTGAGTGTTCACTTTTTTCTGCCGCCAGATTCAAGTTGGCGTAGTTGGTTTGCTCTTGCTGATGCTGCTGTTCCATCAAGTTTCTTTGCAGCAGTATTTTATTGCTCCATTCAGAGGCCGCAGCTTTATCGCCTGATGCAATGGCAATGCTGCCAAGTATTTCGAGGCATTCCAGTTTGCAATCTTCGCACTGATGTTCTGATGCAATTTGCATTGCCCGTGTACATTGTGCGGTTGCTTCCGCATAGCTTCCTTTTGCTTTCAGCAAGGTTGATTTTACCTGCAACGCCTTTATCAGTGTCGAGTGATCGTTGTACTTTTCTGAAAGTGCTATAGCCTCATCTATCAGTGTGAAAGCCTCATTGCTTTCTCCATTTTTCAGCAGGGTTGCCGCCTTATTCAGGTATATCTTGTGTAGTAGTGTATGTGTTTTGGGTAGGCTGCCTTCGGCAAATTTGAAATGATGCAAGGCATTGCCATATTGCCCCATGAAGTGATACATCAGCCCTATGTTGTTGGCACAAATGGCCGCATGTTCGCCCTCCATCACATCAGAATAGTGAAGCAGCAATTTGTATTCATATTCGATAGCGACTGCATAATCGCCACGCTCCATACATAGAGAGGAGAGGGTTTCCAATGCTTCGCAGTTTTGAGCATTCATTATTTCAGCTCCTGCAATGCGCATTATTTCTTTCCATTTTTCAATAGCCACTTCTGTTCTGCCGTTGTTGTTTTCTGCATTTGCCTGCACCTTCAGCAAGGCAATTTTTACATCATCTGTTGGTGTGTGGTTTTTGATGAGTTGTGCAGCTATTGGTGCACTTCTGTTCTGCAAACCCAACTGATTGTAGCAATTGATAAGCGTAAGACCTGCTGCCAGTTTGTACTCACTGTTAGCCTGTGTAGCTGCAGCTTCTGCAATCAGTGCATAGTTCAATGCTTCGAATGGGTCGTTTTGTTTGTTGCTGATTTCGCAAAGCATCAGCGCACAGCGCGTTTGCAAATCAGGATATTCGCTGCACTCTATACTTTCCATTGCCTCAAGGCAATATTTACGTGAACTTTCCAGATCATTGGCCTTCATACGCGATTCTGCCACCTGCAACATCTGCTGTATGTGGTCAGAGTCGAATGCATGCGGTTTGGCAAAACTGAAGGCGGTCAGTATGCAAAAGGCACAAGTGATATGTATTAATTTTTTATTCAATACTTGTCTAATCTGATGCGCAACTCCAATCGGAACTCTCGCGGATAAGTACTTAGAGGCAGTTCACCTGAATTATAGGCTGGAAGCACGCGGTAATTAGCTCCGGTTACATTGTTGCAGCCGAGCCGTATCCAAATCCTGTCGTGTTGTCCGGGTTTTATTTCTGTGAAAATGTTGCAACTCACATTCGCAGGCGTTTGTTCGTACTGCATTTCGCCCGCCTCTTCATCACCGGCAATGGCATAGTAGGCCGATGACTGATATACGCAGTTAGCTGCAACTGAAATATGCCTGCTCAAATGGTATTGCAGGCACATGGTCATTTTGTGATTGGGCATACCTATGAAGGCATCCATTTCTTCTGGCAATTCACTCTCCGGCAAACGGCCCGCGCGATTGTGCGGCCTGTAAAGTGAGTATGAACCAAACCAAGCCAGGTCGCGCGTGGATTGTGAAATGAAAAACTCAATGCCCCGCGAACCGATACCCTGACGATTGATGTAGTTGTCCAGCAACATACCATCATACACATACACTATCGGATTTTCTATTTTGCATGTGTATGCCGTTAGTTGTGCTTTTATTTTATAGCGGAACTTGTAGCCTATCTGTACATCTAATGTGGTCACATTTTCTGTTACTATGTCCACTGAGTCAGGACCAAGAGCAATATTCTGAAAGGTGGGCAGCTTAAATGCGCGAGACCAATTGGCTTTGAAATGAGCGTTTTTTTTCACCTTACTGTATGATATGCGTGGAGACAATACCGGGCTGGCTATTTCGCTCAGTTCACCACGAAGTCCTGCATCTATTACACCTGCCTTGCCCAACCAGCGCATTTGCATGAAGGCTGCTGCACCCTTCAGACATTCTTTGCTGTTGGCACCGGCCTGTGTTGTGGTCGCATCATACAATTGCCACGAAGCAAGTTTGTAGAACTGCATGCCATAGTTCAAATTCAATTTGCTGTTCAAGCGGGCATGACCAAGCATGGAGAGTGTATTTCGCTTCAGCTTATTGTTGGTTCCTAATTCTTCAGGATCTGCGGTATTGATGTATTGCCATGGCAACTGGTCAGTATGGTTGAATGTTGCTTTCAGGCTATGCGCACTGCCCAGCTTAAACAGTTTTTCTACTTCAGTTGCCGTAGTGCGCATCTGCACCTGATGGAGACTTTCGGATGTGTCGAAGTCGTATGCATTGAAAAAGAATTTTGCGCGCACTCCATTGCGCATTAGTGAAAAATTTCCTTCGGTATTTTCAACCTGAGTGCGCTGTCTCAAATCAATCAGTGTGGTGTCATCCGGCCATCGCTTTTCCACTGATTTAAGACCATCGCTCTTGGATAGACTGTATGAGATGTAAGTCTTGTTTTGCGAAAGATGACAACCTGAAAGCGACATAGTTTTTGTGATGATTGCATCTTTTGTGGAGCCGATACGCACTGATTGAAATACGCCTTCCTGCACTTCGGCAGTATTGCTTATGATGTTGATGACACCAAGAGCTGCTGAGCCACCATACACCACAGAACCGGGGCCATTTATTATTTCTATGCGCTCAATGTTGTCTAAGTGTAGTCGCTGGTACAATGCCACAGTCCCGTAGTTGTATTCATTCAGTGGAATACCATCGAGCATAATCAGTATTTTACCTTCGTGTGCCCACAGACCGCGAGCACCCAGTCCTATTACATCATCCACATCAACACCCAATGAAAAGCCTGGAACAAAGCGAACGAACTCAAGAAAATCGCGTGCACCTGAAGCTTCTATTTGTTTGCGTGTGAACACAAGAACATTGGCTGACGAATGCCGGATTTCTTCCTCAGTGAGGTTGGCAATGCTCACCTTTTCATCATCAGCAATGCTGGCTGAGTCGGGCACATAGCTCTTATAGCCAAGCTGAAGCATGCGCGCAGGCAGCGAGTCTTGCTGTGCCAGACATGGGCATGCAGCAAATAGTAAATGCGTAACAAGTGGCAGATGACGAATCAGGTGCATAGCAGGGTGAAGGCCTGTCTGACAGTGTTTGTTCACAAGTCAGATTTCAGGAACGCCTTTCTACTTTACTGGGGATTGAAAGGTTACTCATGTCAATGACTGTGAGACTGCGCTTGTACATTGGTCATTGTCAACAAATTTCCTGTCAAAGCAGAACAGTCTTCATCCTGTATTCATTCATTGGCTTCATCAACAATTCCGTTTTCATTTTCGATTTCAATTCAAAAAAAAAGCGACATGGCATCATTTGAAATAACAGGTGGCAAAGCCTTGAAAGGCGAGGTAATTCCACAAGGCGCAAAGAATGAAGCACTCCAGATAGTAAGTGCAGTACTGCTGACATCAGATGAGGTGGAAATTCACAACATACCCAACATACGTGATGTGATAAAGCTCATAGAACTGCTGGCAGCTATGGGTGTTGAAGTAAAACAATTGGATACTAAATCTGGCGAGAGTCTGAGCTTCAGCTTTAGAGCGAAAGATGTAAATCTGGAATACCTGCTCACTGATGACTTCAAGAAAAAGGGTGGGGCATTGCGCGGAAGCATCATGATCATCGGGCCGCTACTTGCACGATTTGGCGCAGCCTATATACCTGAACCGGGTGGTGACAAGATTGGCCGAAGACCAGTGGATACACACCTGCGCGGCTTCGAAAATCTTGGCGCAAGTTTCGAACACCTCAAAGCAGAGCGTTTCTATAAAATAAATGCTACCAACCTGAAAGGCGCATACATGGTACTGGATGAGGCGAGTGTAACAGGCACTGCCAACATCTTGATGGCTGCCTCACTGGCCAAAGGCGAAACAACTATTTACAATGCTGCATGTGAGCCATACCTGCAGCAGCTCTGCAAAATGATAAACAGCATGGGCGGAAAAATCAGCGGCATTGGCAGCAACAAACTCATCATACAAGGAGTGGAAAGCCTTGGCGGATGCACGCATCGAATGTTGCCAGACATGATTGAGATAGGCAGTTTTATTGGGCTTGCGGCCACTACCCAGTCAACTATTACAATTAAGAATTGTGCAATACAGGAGCTGGGAATCATTCCATCCATTTTCAGAAAAATGGGAATCGAAATGGAATTCAGAGGCGATGACATTCACCTACCTGCGCAGGAGAGTTTCAAAATTCAAAGTCTGATAGATGGCAGCATACTCACCATTCGCGATGGTATTTGGCCGGCCTTCACTCCTGACCTGATCAGCGTGGCATTGGTTACAGCCACTCAGGCCAAAGGCAGTGTGCTCATTCACCAATGGATGTTTGAGAGTCGATTGTTTTTCGTTGATAACCTCATTGACATGGGTGCAAAAATTATTCTTTGCGATCCGCACCGTGCAGTGGTGGTAGGCAGCAACCGCGAAACAAAACTGAGAGGTATAAACATGAACTCACCTGACATACGAGCTGGTATGAGTATGCTGATAGCAGCACTGGCTGCACAAGGCAAAAGCACCATCAACAACATAGAACAGATAGACAGGGGCTATCAATATATAGATGAGAGACTGCGTGCTTTGGGTGCCGATATAGTGAGGAAGGATTGAGAGAAAATTTCAAAACAGGAATTGAGATTTTTGATATTCCATCAAACAAACTCCATTCAGAATTCCATTTTGTATGCAAGTATGGGTATAACAGGAACATTGTAATACTCCTTTACCATTCCGCTCTCCACATCGAAGTACGAGCCCATTACATTCTGGTTGTTAGTTGCATTTTGCACATCAAGTGATAGAGTTGTGGTCATGCTCTTGAAATTTCTTTTCAAGCTGATGCGTACATCGGTACGGAAATAATTGGAGGCGCGACCTTCATAAGCCTGTGTGTAATCATACATCGTTTCACCAGCCTGCATGCTCGCGCTTATGTCAATAGGTGTGTTGCGCATGCCACCAACAAATGTGCTGCGCAGGTTTACTCCAAGCGTTTTGTTCTTTTCGGTTTTTCCTACACTCCATTCTTTGCCCGCAGTGATTACAAAGGAATAGTTGGTGTTGAACCTTGTGTTGCGCCACACCTTGTCCATAGCAGAGTATTCACTATTGAACAACGAACCGGACAAAAGGAAATATAGGTTGCGGTAGGTGCGTTGTTCCACTGTCAACTCCAGACCATAGTTACGTCCGTTTCCTTGGTTGGTCAGCGGTTCGGTTATGTAGTCATACTCATTGTTGATAATGGAAATGACACTTCCGGTGCTGTCTTCAACTGCTATGTTGAACAGGTTTTGATAGTACGCCTCTACCTTGGCATAGATGTGCTTGGTAATATTTCTGTCGTAAGCCAACACGATGTGATCAGCTTTGTTGAATCCGAGATTTTTATTTGGTTTCAAATAGCTGCCGTCAGTCAGTTGCACCTGGGCATCGTAGATTCCTATAGGTTGTATCTGGCTATGCCTGCCATAGCCGAGGCTCAATGATTGAATCTCGTTGATGTTGTACTTGATCGCCACACGTGGCTCTACGGAGTAGGTATTGTTGTTCAGCAAATGCAGATAATGAAAGCCTGTGTTGAGCGTCAATGATTCATTGATGCGAAAGCGCCACTGTGCAAATGTTTGCATCGTGGTTGCCCGGCTTTTGCTATCAAGGGAGGTTACAAACTGATTGGTGCTGCGGTCTAAATGCCGGTCTTTGAAGTGCAAATCATATAGGTTGATGTAAGCGCCACCACGTATGCTGTGTCTTGCATCAAACTTGTGATTGATTATTGTGTTCAAATTGGTTTTCATATTCTCAGCTATGTCTTCGAATTCCATGCGAAGCACGTAGTCGTCATCAAGGCGATTGGAGATGTATGAGATGTTGTTCAGTGACCACACCACAGATGACTGCATATAAGTTTTATCACTCCAATTGAATACATGTTTCAATCCATTCATGGAAGTATTCGATACGTACTTGTCGCTAAATCTGTCATAAGTAAATTCCCATTGTGCTGAGTCTTTTTTGGCTTCATATCGCTGGCTGCTGAGTCCCGTAAATCCGAATACAGAGAAATTGCCCGCCTTAGCTGTAGGCAGAAAGACATTGTATGAGAGGTCTTGAAAATTGGTTACGCCATCGCCAATATTTACTCCAAGTTCTGAAAGCAATGTGAGTGTACTGAGGCGATAATTCACCAAGTAACTTCCACCATAGCCCTTTTTGAATGGTCCTTCCGCAGCCACATCCAACCCAAGCAAACCAGCCTGAAAAGTGTATTCGCGTTTTTCATTGTTGCCTTTGCGCAACTTCAAATCGAATACCCCACTGAGCGCGTTACCATATTCAGCAGCAAACGCTCCGGTAGAAAAATCGGAGTTAGCAAGTAACTGGGCACTGATGATGGAAATACCACCACCACTTGTGGCGGGAGATGCAAAGTGATTTGGATTGGGAATATCTACACCCTCCATTCTCCAAAGAAGACCGTTAGGCGAATTGCCGCGTATGGAAATGTTGTTGTTGCCATCATCAGTGCAGATAACCCCGGCATAGGCGCTGGCCATGCGGCCCGGGTCATTCACCGCAGCTGCAAATTTTTGAGTTTCTTCCACGCTGAATGTGCGCGTACTTACAGTGCTCATTTCATTCAACACATCGCGCTGATTTTTTTGTGCTGTTACTTCTACTGATTGTATTGCCTGTAAGTCTTCTTCCATTGTGACATTAAGCACCAGTTCCTTACCTGATATAACTGTCATGCCCGAAAGCATCACAGCTTTGTATCCTATGTATGTGACCTCAATGTTGTGTTTGCCCACAGGTACCTGTTCTATTTTAAAATCACCGTTAGCATCCGTAATAGCGCCAAGCACCGGGTCGCAATCTGTTACTACTACCACAGCATCAGCCATAGCCGTGTTGGACATTTTATCGGTCACTTTGCCCTTAACTGTTTGTGTGATGGATTGTGCTGATACTTGTACTCCTTGAGTAGCAATGAATAGCAGTAGAATAAAAACTTTGATCATGGTAAAACTGAAATATTGAATTTCGAATAAGACAATTGCCATGTTAAACACCCCTATTTCAAATTGAGTTTTTTTGTCAATAGGTTTGTAGCTTATGAAAAGCATTGCAGAACGACTTGATTCGCTACGCAGACAAATACCCATGCATGTGAAGCTGGTAGCTGTTTCAAAAACAAAATCAAAAGATGAAATACTTGAAGCATACCATAGCGGCCAGCGAGCCTTTGGCGAGAACTATGTGCAGGAGATGGTTGCCAAACAGCCTTTGTTGCCACCAGAAATAGAGTGGCATTTCATAGGTCATTTGCAAACCAATAAAGTGAGAAGCATAGCACCCTTTGTGCAATGGATACATAGCGTGGATAGTGAAAAATTACTTGCAGAAATAAACACGCAGGCAGCAAAACACCACCGTGTTATTCATTGTTTGCTGCAAGTGCATGTGGCGGTTGAGGAAACTAAATTCGGCTGGGATAACGAGGAGTTGACAGCCTTTTGTGGCAGAGCTGACTTTAGGCAATATCCATTTGTGAACATACGAGGCATTATGGGCATGGCCTCATTCAGCGAGGATGAAAAGCTGGTTCGCAGTGAGTTTCAAGTCATAAAAAAATGTTTTGAAGAACTCAAAACAACTGCATTCAAAGGCAAGGCCGACTTCACTGAAATAAGTATGGGCATGAGCAGTGATTGGCGCTGGGCCGTAGAAGAGGGCAGCAGTATGGTGCGCATAGGCAGTGCTATTTTCGGAGCGAGAAATTGATTCAAACATGACCCGCAAAACCTCCCTCATTTACCTCATCATTGCACCAGTACTATTTGCGCTTAGCTGGTACATCTCGCACCGCATCTATGAAGAATTTTTGCTGAGCAATCAGGAAAATGTGCATTACAAAGAGCGAAGCCTTCTTTATGCATCTTTTCTCACAGGTCTTTATCTGGTGGCCTTCTTTGTTATCAAGGATTTGTTTAGAAAGACAGGTGACAGATGACCGGTGTCAGAGTGCTATATTCTTTTGCCAGAACACTTTAGTCTTGGAACTGCCGGCATCAGTCAAAAAAAAATAATCCGCTCGTAAATAGGTTACAACCAAGGCCCTGCTACTTTGCGGCATCAATCAGAATTAAAAAAAGCAAAACAATAAATACCATAACAACATGGCAGAAGTAAATAAAGAAAAGATGAAAGCCTTGCAACTGGCACTTGACAAAATGGAAAAGACCTACGGCAAAGGCGCAGTGATGAAACTTGGTGATGAGGCTACCGAGCCTATGGAAGTTATTCCAAGTGGCTCCATAGGACTTGATATAGCCCTCGGCATTGGTGGTTATCCAAAAGGAAGAATCATAGAGATATATGGCCCCGAATCATCAGGAAAGACAACACTTGCCATACATGCCATAGCAGAAGCGCAAAAGCAGGGCGGCATTTGCGCCATCATAGATGCAGAGCATGCATTCGATAAATTTTATGCAGAATCACTGGGTGTGGATACGCAAAACCTGCTCATTTCGCAACCCGATAATGGCGAACAAGGCTTAGAGATAGCGGATAACCTGATACGATCAGGTGCCATAGACCTGATAGTGATTGACTCAGTAGCAGCACTTACACCTCGTGCGGAGATAGAAGGTGAGATGGGCGATGCCAACGTGGGTGTACAAGCCAGGCTGATGAGCAAAGCCTTGCGCAAACTCACCGGCACTATCAGCAAGACAGGATGCTGCTGCATTTTCATCAACCAACTGCGCGAAAAGATTGGTGTGATGTTCGGCAATCCTGAAACTACCACTGGTGGCAATGCACTGAAATTCTATGCATCCATTCGCCTTGACATACGCAGAACACAACAGATAAAAGATGGCGAGCAGGCTGTTGGAAACCGCACTAAAGTGAAGGTGGTGAAGAACAAAGTGGCTCCGCCTTTCCGCCAAACAGAGTTTGACATCATATTCGGACAGGGCATAAGCAAGGTGGGAGAGATGATTGATATGGGTGTGGACAATGGTGTGATAAAGAAAAGCGGAAGTTGGTTTAGCTATGGCGATACCAAACTAGGCCAGGGTCGCGATGCTGTGAAGCAATTGCTGGACGATAACCCAGAACTGATGGAGGAAGTAGAGACCAAGGTGCGTGAAGCACTTGCCAATAAGACTAAGGCTACGGCCTGATATTATTGCAAATAATTTGGCCCGCGGATATTCAACTCCGCGGGCTTTTCATTTCTATCATTGGCACGTACACATCCATGAATATGCATTTCAGAAGTTTTATCGTTTTGATGGTGATTGTAATGATTGCCACCACTGCGGGCTGCGACACCACCTCAACCAATGAGGATGAACAACACGCAGCACGCAACAATCAAACTGAACAAACGGACTCCACACTGAGTGCGCTGAACAAACAGATAGCCGAAGACCCAAACAACTATGCGCACTATGTGGCCAGGGCGCGCTACTATGGCGAGCACCAGCTCTATGCAGAAGCATTCAAAGATCTGGATCGCGCCATGCAGATAGACAGCACGCGCAGCGATATTTATCTCTACCGCGGCACATTGCATTGGAACAAACAACAAATTGCGGAAGCTTATCAGCAATACCTCACTTGCATACAATTCGACTCCACAAATACCGATTGTCTGCTGAAAGCTGCTGGCGTAGATATCGCATCAAGAAATTATGATCGGGCGCTGCTGCGCATCAACAACGCCCTTCGTGTCAATCAATATTTGCCTGAGGCCTACTACCTGAAAGGTCGTATGTATAAAGACATGGGAGATACCACCTTAGCCAAGTCATCTTATACGACCGCAATAGAAGTAGATCCGAATTATTATGATGCTTACATCGAACTTGGTTTGCTCTATGCAGCCATGCGGAGTGATTTGGCAAGTGAGTATTTTACATCTGCTATTGCGCTAAAACCAGCGAGCGCAGAGGCCTGGTACAACAAAGCAAAATACCTGCAAGACACCGGTACGAAAAATCAGAAGCGCTACTTTGAAGCCTTTATGTGCTATGATTCATTGTTGCGAATAGATAAACAATTCGCTCCGGCTCATTTCAACAAAGGCTATATCTGGCTGGAGTATCTGCATAACTATGACAGTGCTGCATTTTATTTTACCAAAGCGATTGTGGTTAAATCAGATTATGTGCAGGCATATTTCAACCGTGGCTTGTGCCACGAGAGCACTGAGCGATACAATGATGCCTACCAGGATTATAGCACTGCACTTAGCTACGAGCCTCAATACACCGAAGCGGCAGTGGGCAAAGGCCGTGTGGAGAGGTTGAGAAAGTAATCAGAGAACTCCTTTTAGTAAGGCAATACATTCACTTTGTAAATCTGCTCTTGCAGTGGCTCACTTGTTTCTTGTCTGTCTATGTAAAAAGTCAGGTAGGATCTTTTCACCAGATGCACATCTGGATTGTCAGGATGTTGCAGTAACAGATACACTTCTATATACACATCCAATCCCTGAAAAACATCTCTGATGGAAAACTCAAAAGTATTGTTTTGAATTTCTGCTTGTGTGAGAAATGCACCGGTCACATCATCCATATCAGCATAGCTCCATTCAGGCAAAATTTTGAATTTACCTGCATCCACTTCTACCCGCACTTTGCTTTCTTTTCGGCTTACAGTTATTGTATCCATCACCACAGTTTCACCAAAGGTGTGTGCCGCTGTTTCGCCTATCAGCTCGCGTGATGGCTTGAGTGCGATGGTTTTTACTTTTCCTTTCTTGGTTTTAGTCAGTGTTCGCAGGGTATGGTTTTCACCATCACTCACCATCAGCAGGCCGTTTAACACTGCAACACCTGTGGGGGCGGCAAAGGTTGATTTGCGTGCATCGCCATTCTTGCTGCCAAATGTGCCGTCACCTGCCATTAGCTCCCAGCCTTTGTTGCCGTATTTAAGCAGTTGGTTGTGCACTGCATCAGTTGCCACCAACGTTCCTTTCCAGTTGGCTATTTGCCCTGGTCGCATTTGGCCGGTAGGCTGAAAAACAAGCATGGCACCTTGCTCATCTACCTTAGCTAAGCTGCCATCGCTCATGCTTATGTAGAGAAAGTCGCCCATTGCGCACATACTCACTGGTGTTGTTCGCATCATGTTCACTGTAGTTTGTGGTAAGTCAGTCAGTTTTTTGCAGGCACCATTGGTTGTGTTTATTTCAAATACTTCGTTGGTGGCTGCGCTCACGCCAAAAAGTTTTTTATTGAACACAGCAAGACCAACAGGCATTGCAAATGCATCGCGCGAGCCTGCCTTCGCATCTTGTTTGGCAGTGCTGAATTGGCCATTGCCGCAGAGTGTGGATACACGCTGAGCACCAAGGTCGGCCACACGTATGCGGTTGTTGTGGGTATCGGCTATGTATAGTTTGCCATCATGAAATACTGATTGTCTTGGATGATTGAATCGGCTGTTTGCTAAATAATCATCAGCAAACCCTGCCGCACCGCTGCCAATTACTTGTGTGCATGCGCCTACACCATCCAATTGCACTATTCGGTTGTGCGCAAAGTCTGTGAGGAATATCCGATCCTGTTCATCATCTATAGCTACTGCACCCGGATTCTCTACCATGGGGTCGGCCCACCAGTTGGGCAGTATAGCAGGCTGCACCTGGTAGTTGTAGCAGCTCTTCATCAGCGTTTTGTTTTCTGTAGTTGAGTTGAGTTTCGTAAGCAGGTTTTCGTAGCCTGTTATTCCGCCTTCAGCAAATGTTGGTGTATGACTTTTCTCATACAACATGAAGAATGGAACTGACGTAATGGCTGTGCCCTGAAAGCCGCTGTAGTCAGGCACCACAGCTACAGGATGTGTGTAGCCATGCTGCTGTATGTATTGCAGTACTGATTGCCTGCGCACAGGCGCTTCGGTGCTTCCCTTCACTACTTGCAATATTTGGATGGCTGGCTGGTGTATGAGTTGTTCCTGCAATGCAGCTATGTAGTAGCTGCACTCTATGCAGTGGAAATCAGTGACTATGATGAGTGTGATTTTGTTGTCAAAATTGTTGAGTGCAAGTGGACCATCGGTGTTCAGCCATACCGTACCAAAAGGAAAAAAATGACCGTTGTCGTAAACATCGTTGGTCAACAACTGCCTGTTGCGCTCATCTAAAATGCGCGGCTTTTCTTTTTCTATCTCCTCAGGTGATGGCGCTTTTTCAGTTTTCTTTTTCTTCTTGCCTTCTTTATCCAATTGTTTTTTGTCGTCTTGTGCAGTGGCGGCAAACGCAGCGAGCAGAGCAAAGCATAACACTGCAGCATTCAAAATTTTGTTCATACTTCTTTTCGTTGTGTAATGGTGATGTTGGCACAATGGTTCAACGGGTGCAATTAAAAAAGGGAAACCAAATATGATTCCCCTTTTTGTTGATGCTGTCTTTAAAATATTCGGCCAGCTTACTTTACCCTTTCCACCACTGCTTTGAAAGCATCGGGGTGATTCATGGCTAAGTCGGCCAGCACTTTGCGGTTCAGTTCTACGCCACTCTTGTGTACTTTGTCCATAAAGACAGAGTATGACATTCCGTGTTGGCGAACACCGGCATTGATACGTGCAATCCACAGCGAGCGGTAATTGCGCTTTTTGTGTTTACGGCCTATGTATGCGTAGCAAAGTGCTTTCTCAACTGAGTTCTTCGCTACCGTCCATACGTTTTTTCTTGATCCGAAGTAGCCCTTGGCCAGCTTCAGTACTTTTTTGCGCCTTTCTCTCGAGGCTACGGCATTTTTTGCTCTTGGCATTTTACTTTTTGTTTTTTGATGATGGTGGCTTTGGCGGTGGTCATTCCACGCTTTGCGTGGAATCTGTAATCACAACCATTGCACTTCTTCATTTACCACTTATCGGGTTCAACATTACCTGCTCTCTTTTTTAATGTCTTTAGCGCATTAAGGCACGAGCAATTGTCGCTTGATTGATTTCACATCAGAAGGATGAACGATGGCATCGTTACCAAGGGCACGCTTGCGGGCGGTTTCCTTTTTAGTAAGGATGTGACGTTTGAAAGCCTTCTTACGCTTAATCTTTCCGCTACCGGTCACCTGGAATCGCTTCTTCGCTCCGGATTTGGTTTTTGATTTTGGCATTTTACTTATTTATTGATTTACTGACTTGTTGACTTGTTGATTTGGAGATTTATCGTTTTGTTCCATTGTCTTTCAATCAACAAGTCACCAATTCTCCAAATCAACAAGTTATTTTTTCTTCGGGTTTATTATCACAAACATTCTCTTTCCATCAAGCTTCGGCATTTGCTCAGGCAGTCCGTGGTCTATCAATTCCTGAATGAAACGGGTGAGCAATATTTCTCCTCTGTCCTTATACACGATTGAGCGTCCTTTGAAGTGCACATAGGCTTTCACCTTGGAGCCTTCTGTAAGGAATGACTTGGCGTGTTTTAGTTTGAAGTCGAAGTCGTGGTCATCTGTGTTGGGGCCGAAGCGTATTTCTTTGATGACTACGTTTATCTGTTTCGACTTCAGTTCTTTTTCCTTCTTCTTTTTGTCGTAAAGAAATTTTCGATAGTCAACCACACGGCATACGGGCGGCACTGCATTAGGCGAAATCTCTACCAGGTCGAGTTCCAGCTCTTCGGCAAGTTTCAATGCCTCGTTGCGGCTGTAAACGCCTTGTTCTATATTCTCACCCACCAGTCTTATTTCCAGTGCGGTGATTCGCTCATTCAGTTTGTGCTCAGGCTCAAATATTCTTCTGCCCCTGTAGGGCGGCCTGCCTTGTGGTGAGTTCTTGATTTGTTCCTCCTTTGTTTAGGTTCTACTTTTATTTGGTCGCATGGCTTGCCGATTTATACCTCAGCGAGCATGTCTTTTATTTCCTTGTTTACTTGCGTAGCAAATGCGCTGATACTCATACTGCCTTTGTCACCATCTCCTTTTTTTCTTACTGATACTGCATCAGCAGTCTGTTCGTCTTCACCCACAATGAGCATGTATGGGGCTTTTTCCAACTCTGCATCGCGTATTTTTTTACCTACCTTCTCATTCCTTTCGTCAACGAGGGCGCGAATATCGTAAGAATTCAACTCCATAGAAACACGCTTTGCATAGTGATTGAATTTTTCGGAAACAGGTAGTATGCGCACTTGCTCTGGAGTGAGCCACAGCGGGAATTGGCCCGCACAGTGCTCTATAAGTATAGCTACAAATCGCTCCATGGAGCCAAATGGTGCTCTGTGAATCATCACTGGAATGTGCTTTTGGTTGTCAGCACCGGTGTATTCCAGTTCGAAGCGCTTAGGCAAATTGTAGTCAATCTGCACGGTGCCAAGCTGCCACTTGCGCCCTATAGCATCGCGCACCATGAAGTCGAGTTTGGGGCCATAAAAAGCAGCTTCACCGTATTCCACAACGGTTTTAAGCTTTTTGTTCTCGGCTACTTCTTGTATTTGTCGTTCAGCAATGGCCCAATCCTCCAACGAACCAATGTATTTGTCCGGATTGTTTGGATCTCTCAGTGATACCTGAGCAAGGAAGTCAGGAAAGTCAAGTGTTTTGAAGATATATAAGACAAGGTCTATCACTCGGCCTACTTCTTCGCCCACCTGCGCGTTGGTGCAAAAGATGTGTGCATCGTCCTGTGTGAAGCCCCGCACACGGGTGAGGCCATGCAGCTCGCCTGTTTGCTCATATCTGTACACGGTTCCAAACTCTGCCAGGCGTAGTGGCAGATCACGGTATGATTTGGGCTCTGCCTTAAATATTTCGCAGTGATGCGGACAGTTCATGGGCTTGAGTAGATACAACTCGCCCTCCTGTGGGGTGGCTATGGGCTGAAAACTGTCCTTTCCATACTTCTCCCAGTGGCCGCTGGTTTCATAAAGTTCTTTGCTTCCTATATGTGGCGTGATTACCTGCACGTAGCCCATCTTTTTTTGCGCAGCAGAAAGAAATGTTGTGAGCCTTTGGCGCAGGTCTGTGCCTTTGGGAAGCCACATCGGTAAGCCACTTCCCACTTTTTGAGAGAAAGTGAAGAGGCCCAGTTCCTTGCCCAATTTGCGATGGTCACGCTTTTTAGCTTCTTCCAGCAGTTTCAGATATTCTTCCAGCTCACTTTGCTTTGGAAATGTGATGGCATAAATGCGTTTGAGCATTTTGTTTTTCTCATCACCGCGCCAGTATGCACCGGCCACATTGAGCAGCTTGGCCGCCTTTATGAATCCGGTATTCGGAATGTGAGGCCCCCGACATAAGTCTGTGAAATTGCCCTGTGTGTAAAAAGTTATTTGGCCGTCTTCAAGACCGTCTATCAACTCCAGCTTATACGGGTCGTCTTTGTCAGTAAAGTATTTGATGGCATCAGCTTTTGAAACTTCCGAGCGCTTGTATTCATTTTTCTCGCGGGCCAGCTCAAGCATTTTTTTCTCAATCTTGTCAAAGTCTGCCTGAGAAAACTCTTTTTCGCCCATGTCCACATCATAGTAGAATCCATTCTCGATGGGTGGGCCTATGGCAAACTTTGTTTCAGGATAAAAGAACTGAACGGCTTCCGCAAGCAAGTGTGCTGATGAGTGCCAAAGGGTGCTTTTGCCTTGCTCATCGTTCCAGGTAAGTAGGCGAAGCGTAGCATCTGAAGTAATTGGGCGCGAGGCATCCCATACTTCGCCATTCACCACTGCGCTCAGTACATTGCGGGCAAGGCCTTCGCTGATGCCTTGCGCCACTTGCATGGCAGTGGTGCCTGATTCTACTTGCTTCTGGCTGCCATCGGGCAGGGTGATGGTTATCATCTTGTTCGCTTCCTCTTTTTTTTGAGGGCCGCGAAAATAGGGTTGGCAGTTGGAAACCACAATAGACGAAACTTTCATGGTCTTGATCACATGTTATCCATCAAATTCTTAATGCTACCCGTGCAACCTATCTTGCACTCATCAAGTTTTTACACCTCAGATGGACGATATAAAGGAAATGATTGACGGCTGCATTGCAGGCAAAAGGGCCTCGCAAGACAAGTTGTACAAGAAATTTTCTTCACTGCTTTTTGGTATATGCCTGCGTTATGCCAAGAACAGGATGGAGGCCCAGGATGTATTGCAGGAGGTGTTTGTGAAGATTTACAATAACATACACACCTACCATTATGATGGAAGTTTTGAAGGCTGGCTGAGGCGCATTGCTGTAAACACAAGCATAACCCAATACCGCAAAAACCTGAAGCACGCCTACCAGACAGATATAGACGATGTGGTGAAACACAAAAATGACCCATTAGATCACCACGATTTGGAATACACCGCAGAGGAAATGATGAAGTGCATTGCAATGCTGCCGCCAGGATATAAGACTGTATTTAACCTGTATGTGGTGGAAGGTTTTATGCACAAGGAGATAGGCGATATGCTTGGTATTGATGTGAATACATCCAAAAGCCAACTGAGCCGCGCAAAAACATATTTACAACGCGAATTAGCGACATTGAGTACCATAAAAATACACGCATGATGAGTGACGAAAGATTATACAGCCAGGTAAAAAACCTGATACACGACTACCATCCTGAGGTGCCACAACAGGCCTACAGTAAAATGAGACGTGCCTTGTGGTGGAGCAATTTCACCAAATTAAGCACACACCGTTTCAATCTGTGGTATCTGCTGCTGGTTATAGGTGCGGGTACTATGGCCTTTGCTCTTAGCAATGGCAACCGCGATAGCCGAGCAAGTCAACAGGAAACATCCACAACTGCTCCACAGCAATTGCTTGGTGTGTCTCCTGCTAATTCACCGGATCAAATAGCAAGTGCAACCGCAAATTGTAGCTCGGTCCAACAGGCAACTTGTAACAAAGAGAAAGCTATTGCTAAGACTAAGCAAGATGATCCTTCAAAATCGGCTGCACAAAATTCGCCTGTGACTTCTGAATTGAATTCTGTGCCAAATACGGAAGTGAGTGCCAATGCCATGAATGAGCAAATTGAAGCTACAACGCATAAAGCACAAGTCCAGCAGCCAAATGACAACGCAGAGGCGCAAAACCAAACGAAGAAAAGGGCTACCAAAGGAACCAAGATGACTGTGAAACGACTCAAGGACAAAGACTCGAGGTAAACAGTTTAGTAAGCAGCACTGCATACCTTGCCCGGCAACTACCCGCAGCATCTTGAACAAAGCAGTGAAAAAGATATGGATCAGCAACACAACTATCCTTGTGTTGCTTTTTCTTTTTACAGCAAACTCTGCAATAGCTTTGACACACGTTGTGCTAAACTCGGCTTGTGCTGATACCATCATACTGGATGGCGAATACATCTACATAGAAAAGCAAGATGTAATAATGGATGTGGACTCGCTGGAAGAAGCCGCTATGCGCGATTTGAGAAAGGAGAAGATAAAGAAGGAGCGCGCCAACCTTGACCTTGTAGTTGGTTTTAATGCAAACATGACGAGTTATGGCACTTCAGTCAGTAACAAGCAACCATTGGATGTGTTCATGGGGCAGTCAAAATCCATTCGGCCTTCTGCTTCTGTAATGCTGGATGGAGGAATACACCTGTTTAGCCAAAAAGTGAGTAATGGTGAAAGAAGACTATCACTCAGAGTTGGACTTGCTTACAACCATCTCAACTTCATGAGCACCACTTTTACCGATCCCATGCAATTGGAACAAGACAGCATTTTGCGGTTTTATACAAAGGGTGATAGGTTGGTGTTGGAGTATTTCAACAATACGGATCCAAACAATCCATTGATTGGAGAAGTAGATACCATTGATATCTCGCTGACGCGAAAGGCACAGCAAATAAAAGTATGGGATGTACCTCTGCGCCTTCGCTATACCGCAGGCATGAATGATAGGTGGAGCTGGATGTCTGAATGCGGTATCATATACAGAATGACGAAATCTTATGATGTACAGGACCACTACCTCATCAGCCAGAATGCCGAGCCACAAGAACTTCTGCAATCTGATTTCAAAGTGAAAAACCAGCTATTAGCCACCCTTGGTATTGGCGCAAAGTATTATCTGAACGGGCCATACAGCGCATCGCAACAGTTGAAGGAACGAACTGCTTTCAGTTTCATTCTCAGTTGTGTAGGGCCGCCATATCAAATGAATCAGAGTGAGGTATTCTACCTGACTACATGGAGTATATCGGCTCAGGTAGGCATTGGAATTTTCTTTTAAATCCAAATCATGCGTTAGAAAAAACTTAAATATCATACGAAGACAAAAGTTCAACCGTGATACCTCGTAAGGGTAAGCATGCTTGCATGATCTGATGAATAATCCGGAAAGCAACAAAAAACCCGCTCCTAGGGAACGGGCTTTCTGAATCCAAACCCTTAAAACTATTTTCTATCTACATCACTTCTTCTCGTCTTTCACTTCTTCAAAGTCCACATCAGTTACTTCTGCATCAGAAGCAGTGTTGTTCTGTGTGGAGCCAGTGTCAGAGCCATTGGTGCCTGCGTTTTGAGTGGCGTTGTACATATCCTGACTGGCTGCCTGAAAGACAGTATTCAATTTGTCCATAGCAGGCTTTATCTTATTCAAATCCTTTTCTGCATGAGCTGCTTTCAGCTCCGTCAGTGCGCTTTCTATCTCTGTTTTCTTGTCACCAGGAATCTTTTCGCCAAACTCTTTCAAGTTCTTTTCAGTCTGGAATATGAGTGTGTCAGCTTGATTCACCATGTCGGCCTCCTCGCGCATTTTGCGATCTGTTTCCGCATTTATCTCTGCTTCTTTCTTCATTTTTTCTATCTCCTCTTTGCTCAAACCAGATGAAGCCTGTATGCGAATGTTCTGCTCTTTGCCTGTGGCTTTGTCTTTTGCCGATACATGGATTATGCCGTTGGCATCTATGTCAAACGTTACTTCGATTTGAGGCACGCCACGCGGTGCCGGTGGTATTCCATCCAGATGGAAACGTCCAATGGTGCGGTTGTCTTTGGACATGCTACGTTCACCTTGCAACACATGTATCTCCACACTTGACTGGCTGTCGCTGGCTGTGCTAAATGTTTCACTTTTCTTGGTAGGAATGGTGGTGTTTGCTTCTATAAGTTTGGTCATCACACCACCCATGGTTTCAATACCCAAAGAGAGTGGAGTAACATCCAGCAGCAACACATCCTTCACATCACCGGTGAGCACGCCACCCTGAATAGCCGCTCCAATCGCAACTACTTCATCAGGATTCACGCCTTTGCTTGGCTCTTTGCCGAAAAATTTCTTCACAGCATCCTGTATAGCGGGAATACGTGTGGAACCGCCTACCAGTATCACTTCGTTGATGTCGTTTACAGAAAGGCCTGCTTTCTTTAGTGCGCTGGCACATGGTGCTATGGTACGCTGAATGAGGGAGTCGGCCAATTGCTCAAATTTGGCGCGGGTTAATGTTTTTACAAGGTGCTTTGGTATGCCATCCACCGGCATGATGTAGGGCAGGTTGATTTCAATAGTTGGTGAGGAGGACAATTCAATCTTCGCCTTTTCAGCTCCTTCTTTCAATCGTTGCAAGGCCATTGGGTCTTTGGTGAGATCGAACTGGTTGCCGTTTTCATTTTTGAATTCCTGAACCAACCAATCAATGATTACCTGGTCAAAGTCGTCACCACCAAGGTGTGTATCACCATCTGTAGAGAGTACTTCGAATACGCCATCTCCCAACTCAAGCACGCTCACATCATGTGTTCCACCACCGCAGTCAAATACTACAATTTTTACATCGTGCATTTTCTTGTCAAGGCCATAGGCCAAAGCAGCAGCAGTAGGCTCGTTGATGATGCGCTTCACTGTAAGTCCTGCAATTTCACCGGCTTCTTTCGTAGCTTGGCGTTGTGCATCGTTGAAATAGGCAGGCACAGTTATAACCGCTTCGGTCACTTCATGTCCGAGGTATTCTTCCGCTGTCTTCTTCATTTTCTGCAATGTCATGGCAGAAATTTCCTGCGGGGTGTAGGTGCGCTCGTCAATTTTTACGCGAGGCGTGTTGCCATCACCACGCACCACGTTGTATGGTACACGGCTGGCTTCTTTGGCGCATTCATCGTAACTGTTGCCCATGAATCGCTTGATGGAGTAAATCGTTTTTGTAGGGTTGGTAATGGCTTGGCGCTTAGCAGGGTCGCCCACTTTACGCTCGCCACCTTCCACAAATGCCACTACTGATGGCGTGGTTCTGCGGCCTTCGCTGTTGGCTATTACCACAGGCTCGTTGCCTTCCATTACGGCCACGCAGCTATTGGTGGTGCCCAGGTCTATTCCTATAATTTTTCCCATGTTGTTTGTTGTTCTTTTCTTTTTTGGAAATGTTGTTTGGTGTTTGTGCATTTCACTTTTATTCAAAAAAAATGAATGCGGGCCGCGCAAGTCAACCATGATGCCACCGAAAAAAAGACTGACACAAGGGGAAAAAATGGCAGCGAGCAATGGAAAATTGAAAATGGAGGATGGAGAATTGGCAGTGTACTCTTGTTTATCTGACATCCATAGGGCTGACCGTCACTGCAATATTCAACACAAAAATCCAAATTAGAAATTCGTGCTTTTTGTGCTGACTCTCTTTTGTGCTTTTGTGGTAAAGTCAGACACATCAATGCCTGTCAAAATCCACAACCACAGTCTCTGAGGTAGGCACTGCTTGGCAAGTGAGTACATATCCCATTTCTACTTCGCCCGGTTCCAGGGCATAGTTCACTTTCATATCGGCAGCTCCTTCGGTGATGTGCGCGCGGCAAGTCATGCACATGCCTCCCTTGCAACTGAAGGGTATGTCCACACCGTGCTGCTGCGCTGCATCTAATATGGCAGTGCCATCCACGGGCATGAAGAAGTTTGTTTCCTGTCCATCGAATACCAACGTGACAGCGCACTTCCTGCCGGTATCCAAAGGCTTTGGTTTTTCTTCTTTTCGCTCTTGCGCCTGTGCCTGCCCCGGTGAGATGAAAAGCTCAAAATGAATGTTCTCTTTGGCCAGTCCTTTTTCCTGACCAAATTCACTAACACTGCGAATCAACGGTTCAGGGCCACACACAAATACTTCGTTCACCTTTTCCATTTGGATAAAGGTCTTCGCGAATTTTTCGAGCTTCAATTTATCAATACGTCCTGCGAGCATTTCTACTTCGTTAGGCTCACCACTTAGTATATGGAACACGCGGAAGCGACCTAAGTAGCGGTCTTTCAAATCTTCCAACTCATCGCGAAAGATGATGGAGTGAAACAGGCGATTGCCATAAAGCAGCACGACTTCGCTTGCTGGCTCGGTCTGCAAAACAGATTTTGCAATGCTCAGCACCGGTGTGATGCCGCTACCTGCGGCTACTAGCAGATAATTTTTTTTTTGCTCAGCATTTAATTCTGAAGTGAAGTGGCCCATGGGTGTCATCACCTGCATGGGGTGGCCCACCTTCAACTCAGCATTGGCCCACGTAGAAAAAACGCCATGGTCAACAGACTTTACAGCCACACGCAATTCGCCATCATTCACTCCGCTACATATCGAATAAGATCTGCGGATGTCTTCGCCACTGATGGTTTCGCGTAGTGTGAGGTATTGCCCTTGTTTGAAAAGGTAATTCTCCTTCAACTCTGCAGGCACTTCAAATGCAATGGAGATGCAGTCTTTGGTTTCGCGCCTGATGTCGCTTATGGTGAGTGTGTGGAATTTGGGACGCATGGTTTGATAGAGGCGGGCGCGAATGTAAACGGCTGCATCATACTTAGCATGGATGCTGCCAGGGGTGTTTGAGTGACTGGCTGAAAGGACAAGTTTGCTTTATCATAGCAAGAGGTTCCAGCCATGCCCGGAATCTTTCATGGAAGTTGCACTCAAAGCCCTAAAAGGATTTTGTACATACTGAGATTAAAGAAATTTGAACACATTAGACTGAAGCTGTCAGAAAAAGGAAACTCAATCAGTTTTTCCAAAACGCAAACCAAACATCAGTTGCATGGTTTGGTTGTAGTTGCCCTGTTCGTAGTAGCTGTTTTGATTTACTACAAGTGGGGCCGGTCTGGTAGGCAGCAGCGAGGTGGACAAGCTGTACTGAATAAAAATTCTTTCACCAACCCAGCCTGTAAGGGCACCCATGGCACCTATATCCAGCGGTTCGAATGGCGCGCCCTGCGAGGCTTCCGATACACCATAGTCCACTCCATTCACCTTTGCTTTCTGACTGAGCAAGATGCCTATGTATGGTCCGATGCTCCAGCTCATGCGGCTGTTACCGAGTCTGAACTCGCGCTCGAATAGTATAGGAACGTCAATGTAATTGAGGTGAAATGCAAATGAGTTGAAGTCGAGCGTGTCGCGTTTGCTTCTGCTTCCTTTGGTCACATACTTCATGCTCATGCTTATTGTGTTTTTATCAGAGATTGGCACGCCAACCCAGCCGCCACCACCAACACCAAGTTTGTCCCAGCCACCAAGGCCGTCTCCACTTATCTGCGAAAAAAGAGGCCCTACCAGTAAACCACCGGTGAATTTTCGCTGGCCATTGACAGCAATACCTGCGATAAAAAAAGCTAATAGAAAAGAGATACGCATCATTCTATCAACTTCTTTTTTGTCACATTAAGAACTTCGCCATTCTCGCCACGTGTTATCACACTCATTATTGTGATGTGTTCGGGTATCCACTCTGTATTCCAGGTATAAGTAAAACTGCTTACCGATGATGCTCCAACTGCCGGATTGCTTGCTACAGGTAGTCCGGTAGCACCGCTAATGGTTCCACGCAGCATGTGCATGTGCAGGTAATCTGGAATGTACTCGGGGTCTGCGCTATAGTTCAGTTGCGGTGCTACTATGCTGTCCTCCACTATCATGATTACTAAGTTGAAGTCTCCTGCCAAAGCAGAAAACCATTCAGCATGTACATGCACATTCAAATCCTGATTTGCCTCTACGTATTCAGCTTCTATCTGCATATCTACCGGGGGTGTCGCATCTAAGGCCGATTCTACCGCTACTGGCCAATTGGATGGTGAGAAAGTGTCTGATGCATCTTCGTTTCTGTTCACTCTACCGGTGGGTAATAGATCTGTTCCTATTTGTGTAAGTAGGTAATATTCGCCTTCAGGTGTGCGCCAGTCATCAGGATAATTGATGCCAAAAGGCTCGGCTAATGAGCCTGCATGCACTGCCACCAAAGCCACGTGCTCTTCATCATTTTCCAGAATGTCTTTAGCTATGATGTGTGCCGTGGGGCAATTGCCACAATCATGTCCTGTAAAATCTTCAAGCAGTACTTTTTGCACAGGTACTCCTAAGGAGTTGAATTCAGGTGGCGGGCCATAGGTCTCATTGTCATAACTGCCATAGTCGATCACTGGGTTGTCTATCACATCGCAGCAGCTCAGTATCAGCATACTCACTACCACTATTATCAGTTTGTATTTCATGTGCGGGATTTTATTCATGTTTTTTTGAAATGAAAAAAAATCAGAATGAACTGGTGATAGTGAGTTCAATACCATTGCTTGCTGGTACAGCACGACACACACCACCTATGCAAAATATGCCTGCCCTGCGTTTGCCATAGCCAAGTGAAATGCGGCTGCTTCCTTTTGCATAGGCCATACTGCCAAACAGGTAATGCACACGTTTGTCTGCATCCGGATTTCCATAATTGTATTGGTCTATCACGCTCACTATCCAATGTGGCGAGTAGCTGTATTCCATCAGCACTGTGGCCCAGTCGCCTTTGTCCTGCTTGGTAAGCAATGCCTGAAATTCACTGCGGATGGTTTGTTTCTTGTTCATCTTGTATTGCAAATCGAGCACACCTATGTTGGCGTAAACAATGCCTTTGAAGTCTTGTGTGACAGGTGTTGCAAGTGTATTGAATTCGAAATAATAGTACACAGCGGTCATGCTCCATTCCTTCGATATTTTCTTCTTCACTTCAATATTGATGTCGCGCACAAATTTGGTTTTACCAAATAAATACGAGTTTGTTTTGTAGCCCATCACTGTCTGCTCAAGTCCACTGTAGTTCAACGTATCCAAGCTGTTCACCGCAGCCACATTGATGTTCAGACTGGCACCGGTGGCACCACCCAGCAGTGTTCCCTTTTTGATATTGTAAAATAATTCACCACTCAGGCCGCTCTCGCCATTGAGTACAGTGGCATAAGGATAAAGTGTGGCGGCTAAGTTGTAAGTATGCTGTCTCGTTATAGCAGGCAGATAGTTGATAGGTACATCGAATAGCAGTGCATTGCGACTGCTTCTGAAGGCCATGTTATCAATGAATTTTGCGTTGAGTGACACGCCTATGCCTTTGGCAGAATATCCGGCATTGAGCAGTATGCCTTTGCCTTCTTTGTATATAAAACCATTGTCGGCATTGGGGTCGTTTATTTTGGTGATGTACTCACCATTTATCTGGAAGTTGGCAAATTGAATTTTTGCTCTGAATGATGTGGCGCAAACATTAGCCGGTAATATGAGCACCTGATTGTCCTTCACCACGGTTTCACCTGCTTCATATTTACTCACGAAGCTGCCGCCCAGAGTTATTTTTATAGGAGAGATAGAATCCAATTGCGGAAGAAATTCATTCAGATTTATCTCGCCATCGACACCACGCACTATGCCATCAGCATTGATAAGGCGGCTGTCAAAATCGAAGCGCTGCTGTCCGAAAAGTCCTTTGAGGTAAATACCGCGATAAGGATTGAACAAAACACGCACTCCATCCAATGCATTGTCAATTCCAAGGTTTGGCTCCCAGTATGATCGTAGTGCCATGCCATTGCCAAATTGTTCGTAGAAGTTGCCAACTGTAATGTCCAATCCATCATTGTTGTACCTGATGTATCGGCTGCCTAAGCCCGTGCCTTTGAAGCGGCCAGGGAAACCAAGTACTGCATTCATGTAATGCTCGAATCGCACACCTGCTGTGAATGCTCCGTAGTTGTAAGTCAGGTTGCCGTAAGCATTTAGCGCAGCTCCCGCATCGGGCACCTGCGCACCTATCAGCGTGTCTTCGTTGTATTGCTGTGCGAGTATCTGAAAATTGCCGTGCAATTGTCCGTGGGTTTCAGCAGGCAGATTTTGGGATAACAATACATGGCTGAACAAGGTCAAGGTTGCAAGGGCCAATTTTTTTTTCATAATGCTATGGGGTTGAACAAGGCTGGCGAAAGTAGAAAATAAAAAACCCCACAACTTTCTCAGTGGGGTTTGCATATTCCGAAAAAATTGGAATTCAACTTACTTCTTCAAGGCGAGCAACTGTTCATGTACCTCTTCCTCGTCACCTGAGGTATAGCCAACATGCTGCCATACAATGTTGCCTGTTCCATCCAGCAGAAAGGTATGTGGTGGGCTGTTTACACCCATTGCCTGTGAGAATGTTTTGTTCACATCCAACAATATGTCATACTCCCATGAAACCGAGTTTACGAATGGCTGCACGCTGTTCACTGTGCGTTGGTCATCTATTGAGATGGCGTAAATTTTTACTCCTGTTTCTTTCTGCCAGTCAGCATAAAGATCAGAATAGGTGTTTAGTTCCTTTTTACATGGCATACACCAGGTAGCCCAAAAGCACAACATGATGGGTTTTCCATTATTGCTCAACGTGCCGGTGTCCACTGTGTTGCCACTCAGGTCTTTCAGTTGCACACTTGGCAGGCTTACCACCGGCAAGGTGTTGAACGAAGCCAGCAATGGAAGTAAAGCAATGAAGAAGAAAACTTTTTTCATGTTATTAAACGGATTGGTATAGAATAAAAAAAATCAGCAGCGCGGTAGTCAAGTACTGTACCATCCGGCTGCTGATTTCTTTCTTTATTCTTTTCAAAACCTCCTGAAGCAGGAGAAAGAAAATATTATTTGCTCACAGTAACACGGATAGTGTTCACTACATCATTGGTGTTCACATTCAACATGTAAACGCCTGCTGCAAGTGAAGTCATGTCAACAGTGTTGTTGTATGTACCAGTATGTTGTGTGCCCATATTTTGAGACATTACCACATTGCCAAGCATGTCGGTAACTACAACAAAAACTTTGGTATCACCAACTACAGCGTAGTTCAGGTTCACAAGACCGTTGGTTGGGTTTGGATATACATTCATTCCGGTAGCTACAGATGTTTCCTCAATGCCAACTGTTGTCACATCAGAACTCTGAGCATCCATTACGAACCAATAGGAACCATCGTAGTTGTAAATGTCAGCCCAGTCTGATGAACCATCAGTAGAATAAACACGGGTGCTGCCGTCTGCGCCACCCCATGAAGAGCCATTGGTGCCATCACCATAGTAGTCAGTCTGGATGAAAGTATAACAACCTGTAGATGGAAGATAAATGTCGTGTGACATGGTAACAGGGTCACCTACAGTAGAGTTTGGCTCGGTGCCGGAATATGGGCCGTATTGTGACACGATGCTGCCACTACCATCTATAATGTACCACATTACCTCACCTGGATATTGGTCAGTAAGTACTTCTACAACGAAGTGTGTAGTGGCTGCAACTGGATCAGCATCCACATTCATAGAAGCTTCTACATGGTTGTTCATGGCAAAATTGTCACCTGCAGCTTCAAACTCTACGTTCAGAACAGCACCCGGAGATACAGCTACATTACCTACGTTGATTGATTGTGATGCAAGTGAAGCAATGTTACCTGTCCAGTCGAAAGTAAGTGGGTCATCACCACCGGTTACGGTAAATGTACCAGAAGTGATTGGGCTGCTGCCAGCGTTGAATACAGATGCATGAACGGTTTCTGTACCGCAGCTAAAAGTGAGGCCATCGTAGCTTGATACCAGAGCATCATTCGGCTCCAACTGTGTGCCACAGCCACCAACCATGTCTTGAATATGCGCCATACCCGGAATTTGACCAGACTCAACTGTGTAGCCATCAGGACAAATGGTATAGATAGTCGGGAAATAACCAATTTCATAAGCATCATTCATAGATGCATCATCAATAATTGGATAAGGAGTACCAGCTACCCAATCTCCTTGAGAGAATAAAGCGCCAGTGCCTGAAGTTCCAGTAAGCTGAGCACCGGTGTTTCCGGCTTCACCTTCAATGTAAAATACCATTACTTTATCCTGACCATCAGGACCAAGAGTTTCAAATACCTGATCCAAGGCACCGCTCATGTGATAATTCCAGCATGGACCACACCATGCAGCAGAGAAATCGAGAATAACGGTGTAGCCTTGATTGAGGTAATCGGCATACAAACTGTGGGTGTTACCGTTGATATCGGTCATAGTCCAATCTGGGGCTGTAGAACCATCGCTCAACTGAGCAGATGCGAATGTTGCGGTAAAGGCGGCAACAAGAATGAGTAAAACTTTTTTCATGTGTTTTTTTATTAGTATTTTTAAAAAGTGAGCGAATGTAGCAATACTCATTTTGAGTGTTGATGAACTACTTATGGTGATTCTCGTATTTCTATTGCCTCATTCACAGGGTCAATATAGAGACAGTATCATAGAAACCCAATGAAAAACAAAAAGAAACACAGTGCCGGTTGGAAAAGTGATTTTATCTTTCGGCCTCAATAAAAATTTCAAAAAAATGAAGAAAGTATTACTTACAACTTTCGCACTAATAGCATTACTAACTACAAATGCTCAACTCGTAGTGTTTAGTGGTGAGTCTAACAATTTTACCGGATCTGTATCTAATATAGATGATGAGGAAATTGAAATAGGCTGGTTGGTTATAAATCCTTCAATGAATACAGTAAATGTGAAGTTGAAAACAGAGGTTGTTGATCTTGTTGCGGGTTCAGAATATCAGTATTGCTGGGGCTTACTTTGCTCCAATTGGCTTGATGGTGCAGGCAATTTGCCTGAGGTTGTTTCTATCGGGCCAGATGCCACTTCTGACACACACCACGTCAAATTCAGACACTATGGTTTCAGTGGCTGTTCCATCATTCGCCTTATATGGTACGAGGAGAACAATGAAAGCAACATGGTTGCATATGAAATAGCCATAGGAGTCGACTCCAAGGATTGTGCGGTGAACGTGACAGAGATTACAACAGCTAAGGCAGACATTACCTCCATTTCACCCAACCCGGTGGTGAAAGTTTCTACCATAGGCTACGATTTCAATACCGTGCCTGAGGATGGTAAAATTCAAATTCACAACATGGTGGGCGAACTGATGAAGGAAATAGAAATAACTAAGAAAACCGGTGTTGTTACGATTGAAGCCGCGGATTTCGAAAGTGGCATTTACTTCTGTAGCATACAATGCGAAGGAAGGGTATTTGAAACCAAACGAATGGTAGTAACGAAATAGCAAAGCGCTTGCACTCGCTTTACAATTAAAAGCCATGTCAACATAGCGACATGGCTTTTTCATTTTGGCTAAATCCCCCCAAGGGCCATGGAGGCTACCACAACTGACATGATGAACAATGTACCCAGTGCGCTTACACCCTTGTCGCGCACATAAAATCTGCTTCGTCTTTGCTCAGCAAAACTGTTGCGGTAAATTTTGTGTGGCCTGACGGACGTCCAGGATTTGACGCTGCTCACATAAAATTCTTGTTTACTGCTGTTAGCAATACTATCGCTTGTGGAATAGAACAATTGATGACTGAAAAACATCGGGGTGTCAAATTCATCAAAGCGCTGGGTGGGTTTAAAATTGTTCTTGTAATCCAGCGTAAGTTGAGTGAATGAATTGAGATAGAATTTCTCAAGAAGCAAAGAATCGCCAGGTATCAATGCAATAGTGTTGGCAGGCGGAAATAAATCCGAAGTGTCTGAGGTGAGGTACGAATACCGTGCATTTTTCAAAAAGTAGATGAGCACCACAGCACTGTCAAGATTCGTGGTGTCTGCCACATAGCTGTAGCTTTTGCCATTGGCCGTGAGGTGTGATTTTTCCAAGGCTAAGAACACCATAGAATCTGAAATATTTTTTACTGAAACACGCAGCTTACCACCCGAACCCCATAAGTCATATTTCAGCAGGAGAAGCGAATCGGAGGTAGAGTAGTTGGGCACATTAAGAGCTGCATCCATCCATTCGGTCTCCACCACCTGATACTTATTCACCGCGCAAGAAGTGAACAGCACACAAACACTGGTGCAGGCTACGCAGAATCGAAACAAATTACTTACCACAGGCACAGTACAAATGTATCGGTCACGGCACCGGGGGAAAGTGTGTTTGAGTGTGGATTCTATTTTCGCCATCTTGATTTTCTCAAGTAAGAATAAATGAAAGAAGTAAGAAAGCAGGAAGCCCTCGACTATCATGAACAAGGCAGAAGAGGAAAACTTGAGATAGTGCCCACCAAGCCGCATAGCACACAGCGCGACTTAGCTTTGGCGTACTCACCAGGTGTAGCCGAGCCGGTGCTGGCCATAGCTGCAAATCCTGATGACGTTTACAGATACACAGCCAAAGGAAATCTGGTGGCCATTATATCTAACGGTACGGCCATTCTGGGATTGGGCAACTTGGGGGCCGAGGCCAGCAAGCCAGTGATGGAAGGCAAAGGCATGCTCTTCAAAATTTTTGCGGACATAGATGGAATGGACATAGAGGTGAGTGCTACCGATGTGGATGAGTTCGTCAATACTGTGAGAAATATCGCACCTACATTCGGAGGTATCAATCTGGAAGACATCAAAGCACCTGAGGCATTCGATATCGAAGAAAAACTGAAGGCTGCCCTCGACATCCCCGTGATGCATGACGACCAGCACGGCACAGCTATCATAAGCACTGCGGCACTGCTCAATGCGCTTGAGATAGCCAGAAAAAAAATTGAAAAAGTAAAGGTGGTGGTGAGTGGGGCCGGTGCCGCATCGCTCAGTTGTGTGGGGCTGATGATGCAGCTTGGCGTGAGTAAGGATAACGTTTTCATGTTTGACTCAAAAGGTCTGATACATGAGGCGAGAACGGATATAGATGACCGCAAGCGAAAATTTGCCTCTCCAAAAAACAGCTATGAATCGATAGCAGGAGCGCTGAAAAATGCTGATGTATTCCTCGGCCTTTCGCAGGCCAACCTGATGACCGCTGACATGGTGAAAAGCATGGCCAAGAATCCCATTGTATTTGCCATGGCCAACCCTGATCCGGAGATTCCATACAACATAGCTGTAGAGTCCAGAAAGGATATAATTATGGCGACCGGGCGTAGCGATCATCCCAATCAAGTGAACAACGTGCTGGGCTTCCCATTCATATTTCGTGGGGCTTTGGATGTGCGTGCACGCTGTATCAACGATGCCATGAAACTGGCAGCCGTAAAGGCCCTTGCAGACTTAGCAAAACTGCCCGTGCCCGAAGAGGTAATAGAAGCCTACAATGTGAAGAGCCTGTCGTTCGGGCCTGACTACATCATACCTAAGCCATTGGATCCAAGGCTGATTACGGTGGTGAGTACTGCCGTGGCAAAGGCAGCCATTGAAAGTGGAGTGGCACGTCTAAAAATAGATGACTGGGATGCGTACCGGCAGCAATTGCAAAAGCGTATGGGCCGGGACAACGTGCTTACACGCAGCATTGCCGAGCGTGCGCGCAAAGCCCCGAAACGTGTGGTTTTTGCCGAAGGCGACAACTACAAAATACTGAAGGCCGC
>JBJXFP010000030.1:0-3458 GCA_046155615.1 Flavobacteriales bacterium | reverse complement strand
ATAGACCATTATGGCGACAAGTTTTACATCAGCACCAACTGGAATGCGAAGAACTTCCGCCTGATGGAAACAGCAGAGAATGCTACCACGAAAGAAAACTGGAAAGAAGTAATAGGCAACCGCGATGATGTGTTGCTGGAAGGCATCGAAATTTTCAGAGACTACTTGGTAGTGGACGAAAGAAAGAATGGCCTCACGCAATTGCGCATCATCAAGTGGGCGGATAAGAGTGAATACTACCTGCCGTTTCAAGACCCTGCGTACAGCGCAGGCGTTGGTGCAAATCCGGATTACAACACGGAGGTATTGCGCTACGGATACAGCAGCCTTACCACACCTGCCAGTACCTATGACTATAACATGACTACCAAAGACCGCAAGCTGATGAAGCAAACGGAAGTAGTGGGTGGTCACAATCCGGACAACTACACCAGCGAACGTGTGATGGTGAAGGCAACAGATGGCGCCATGGTGCCCATGAGCATTGTATATAAAAAGGGAACCAAGCTGGATGGCAGCGCTCCTGCACTTCTCTATGCATACGGCAGCTACGGTGCCAGCATGGATGCAGGCTTCTCT
The DNA here is from genome assembly GCA_046155615.1 of Flavobacteriales bacterium. Taxonomy (GTDB): domain Bacteria; phylum Bacteroidota; class Bacteroidia; order Flavobacteriales_D; family Sanyastnellaceae; genus JANNVZ01. The sequence continues at coordinate 2,879 of JBJXFP010000030.1, read as the reverse complement.
TCAGCGCGCCTGTCGTTGCTCGACAGGGGTTTTGTGTATGCCATAGCACACATACGTGGCGGGCAAGAGTTAGGAAGGCATTGGTACGAAGACGGCAAATTGCTGAAAAAGAAAAACACGTTTACCGACTTCATAGATTGTGGCGAATACCTGATAGCCAACAAATACAGCGCGAAGGACAAACTGTTTGCCATGGGCGGCAGCGCAGGCGGCCTGCTGATGGGTGCAGTTACCAATATGTGTCCGGACTTGTGGGCAGGCATCGTAAGCGCAGTTCCTTTTGTGGATGTGGTAACAACCATGCTGGATGAAACCATCCCGCTTACCACCTTCGAGTTTGACGAATGGGGCAACCCCATCACCAGCAAAGAATATTACGACTACATGAAATCGTATTCGCCATACGACAATATTGAAGCGAAGAATTATCCGAACATATTGATTACCTCAGGCTATTGGGACAGCCAGGTGCAATACTGGGAGCCTGCCAAGTACGTGGCCAAGCTGCGCGAAATAAAGACCGACAAAAACGTTCTCATCTTCCGTTGCAACATGGAAGCAGGCCACGGTGGCAAGAGCGGCCGCTTCGAGGCGCTGAAGGAAGTGGCGCTGGAGTACGCATTCATGCTTGACCTCGCAGGGTTGAATGAGCCAGGTGCACCAGAATCAGCTGCGCCAGCGAAACAAGTGCATGACGAGAAGGAAGCTACTGAAAAGAAATAATGATTAATTGAATATTGAAAGAGCCACCACATTGTTGGTGGCTTTTTCGTGTGATGTAAAATGAAGGCTTATCATCTGCAAGCGCGGCTCCTAGGGGTACTTTTCATGTAGCCTTACTTTTGACAAAAACTAGGACATTCCATGAATCAATTATTGAAACGAATCACCATTCTGCCGGATGTGTGTAACGGCAAGCCCACCATACGTGGGCTTAGAATAACCGTGCACACCGTTCTTGATTTTCTTTCTTCCGGCACTACTGGAGACGAAATTCTTGAGCAATACCCTGATCTGGAAAGTGACGACATAAAAGCCTGTCTTGCATTTGCAAGTGAGATTACCAATCACCAGTATTTCTTGAAAGCTGTGGCTTGATATGCCAAAGTTTTTGATTGATAACAATCTTCCTAACCACTTCAGTCTATAGAGGTCGGAGGACTTCATTTATGTGCGTGATATTGATCCAATGGCATCTGACACTGCTGTATGGAATCTTGCAAAGCACCAGTCACTGACCATTGTCTCTAAAGACTCAGACTTTACCGACAGAATGTTACTTTCAGAACCCCCGCCACGGGTAATTCATCTTCGCACAGGAAACATGAGTATGAAAGAGTTCTTCAACTTCTATTCAAAAAACTGGACTGACATTGTAGAGTATAGCGAGAGATGCAAGTTGGTTACCGTATCTCGAAATCAAATTGCAGGTATAGTCTAGGACCGAGTAGCGGTTTATCACGAATCACCTTGCTACCCGCAGAAACCCCACGGAAAATAAATGAACTTGTTTGATACAGAACACAAGGCATCCATGCTTAAGTATATTCTGACTACAAAAACGTTCTCATCTTCCGTTGCAACATGGAAGCAGGACACGGTGGCAAGAGCGGCCGCTTCGAGGCATTGAAAGAAGTAGCACTGGAGTATGCATTCATGCTTGACCTCGCAGGGTTGAATGAACCCGTTGCTGAACCTGTGGCAGCAGGACATGAGCACCAGGCCGAGGCAGTGAAGAAATAACGTTCAATCAGATTTTGTAAGGAGGCTGGCTGAAAAGGTTGGCCTCTTTTATTTTGGGATGAAAGCGTTTGAGGTGGGGGGTAGTGTGGCGTTAATTCAACATAATTTTCGAGGACATAAGGAATACATTTTTTTCATCCAGGTACTCCACTATTAGCATTCCAGTATGCTGTGGTATTATCAAGGCTATATCCACATCTGTTAATCCATCATAAACGATTTGGCCAAGCAAATTATGAATTCGCATATAAACAGCATGTTCAAGACTATTATGAAATTCATTGACCGAGATGACCCAGCAACTATTCTCAGCTATCTCGGGTACCAAACCAGCTATCTCCGATGAAGGATAATCAAATATGCTCAGTTGATTCGTCAAGAGCGGGTCATAGCTAGAATTACTACCAATTGACACCGTGCGCTGATGATTGATTGGTAATAAATCAAAGAGATATTCATCACCACCTTCTCCGAAAGTTGGACCAATCATAAATGAGTCCGAGTCATATAGTTGCGTTGAGCCGTCAAATCCACCACCACCAAAGGCGCTTGACTTTCCACACAAATACAAAACGTTTTCGAAAAAAGTTATGCCATAGTAGTAGTTGTCTGCCTCGTGTTCTTCTTGTGATTCTCTAAAGACATTGAGGTTGCTATCTATCCCTTTAAAAAAACCTTCATCAAATGTTTCAGTTCTAACAAATCCACAATACCAAATGGAATCGCCACTTAGACAAATAGCTGATAATACATTGTCCAAACTTTGCGAATTGTATTGTGTAGATTCAATTTCCATTGTTTGACTCAATCTCATTATGAATCCATTTGAAATTCCATTGTATTGATTTCCTCCACAAATTATTCGTTCATCATTGGTCTCCACATCCACAAACTCATCATCCCCCTCGCCCCCGTAGCTCCACTCTGAAATCAAATTGCCTTCAGTGTCAATGTGAAGCAGATAACCATCGCTACCTCCATTGCCCATGCTGTAGGTCTTGCCGCAAATGAGGTAGCCGCCATCAGGGTGTGCTATGATTTTGTAACCAAAGTCCCAGTCCATTCCGCCATAGGTCTGTTGCCAAATCACCTCGCCTTCTGCATCTACTTTATAGACAAGCACATCATATGCTCCT
>JBJXFP010000017.1:0-3041 GCA_046155615.1 Flavobacteriales bacterium | reverse complement strand
ACCAAGTGGAGTGAGAAGACGGTGTATGTGCCTGTGCCGGCTGATGGCTACAGCAGCAGCGGAGGCTAAATCACCAACCATGAACAACTGCGCAATGAAAATGGAACAGGCAACACCAACATCAAATTCTACAATCAAAACCACAGAGTAGCAACGTATGTAAACGATACTCTTGTTGCTTATCAATTGGTGCAAGCGATGGACAGCACCGACCAAGACACCACCTTCAGAGTGGACATGAAATTCACCAAAGGCAATGTCTATAACAAAGTATATGCGATGGGTGAGCGCAGCGAGTATCACAACTACTACCTCGGCCACATGACCTACCAAAGCGAACGAACAAGTATTGCAAACACCGTAATAAAGAGTGGCGCATACACCAATACCGATGTCATCTACACACATTCGCCAAGCGGATTCCGTCATTGGATAGTTGCACGAAGTGGTGCGCCCACCGCTGATTTCGAAATGACCTTTGCAGGCCACGACACACTTTATATAGATGGAAGTGGCAAGCTCATTATAGGCACTACCATCGGCAACATCACCTACACCAAAGCGAAGGCTTATACTTTGAATCACACAACAGGTGTATTGACCTTGCTTGGCTGGCAGCCATCGTACAGCATCAGCGGCAGCGCTGTTTCGTTTACGAGTTATGGCTCATGGTCAGGGACATTAGTGTTGGAGTTTGGGGAGGTGGTCCAAAATGGTGGTGGTTCAATTGAAAATGTAGAACTGGAATGGTCTACCTATTTTGGAGGTTCAGATGATGATGAATTACATGGAATAATTGGCGATGATCTTGGTAACTGCTGGACTACTGGCAGAACCCGTTCCGATATCTTTCCACTTCTTCCTGGTAGTCTCATACTAAATTCTTTTTCTGAATCCGGTGATGTCATTGTTGCTGCGTTCGATCAGGAATGCTCCGCAAGTTGGATGACATATTATGGTGGCACCGAACAAGAAATTCCGTCCTCTATTGATCGCGATGGTGAAGAAAACTTATACATAGCTGGAGGTACTGAAAGCTCAGATTTTCCGGACGTTGCAGGCGGTGGCTTGGATGACAGTAGTCTTGGTGGTGTTCAAGATGGCTTCATTTTTCAATTAGATGCAAGTGGATTCAGTGTGTTGGATTCATATATAGGTGGAGATGGAATCGAAAACGTTTCTGACATTGCGGTAAGTACTCTCGCGGGTCAATCTGCAATTTATCTCGTAGGTTCTTCAACAAGCGATAATTCAACGTTTCCGAATGTGAACCTGAATGGGTCATATCAGCAGGATTATGCAGGTGGGCCAACAGACATTATAGCAGGTGATGCTTTCATCATGAGGCTTGATTACACTACAAATGAAACTATTTGGAAAACATTCTTTGGAAGTGAGGAAGCAGACTATGGATTCAATATCAAGATTGCTGCAAATGATATTTTCCTTAGTGGTGCAACCAGAGTTCAGGGCTATTCATCAACCCAATGTGCGCCTCCTACGGATGGACTGTTTCCACGTTGCGTCTCCGAATTTTTTTGGACTTATGATCAGTTTGAAAATAACAACGGCAATTACAATTCTTACATAGCCGAATTTGATGGATCAACAAATCAATTGATTTGGTCAACAATTGTTTGTCCCTCCACTCAGTTTGTTACCATAGGCATAGGATATAACTATTCTTTGGATATGGCTACTTGGACTAACGCAGGATCAGAACTTTATTTAACTGGTGAATGTAGCTCCTTTGATGAAGAAACATTTCCATTCCTTACAAGCGAAAATCCAGAAGGCTACAACCAACAAACAGGAATAAACACAGCGGTTTTTTTGATACAATTCAAAGTGACTGGCACTGAAGCACAACTCTTTTGGAGCACATGGCTGGATGGCTCAGGGCATCAGGCTGGCAATGCGATTGCACTCACGCCAAATCAAACCGTATATCTCGCAGGTAATGGTGATATGAACGAAGTTCCTGACATAAGTGACTGGTGTCAAACACCCACAGATGATGCATTTCCTATATGCAATTCAACTGAGGAAAGTTATATGGAAACAAACATCAGTTCACCCACTTCTCGTTCCTTCATTGCAGGCTTTAGCAAATACAACGTGATGCAATGGAGTTCGTTGTTTGGCAACTATTTCAGGAATGAAACCCATGACATGTATTGCGCAGGCGACTACATCTATATATGTGGTTCGGCTGATGAGCCACAGGGATCAGAGGATTCGTGGACCATTCATCAATATGATGAGCTTGCTTCAACTGACTACTATCAATCAACTCATAGTGGCGATACCGATGGCACCATCACCCGTTTCAAAAGGGTGATAGTTGAAGAACCCGTAAACATGGATGAGCTGACCTCAGAGAAGGTGCTCAGTATTTATCCTGTGCCTGCGGATGATTTACTCAATGTCCTTTTACCAACATATCTGCATGAACAAAGCACCATAGAAGTAATGGATGCGCTGGGCCAACTGGTCTTGACCATAAGACCCACATCTGAACTGGCCACTATTGACATAGCTGCGCTGGCAAGCGGACAATACATTGTTCGCTATACCACAGCCAACGGCACTTGGACGAAGGGTTTTGTGAAGTAAACTTGTATCAAAGAATGTGAAGGGTTTTCTAAAACCCCTCACATTTATTTAACTCAACCTATATGAGGCTCAGTTTTACAATATGGATAACACTGCTTGGAATGACTGCCAACGCTCAATGGGAAATTGTATTCAATAGCACCGAATACACCTGGCATGCGGTTTACTTTCTGAATGACAGCACAGGATTTGTGGTAGGTGATGCCGATGAAACGGAAGTGATTTGGAAAACAACAGACTATGGCACCTCATGGGTAGAGGTTCACAGCGAAGAAGCGAATTATTTCTACGATGTTTATTTCCCCTCTGATTCTGTGGGCTATTGCAGTGCCTACGAAAATGTCCTGAAAACAACTGATGGCGGTGAAAACTGGTTTTACCCTAACCCAGATTTTGAAGGTTATCCATATCGGAGCATTGTCTTC
>JBJXFP010000015.1:0-10387 GCA_046155615.1 Flavobacteriales bacterium | reverse complement strand
CTCCAAAGGAGCGGCCCGCTGTGCTAATAGCCTTACTGTTTTATTTTCCTTCAGCCTTTCGTTTCATACCTTCCACACTAATGTGTGTATTCAGAAATTTTTCCATGGCATTATAGAATTCAAAACGGTTTTCTTCATTGCGAAAACCGTGGCCTTCATTTTCTTTCACCAAATACATGACTTCCACACCGCGCTTTTTCAGTGCATCTACCATTTGGTTGCTTTCATCAATGTTCACCCTTGGGTCTTTGGCGCCCTGCACCACCATCAACGGTGCTGTTATTTTATCAGCATGCATTACAGGTGAAGCATCTTCCATCAATTTCTTGTCCTTCACCGGGTCGCCTACCATGGCATACATCATTTCCAGATAGGGCTGCCAGTAAGGTGGAATGGTTTTCATAAAAGTAAAGAGATTGCTCACACCAACATAATCAATACCGCACGCATACATGTCAGGCGTGAAAGCAAGCCCAGCGAGGGTTGCATAGCCACCGTAACTTGCTCCATATATGGCCACTCTTTTGGAATCAACCATTTTCTGACTTACAAGATATTTCACACCATCGGTAATATCATCTTGCATGGTCTTGCCCCATTGCTTAAAGCTGCTCATCCAAAATTCTTTGCCATAGCCTGTGCTGCCACGAAAGTTGATCTGCAATACCGCATATCCCCGGTTAGCTAAGAATTGCACCTCTGGATTGAAACCCCACTCATCGCGGGCCCAGGGGCCGCCATGAGGATTTACTACCAGCGGCAAGTTGGTGTTGCCAGCACCGTTGGGCAAGGTGAGATAACCATGAATAAGCCGGCCATCGCGGGCACTAAAACTTATGGGCTGCATCATGCACATTTCCTTTTCATTCAGCCAAGGTGACACATCTTCAATTTTAGTGAGCGACTTACGCTTGGTTTCATACAGATAGTATGCGCCCATACTTCGGTCGCTGTATGTACGCACCACATAGGTCGATTCATCTTTGGTTTTAGATGAAAAACTTATTTCATAATCGCCCAGTTGGCTCTTCACATAATTGTAGTCTTCTTCTAATCGCTTGTCAAGGAAATGAAATTCGCGCTTGTCTTTGACATAAGTAATGGCAGTAAGTGCTTTCCTGTAGCTGCTATAGCTCATGTTTTCCACGTCCACCTCATCATGCTGATATACTACAATGGACTCGCCATGTTTTGCCAAATTGTATTCTACAACGGCTGCTTTGTCTCGACCTATGTTGCTTAGACAATAGAGGTTTTGATTGTCGAATGTGAAGAATAGGGGTTGAATGGTTTCAGTAAAATTGGTGGTAACAACCGTTTCCCACTTGCCCGCATCGCTTTTATACAACATGCTAGTGTTTACACCATCAGTGGATGTTGCCACACGGAGTTTGCCATTGTGGTCCATTAGCCAGCTGCTGATGTTGCCAGGATTTTCTTCAAGTATTGTTCTCTCGCCTGAATTCACATTGAGCAGATAGGGGTCAAATACCTGCGGATTGCGCTCGTTTGTTTCTATCAGCACATGGTCATCATCGTTGGGCATTTCGTCTATCAGATTTGCACGCACACCACTTTCGGGAGTTAGTGCGGTGGCACTACCACCGCCCCCTGTGCCATCGTTCATGGTGGCTTCGAACGAGAGGGTGGCCGGGCCTTCGCCCGTTTTTACAGAGTAGATAACATAATTCTCATCTCCGCCATTGTCTTTCATGAAAAGCAATGTAGAAGCGTTGCCCCACATATAGCCGGCTATGTCGCGGTCGGTTATCTGTGTTAGTTGTATTACATTTTTTGACTGTATGTTTTCCACAAACAAATTCATGCGGCCTGCTGCTGGTGCTAGCCACGAGAGGTAAGTGCCATCGGGCGAAATTTTATATTGTGTCTTTTCGGGGTTTTTGAAAAAGTCTTCAAGCGGAATTTCCGGAGCCGCATTGGGGTTGAGTGTGAGTGTTGTTTTGTCCAATGGTTTGTTGATATTCTTTTCCTTGCCTGATTCTTTTACCTGAGCGTTGCTGTTCAAAGCAAAGCAAACCACTACAGGCATCAATAAATAATTTATTCTTTTCATGTTCTGATGTTATGATTATTCGGTAGAATTTGTTTCACCTTTTCGTGAAAGGTGGGCGAATGTAGTCTTGTGTGTCTTGCTCATTTGTGAAAAAAAAGTGAATGCGGATTTGCACGTTTCAATGGCTGAATACTTATCCAATCGGTTTCAGACATAGTGTATGACCAAAGCATGTAAGGTTCACTTATGCACCCTACGAATGCACCCTACGAATGCACCAAGCGATTTTTCAATTTATATGTATTTTTTGAAACACCCCCCTCATCCGGATACATTCGCCCCGAAATTTTATACAAATTCTTACCAACACCCCCAAAATAATACCCCTATATGTCAAACAATCGCCTTCAAGCTCTTTCTGAACTGCATTATCGTCAGCCCAATTTTTCTGAGACTACGGGCAAGCGTGTCTCTGAGTACTTTGGATCCAATGTGTTTTCTACCTGGAAAATGCGTGAGTACCTGACCGATGACATCTATTCCGAGTTGATGAACTGTATCAACAACGGCACACGCATTAGCCGACATGCGGCTGACCATATAGCTGCTGCTATGAAAGAATGGGCTATGCAGCATGGTGCAACACATTACACGCATTGGTTTCAGCCATTGACCGGTAGCACTGCGGAGAAGCACGACACCTTTTTCAAACCGCTGCCCGATGGCCGAGCAGTGGAGAAGTTTGATGGCAGCCTGCTGGTGCAGCAGGAGCCCGATGCCAGCAGTTTTCCCAGTGGGGGCATTCGCAACACATTCGAAGCAAGAGGCTATACACTGTGGGACCCGTCCTCGCCCGCATTTATTGTAGGCACTACACTATGCATTCCTACCATTTTCATTTCTTATACCGGACATGCTTTAGATTACAAAATGCCATTGATGAAGGCCTTGCATGCTGTGACCAATGCTGCCATTGCCGTTTGTCAATACTTTGACAAGGATGTAAATAAGGTGGATGTGACGCTGGGCTGGGAGCAGGAATATTTTCTAATAGACTCAGCGTTGTATGCAGCCCGTCCTGATATTGCCATGACTGGTCGTGCATTGTTTGGCGCACGCCCTGCCAAAGGCCAGCAGTTAGAAGACCACTACTTCGGCAGCATACCCGAGCGCGTGATGGGCTTTATGCAAGACTTTGAACACGAGTCGCACTTACTAGGCATACCGGTGACAACGCGGCACAATGAGGTGGCCCCCAACCAATTTGAGTTGGCACCCATGTTTGAAGAGGCCAACCTTGCCAACGACCACAACCAACTGGTGATGGACGTGCTGGAAAAGACCGCCCGCAAACACAACTTCCGTGTGCTGCTGCACGAGAAGCCTTTTGAAGGAATAAACGGAAGTGGTAAACACAACAACTGGGCGCTGAGTACCAACACAGGTGTAAACCTGCTGAAGCCCGGCAAGAACCCACGCAGTAATATGCAGTTTCTTACCTTTTTGGTGAACACAGTAGCTTCAATACATGAAAATGCCGATGTGCTGCGCGCCTCTATAGCCAGCGTGGGCAACGACCACAGGCTGGGTGCCAACGAAGCGCCACCGGCCATCATGTCAGTATTTCTTGGTGAGCAACTGAGTGCGATGCTGGACAACCTTGAGAAGAACATAAAAGCAGGGAAGATGACCCCTGAGGACAAAACAGAATTAAAACTAAACATAGGCAGACTACCACAGGTGTTGTTGGATAATACTGACCGCAACCGTACCTCGCCATTTGCCTTTACAGGCAACAAGTTTGAATTTAGGGCGGTTGGCAGCAGCGCCAACTGCGCCAATGCCATGATTACACTGAACACTATTGTGGCCAACCGCTTGGTGCAGTTTAAGAAAGATGTGGATGCCCGCATAGCCAAAGGTGATGATAAGGACGAGGCCATATTGAAAGAATTGCAGCGACTGATAAAAGCCAGCAAGGTGATACGCTTCGAGGGCAATGGCTATGGCGATGAGTGGGTGAAAGAAGCTGCAAAGCGCGGACTTAATAACCTGCAAAACACACCCCTTGCGCTGAAGGTGTGGAAGGACAAAAAGGTGCAGAAGATGTTTGAAGAAATGAATGTGCTGACCCACGAGGAGATACATGCACGGTATGAAATAGAGGTGGAGACATTTGTGCGCAAGCGCGAAATAGAAGCACGCTTGACAGTGGAGCTGGCGCAAAACCACATCATACCCGCAGCCCTTGGCTACCAAAGCCGCTTAGTGGACAATGTGCTGGGCCTGCGCGATGTACTGGGGGCGGCAGAGGCCAAGGCGGCTACGCAAACGCAAGTTGAACTGATAAAGGACATAGCCAAACATGTGAACGGCATAAGCACCGGCATAGCACGGGTGAAGGCGGAGCGTGACCGGGCCATAAAACTGGATGCGGAGAAACATGCCGAGGCCTATGTAGCCAAAATAAAACCCGCCATGGACACCATACGCGACCACGGTGATGCGCTGGAGCACTTGGTGGAAGACGAAACCTGGCCACTGCCCAAGATGCGCGAGATATTGTTTACACGATAGATTTAACTCAGACAACATTTTTCAGAATCTGCCACTCCGAATGCTAATAATGCCCGGAGGGCAGATTTTTTTTTGATTACGTTTTACGATCCCTCCCATTCAAATATCAAACACACAAAAACAAGACCCCATGAATAGCCCATCTAAAAATTTGTTGCATTTGAAGTTTGTTTATTTTCGTCACCTTCAAAAATCAAGGATCAACAACACAAACAACCTTATGAAAATCTCACAACTACTTACGGTAGTCATGGTTGCAGCCTTCTCGATAGCAACCACGGCCCAAAAAGCAGTAGACAAAGCCAATACGGCATTCGAAAACCTTGCTTATACCGAAGCTGCCAAGCTCTATAAGATAGCAGAGCCAACAGTAAAGGACCTCGATCAGAAAGCAAGAATTCTATTTCAGATTGGCGAGTGCGAAAGGCTGAGCAGCAAGTACAGTCAGGCTATGGACTGGTACGACAAAGCCATCATAGCGCAGTACAACAACACCAACAGCGAAGTACATTACAACTACGGCCTCTGCCTTGAGAACCTCGAGCGCTGGGACGATGCCATAGCCCAATACAATAAGTACACAGCCAAGGGCGGCAACAAGGAAAAAGCCAACGCCCGCATAGCAGCTTGCAAGGATGTAGCTGAGAAAAAGATGGGCAAGCAAAAATTCATCGTAGAAAACATGGCCGAGTTGAACACTCCCTTTTTTGATTTCTGCCTGCGCTACTCAGCTAAAAAAGGTGAGCAAATGATGTTCACCAGCAGCCGTCAGGCCGCACAGGGCAATGCCGTTGCCCCCATCACAGGCGAAAGCTGTGAGGACATATTCTTTGTAGACGTGGACAAGAAAAAGAAAATGAGCTCACCACAACCCGTAGCAGGTCAGGTAAACACAGGCAAAAACGAAGGCGGCGTATGCTTCAGCAAAGACTATTCGGAAATGTATTTCCTGATGGCCAATTGTGATCCCAATCTTCCAGGTCCGTGCGACATCTATCGTTCAAAAAAGGCCAGCAGCGGCTGGGAAGAAGCTAAATCAATCAACCTGATTGACCGCAATGCTGACGACACCTCGTCTGTAGGCCATCCATATCTTACACCAGACAACAAATACATGCTCTTCGTAAGCGACATGCCCGGAGGCAAAGGAGGAGCAGACCTGTGGTACGCCACCTTCGATAAAAAGAGCGACACATGGACCAAGCCCACCAACATGGGCGCCATCAATACAAAAGGCAATGAATATTTTCCTTATATATCAGAGAAAGATGGCTCGCTTTACTTTAGCAGCGATGGCCATACAGGCGGCCTAGGCGGATTAGATATTTACAGAGCGGAAAAAACCGGTGACATTTCTTTCAGTTCACCATCTGCGCTTCCTTATCCAATCAACTCCACCTCAAACGACTATGCTATAGTGCTGATGGAAGATGATAGTGACAATGGATTTGCAGGCTACTTCACAAGCAACCGCCCGGGCGGCAAGGGCATGGACGACCTGTACAAATTCACAGAACCCCCGCTTGAGTTTACCTTCAAAGGCACAGCGTACAACAAAGAAACCGGCAGCACACTGCCCGGAGCAAATGTGCTCATCAGCGGCAGCGATGGCTCAAGCTACAAATTGACCGCTGATGGCAATGGCGGCTTCAGCCTTGACAAATCGCAGATAAAATTGGAAACCACCTACACTGTGGATGTACAGAAAGACAAATACCTTGGTGCAGGCAACAACTTCTCTACCGTTGGCAAAAAAGCATCAGCCAATTTTGAGAACGAATTTTTCCTGATCCCTATCATAGAAAGAGTGGAATACACCATGCCTCTTGTTCTTTACGTTTATGACCAAACCACATTGATAATTGATGATGCGGTGAACTCGCAAGACTCCCTCAATTACCTGCTGGATTTGCTGCAGAAGAATCCGAAAATTGCCATCCAACTCGAAGCACACACAGATGCCCGTGGCGAGGGGCCATACAACCAGAAACTGTCGGACGGACGCGCCAAAACCTGTGTTGATTACCTCATTTCAAAAGGCATTGACCCCGGCAGGTTGAAGCCCGTTGGCAAAGGCGAAAATGAGCCACGCACCTTGGCTTCAGCAGCCGGCAACATTCCAAAGGGTACAACACTCACTGAGAAGTACATCATGGCATTGCCCGAGGCAGAGCAGGAAGCAGCCCATACATTGAACCGCAGAACCATTTTCAGAATAATTGACACCAACTACGTGCCCAAAGGCAAGTAGCACAAATAACAAAAAATCAAAAGCGGTCCCGGCATTGTCCGAGGCCGCTTTTGTTTTTTTCAATACAAGCACAAAGAGAAAATGAGCGATTCGAAATACGCGGCACGAGGTGTGTCTTCACAAAAGGAAGATGTGCATGCAGCCATCAGCAAAATTGACAAAGGCCTTTTTCCCAAAGCATTTTGCAAAATAGTGCCTGACCATCTGACTGGCAGCCAAGAGCACTGCATAGTGATGCATGCCGATGGTGCAGGCACCAAAAGTTCGCTTGCCTATATGTATTGGCGCGAGACAGGCGACATGAGTGTGTGGAAGGGCATTGCTCAGGATGCATTGGTGATGAACATAGATGATCTGCTTTGTATTGGAGCAATAGACAATATCATGCTCAGCAGCACCATTGGAAGGAATAAAAATCTGATTCCCGCTGATGTGATTTCAGCAATAATTAACGGAACAGAAGCTCTGCTGGAAGAACTGCGCCACCTTGGAATCAATATCATAAGCACCGGAGGCGAGACAGCAGACGTGGGCGACCTGGTTCGCACACTCATAGTGGACAGCACTGTTACCTGCCGCATGAGGCGCGATGAAGTGATTGACAACGCTAACATCAAAGCTGACGATGTGATAGTTGGATTTGCATCTTTCGGACAAACGACCTACGAAAAAGAATACAATGGAGGCATGGGCAGCAATGGCCTCACCAGCGCAAGGCACGATGTATTCTACAAAATACTTTCAGAGAAATATCCTGAAAGTTATGACGCAGCCGTGCCGCATGATCTGGTTTATTCCGGTTCATACATGCTTACCGATCCTGTGGAAGATTCGCCACTTGATGCTGGCAAACTGGTACTCTCTCCCACACGCACTTATGCACCGGTGATGAAGGAAATTTTTAAGCACCATAAAAAGCAAATACATGGCATGGTACACTGCAGTGGCGGAGGTCAGACCAAGGTCCTTCATTTTGTAGAAAACCTGCATGTGATTAAGGACAATCTCTTCCATACTCCACCAGTGTTCCGCATGATTCAGCAAGAAAGTAAAAGTGACTGGAAAGAAATGTATCAGGTATTCAACATGGGCCACCGCATGGAGATATACACGGATGCAAATACTGCGAAAGCCATGATTGACATTGCAAAAACATTCAACCTTGAGGCGCAAATAATCGGAAGAGTTGAAAAGTCAGAATCAAAACAACTCACCATACAATCCACACACGGCACATTTCATTACTGATTTGGGCATGTTAGTTTGAGAATAACTGCGACCATTTTTATTGATTGAACGCATTCAATTAGCAGTTACTCATTACACCCCAGAAGACTTAGGCACTTAACCATCAACAATCATCAATCAACAATTTTTAGATGAACCTGCTCGAACGCTTGCTCACCATCAAAGACCGATACAACGAGGTGAGTAAAAACATAATAGACCCCACCGTGATAGCCGACCAGAGACGCTACACAGAATACATGCGCGAATACAAGGAGCTTGGAAAAATTGTAGCAGTGGGTGATGTGTATGAAAAAATATGCACCGATTTGCAGGGCGCAAAAGACATATTGTACAGCAATGAAGATGCAGACTTGAAAGTCATGGCTCAGGCAGAATATGATAATCTGGTGCCGCGCAAAGAGCAGATGGAAGAAGAAATAAAAATGCTACTGATACCCAAAGACCCGGAAGACACCAAGAATTGCATAGTTGAAATAAGAGGCGGAACAGGCGGTGATGAAGCTGCCATTTTCGCTGGCGACCTCTTCCGCATGTACAGTCGCTATCTGCAAAGAAAGGGCTGGCGCTTCGAAGTACTGAATGTTAGCGAAGGCACCATTGGCGGCTACAAGGAAATTTCCTTTGAAGTAAGCGGTGAAGAAGTATATGGCACATTAAAGTTTGAAAGCGGTGTACACCGCGTACAGCGTGTGCCGGAGACTGAGGCTCAGGGCCGTGTGCACACCTCAGCAGCTACAGTTGCCGTGCTACCTGAAGCTGAAGAATTTGATGTAGTGATAAACCCTGCCGATATTCAGCGCGACACCTACCGCAGCAGTGGCGCGGGCGGACAACACGTGAACAAAACTGAAAGCGCAGTACGTCTTACGCACATTCCTACCGGCACAGTGGTAGCCTGTCAGGAAGGCCGATCGCAACACGAGAATGCTGAAAAGGCTATGACCGTGCTTCGTACAAAAATTTTCGAAGCCGAAGTATTGAGAAGACAAGCAGAGCGCTCTCAAATGCGTAAGTCACTTGTAAGTACCGGTGACCGCAGCGCGAAAATCCGCACATACAACTATCCGCAGGGCCGGTGCACAGACCACCGCATAGGACTAACGCTTTACAACTTAGAGGCTATAATGAACGGTGAAATAGATGAGATAATTGAATCACTTAAAATAGCTGAGAATACAGAAAAGCTGTTGGCTGAAAGTAACTGAAACATACTTCTTATCGAGCTGACACACCGCGAAGGCCGAACGGATCCACATCGCGGTATTGTACTGGTATCACACCATCTTCTATCATCACCACGGTGTTCTCTATCCAGATATCATCACCGGTAGGGTCATACTCACTCTTCAGATTATGCCCGAAGAGGCGTGCCACGCCTTGCCACATATAAGCAGAGAGTTTTCCTTTCAATTCCCTCACCAATGAGAAACTGGTGTTGCCTGTTTCGCGGTCTATGAGTTTTATCAGTATGATGCCTTCATTCACGGTCATCTCACGCAGGTCGCGTTCAAAATTTTTCTTCATTTCTTCCTCTGCCTGATCAAGAAGTTTTTCACGTTCCTTCTCATCAGTTATGTTCATACACATGGCTTCATACATGTGCATCACATCACCGGCAGCTTTTGCATAAGGATATACTTTGATTACACGTTTTTGCAACTTGGTGTAAGCGCGGTTTTGTCTTTTGTTGGTGGCTTTGGCTGTAATCTCGATCGGTGCCATGGTGCTTATCACACGCACTTCGCCATCCTTCTCGTACCAGATGCTGGTCTCATAAGGAGTGTATAGCGTATCCAAGATTTTGTAATTCACCGGCTCGGTTTGCGCAGAAATATTGACTGCGAGTAACAGAGAAATACAAAATGCGATATGGATGAATACCTTTTGCAAGAAATGGTGCTTGACAAAAAAAGATTGTGAACGTAAGTTCATACAAGGTTATTGCCAAACACCTTTAAGACGTCAATTCATGCGAATAGTTTTCCACCTGCTTGTTTTTGTTACAGCATCTGTATCAGCCGAAGATTGATGTAATTTGACTAAGTGATGCGAGGCAGCAGCCAATGCGGCCATTTCCATTTCATCATCACTTTCATGCTGCAACACTTCGGGTGTAAAATATTTTTTTACAAAATGTGTATCAAAGTTTCCGCTTACGAATGCCTCATGCTGAATGGCCCATTTGCAGAATGGCAAAGTGGTTTCGCAGCCCGTTATGTGATAGTCGTCAATGGCGCGCACCATGCGTTGTATAGCCTCATTGCGGTCTTTGCCATGGGTAATTAATTTGGCTA
>JBJXFP010000198.1:0-2536 GCA_046155615.1 Flavobacteriales bacterium | reverse complement strand
TAGCTTGCCGTAGTGCTTGTTGGTATTGTCTAAGGTGGAGTAGTTGAGTGCATCGGGTACAAAGCGTATAAATACTTCGTGAGCGGCATAGTCGGGTTTATCATTCTCATCGTAGTGCGGTACCCTGTTGCGTTTTTTGAAATCATACCGCACATTGAGGTAGCGAAAGCCCTCGCTGCCATCTGTCATTGCGGTGGTGTAGGCTGCATTGTTGTTCATTATTCTCACTTGCACCTTGGTGGTGTCATTGAGTGCAAAGTCATCGAATTCCTCTATCCAGTTGGGAAAGCCATCATCTGTTTTGTAGGAATAGAGTAATTGATGTGTGGCATCATTTGCCTTGTAGGTGCACGCTGCGATCAGTTGCCCAAAGCGATAATCTATGTCGGTGCCACACGTGCTTTGATAGAGGGGTTTTACCAACTTGCGTTTCGACCATAGTAGTTCGCCTGCATCATCAAAAGCATTAGTCACCATTTCTTTTTTGTTGTCTTCGTTAATTGTGTAGCCTGTGGCATATACATTACCTTCTTCATCCACTGCCAAGGCATTGGGCACATCTTCATCATCATTGCCATCCCATTCTACTTCCCAAAGCATTTCTAATTCATCATCCAACTTCACCACCTTCATGTCGCATGATGTACCTGTGCCGTATTGGCCACAGATATACACATTACCTGCAATATCAGTGGTGATGTCGGTAGGCATGTCAATGTAATCCGATGGATTCGGAATGTTGTTGACGCCCACCAGTGAACCTGAAAATTTGTTGAAAGCAAGCGTGGTGATTTCTGTATCTGTCCAACTGCTACCGCTTACCCCTGTCACATATACTGTTTGACTGTTCACTCTCATGCGCACACCCAGATCATAATCTTGGCTGTAGTCGTAGGTCTGTGTCCAATCCTCCAAGCCATCGGAGTCATAAAGATGACCCACCATGAAGTCGGATGAAGTACTTACACTTGTGGTACTACCGCAGAAGTAGATGCCATCGCTAGACACATACTCAATGCTGGATGGAATATTGATGAGTCCTGTGTTGTAAGTATATGTCCACAAAAGTTCTCCATCATCCAAATCTAATTTGAGTATGACACAAACAACATCGGTACTGCTTATCACACTTGCGCCACAGACATAAACTGCATCGCTACCTACCACTACATCCGATGCATAATCGTTGTAGCTGCCCTGACTAGTCCACTCCTCTTCCCATAGCACACTGCCATCTGCATCATCCAATTTTACGATGTGCATATTGAGCAACTGGCTTCCGGCACCCAAAGTGTTGCCTGCATTTATCACATTGTTGCCTGCATCGGTGTCCGATGCACTCCAGTTGAAATTTGGATTGGGATAGCCCGTTACTCTGCTCCAAGTTTCGTTGATCACTGTTTGAGCACTTGCTAACAACACTCCCATTGTCAGCACCATTGTAAAGACTTTTTTCATGTAGATAGTTTGTTAAGGTTTGTCGTCTAAGGTTCGAATGACGAATGGTTTTTATATAGGTCGGGCGTGAACCTTTGCAGTTTACCATCCCGAAGGTATCGCCAGACACCTCACAAACTATAAACACAACATGAACACGCCCGTGGGGCGCACTGCACTGTGTTACATAGCGTGTGATTTTCTAAAACTGGCGATTTTTCGAGATGAGCATCACTAGCAACGCGAGTATGTAATTTCTTCTTTTGTTTATATAGGCATTTGCATTTGTTGAGTCAAACGTAGTGTTTTCTGATTGGGGTAGAAAAAAAAAGTGGAGGTGGAATACAATAATTGTTTTTTGGGTTTCGTTTTTCTAGCTCAAACCAATAAATAATTATTGCCATGAATGACACACAAGAAAGTAAACTGAACATGCTGGATGTATTGGTGGCTTATATGACCACGAATCTGGCGAAGTACCTTGGAATGACTCCTATAGAGAACGCTGTTAGCAAGGTAAAGAATGGACGCGATGCGATAGTGGTGAAGGCTGGAGCTCAAGACGGAACAAGCATCAAGGGTGCAACCACTGATAAGGCTGCTGCACGTATTGATTTTGCGACTGCGATAGTGCCACTTTCTGATTGTGCTGTAGGTTATGCATTGGATATTGATGACAATGACTTGGCATCAAAATTCAAAACGACAAAGTCGGCTTGGGAGTATGGGATAAAGGATGGTGAAGTGGAAACACAGGGCCAACAAGTGATTGCTGACTTGACAGCATTGGGTGGGTCTGCTGTGCCCTATGGTGTGAATCCTGCTGATGTGGCTGCTGCCGGTTTGTTGCTTGATGCCTATATAGCTGCTTCGACAGTGCCAAGAACAAGGATAGTGGAGAAGAGTGTTGCTACAGAGGAGTTGGTTCCATTGTTTAAGGAAACTGATGGCTATCTGGAGAAGTTGGATAGACTGATGGGTAGGTTCAGGAATTCGGACAGTGGATTTTACCTAGGGTATGTGGGGGCAAGGGTGATAGTGGATAGCGGAGGGTCTGTGGTGACTCCTCCAACGCCTCCGACACCTTGATCTATTGGAG
>JBJXFP010000185.1:0-8021 GCA_046155615.1 Flavobacteriales bacterium | reverse complement strand
CAGCATCATTCTTATTGGCTTTGGTGTTACCAATATTTCATTGGGCATCATTGCTGAATACCTGTGGCGCACCTTAGACGAGGCCCGCAAAAGGCCGAAATACATCATTGAGCATAAGTTGAATTTTAAAACCACAACATCATGAAGGCATTGAAATATCTATTGGCAATTTGCATGATTGCTACAATATGCACTTCCATTGCGCAAGGCTTAGACACCAGGTTGAAAGTAAACATAGATTCAGGCAATCTGAATGTGAGAAAAGAACCATCTATTGATGCTGAAGTGGTGGTGAAAGTGCCCAAAGAAAGCTATCTCCTCTTCCAGATGGAAAACAGAGGGCTTTGGCTAAAAGTGAAGTATGTGCAGTGGGGTGATATGGACGTTTCAGTAAAAGAATATATCGGTTGGGTACACTCCGACTTTGTCGAATGTCCCTATCTGAAAACAACATTGCTTGATGTAAAAACAAATGAAACCGACTGGGGCACCTATTTCTCCACTATACAAGGCAATGTGATGGTGGTGGCAGAAGATGAATCACAAGGCGATGTGGCGTATGTTTATTCCAATGGTGTGCGCACAGAGCTAAAGAAAAAAGAAGGAAGTCTCAACACCTATTCAGGTAGCGGTATAACTGTGGAAGTAATGATATTTCAGACAGATGAGGGATATGAGTACTGGTCGTTCACAGGCTTTCTTCGAATAGAAAAGGCTGGCAAGGTGGAATATGTTTTTGTAACCGCTGAGTTCTCTGTCTGAAAAAAATGCCATAGCCCGATGACAATGGTCAGCAATACAGGCAGTTCCAAACGTGAATGGCTCTTCGTCATTCTTGCCGGCTTCTTTATCACCAACGCTGTCACCGCTGAGCTTATCAGCAACAAACTCATTGATATTCCTGTTTCATTCAATTTGTTTGGGAAAGAGTTAGGCCCATTTACTACTGTGATTGGCGTGGTGCTCTGGCCCATCATCTTTCTGGTCACTGACCTCATCAACGAGTTTTATGGTGTAAAAGCCATTCGCAAGCTCTCTTGGATAACCTCTGCGCTTATTGCCTATTGCTTTTTCACCGTATTGTTTGCCATGAGTGTACCCGCCAACACCAGCATAACGCCTGACACAGCCACCGATGCGGAGTTCAACAAAGTTTTTGGCCAAAGCCGCTGGGTTATTGCTGGCAGCATCACAGCATTCATGTTTTCTCAAATATTGGATGCCACACTGTTTGCCTGGATAAAGAATCGCACCGGCAACCGCATGATTTGGCTGCGAAGCACAGGAAGCACACTTGTCTCCCAGCTTTTCGATTCGTATATCGTTCTGTACATCGGTTTCATTCTCCCCGGCACAGTGCCACTTTCAGCATTTTGGGAAATAGCTCCAACCAACTATCTGCTAAAGATTTTGATTGCCATCGCACTCACACCACTCATCTATCTTGGACACTGGGCGGTGCGCAGGTACCTGAGCGAGCCACATCCATAGCCAATTATATTTCAACCAAAACTGTTAGTGAATTGTGCAAAACAGACTACCTGATTTTGTAGTCACAAATGCAAGAGCAGTTGACTAAATTGACTACATTTGAAACGTAAAAAAACGGGGGGCTGATTGCCCCCTTTTTACACCCCGAAACCCATATTTTTTATTCAAAAAAAGCAACATTCAAAGTGGAAGAAACATTAGTTATGTCAGAAGAAAACAAAGTATCCGGAGCAGCCAACTACACAGCCGACAATATTCAAAGTCTGGAGGGCATGGAGCACGTGCGCATGCGCCCAAGCATGTACATAGGCGACACAGGCATGCGCGGCCTGCATCACTTGGTGTATGAAGTAGTGGACAACTCTATAGACGAAGCCCTTGCAGGCTACTGCGATGCCATCCATGTGAACATCAACGAGGACAATAGCGTGATGGTGAGCGACAATGGCCGTGGAATACCGGTGGATATGCACAAGAAAGAAGGAGTGAGTGCACTACAAGTAGTAATGACCAAAATTGGCGCTGGTGGCAAATTCGACAAAGGCTCCTACAAAGTATCAGGCGGACTGCATGGTGTAGGCGTAAGTTGTGTAAACGCACTCTCCATACACCTGCGTGCCGAAGTACACCGCGATGGCAAAGTGTGGGAACAGGAATACAGCATAGGCAAACCACTATATGCAGCGCGCATGATGGGCGACACTACCAAGCGTGGCACCACTGTCACCTTCAAGCCTGACGGTACCATATTCGACATCATCGATTTCAATTATGTAACGCTTGCAGGTCGCTTGCGCGAGTTGTCGTTCCTGAACAAAGGCATCACCCTTACCCTCACCGACAAGCGCAATGTGAATGAGAATGGAGAACCACATACTGAAACCTTCTTAAGTAAAGATGGTCTGGTAGAATTTGTTCGCTACTTAGATGAAACACGCCCACCCATAGTGCAAAAAATAATACACATGGAGCGCAAGGATGGTGAAATACCGGTGGAAGTAGCCATGATCTACAACGACTCATTCAATGAGAATGTGCACTCTTATGTGAACAACATCAATACCCACGAAGGCGGTACACACCTCAGCGGATTTCGCAGAGGACTTACATCCACTCTCAAAAATTTCGCGGAAAAAAGCGGACTGCTGGAAAAATTGAAAATTGAAATAAGCCCTGATGACTTCCGTGAAGGACTAACCGCTGTGGTGAGTGTGAAGGTGCAAGAACCTCAGTTTGAAGGACAGACCAAAACCAAATTGGGTAACAAGGAAGCAGTAGCACCTGTGAGCCAAGTGGTGAGCGAAATGCTGGAAGCCTACTTAGAAGAAAATCCAAGTGATGCCAGACAAATAGTAAACAAAGTAATACTGGCTGCACAAGCCAGACACGCAGCTAAAAAAGCGCGCGAAATGGTGCAACGCAAAGGAGTTGGCACAGGCGGAGGCTTGCCGGGCAAGTTGGCAGACTGCGCTGAGAAAGACCCCGAAAAAAGTGAACTTTTCTTAGTAGAAGGTGACTCGGCCGGTGGAACAGCCAAACAAGGCCGAGACCGTCAATATCAAGCCATACTGCCCCTGCGTGGAAAAATATTGAATGTAGAAAAGGCCATGCAGCACAAGATATTTGAAAACGAAGAAATACGAAATATGTACACCGCACTGGGTGTTACAGTAGGCACCGAAGATGATACCAAGGCATTGAACATAGCCAAGCTGCGCTATCACAAAATCGTGATTATGTGTGATGCCGATGTGGATGGCTCACACATCGAAACACTGATTCTGACATTCTACTTCCGTCACATGAAAGAGCTAATAGAAAATGGCCATGTGTACATAGCCACTCCCCCGCTCTACTTAGTGAAGAAAGGTAATAAGGCAGTATATGCCTGGAACGAAGTGGAACGCGATGCCACCATAGCCGAACTAAAAGGCGCTGGTACTGACAGTTCGGTAAACGTGCAGCGCTACAAAGGTCTTGGAGAGATGAATGCTGAACAACTTTGGGAAACAACAATGAACCCTGCCAACCGCACTCTGAGGCAAGTAACAATTGAAAACGCTGCCGAATGCGACCACATTTTCAGCATGTTGATGGGTGATGATGTGCCACCGCGCAGAGCCTTCATCGAGGCCAATGCGAAGTATGCAAAAATTGATGTGTAACAAGTACGTTGTAATAATAAAAAAGCCCCGCATGAGCGGGGCTTTTTTCATCCAACTCGCTTGTAGTCTGTAAAGCGAATTTCAGTCAGGTATTCCCTCTTTTCAGATACAGTATTCAGCTCAGGAAACAGCCTCCGGTGCATCTGCAAACTTTTTGTGCTTGCCACCCAGCATGCCGAAGAAAACTATCACAGGAAAAATAACTGACTTCACAAAGGCGGGTATGGCTTCCACATCAAACTCGGTGCGGTACTTTCTGACAAGATAGGCTGCGTCAAAGCCTTTCGGCTGTCCTCCACCCTCATCCATCAGACGGTAAATGTGCCAGAGGTAATACACAATGTTGTTAGGAGGATTGATACTCCCTGTGCAATTGAGTACAACATCACCTGCATTCCAAAACCGATGCATCACTCCACGTTGAAACCTAATTGATTCACCGGCCTCAGCAAACTGCTGCAACCCACCAGCCACCTGATAACCCATCTTACCGCTTTGCACATGCAGCTCTTCGTCCTGATGATAGTGTACATGCATCACAGGGCCGCAGCCCGGCTGCACCCAGTTCTCTACTTCTATTCGCTCACCCCTTTCATCTTTCGCTAAGCGCAGGAAGGTAAGCTTTTCACCATGCTTGTTTTCAATGGTGAAAGGAAAGTTGGGTTGAAATGTCCTTTTCATGTTCGTTGTTTTTTATGATGTCAAACATAAACACATTAGGACATTGTCCAAATTATTTTGTACACTGTCCTAATCATTCCATTAATGATACATTTGCCTCATGACAACAGCAGAAAGAATATTGGGTTGCGCACTTCAACTCTTCAACCAGCGAGGCATTGAGAATGTGGGAATCAGAGAAATTGCAGCCACGTTAGACATGCGCGTGGGCAACCTCACCTACTACTACCCTACAAAAAATGACGTGATAGGTGCTATTGCCATGCAGCTACGCGACCTGAACAACCGAACCATTGTAGTGCAAGACGGAATGCACATGATGGAATTTCTGAACATGCAAAAGCAAGTAATGAAGAATCAATCTGAGTACATCTGTCTGTTCAGAAGTTTTGTCAACCTTTTTGAAAACCACAATGAAATAGCAACAGCTTACAAGAAGACAGAGAAACACAGATTCTCAACCTTGCATAAAATTTTGAACGAACTGGTGGAGAACAAATACATGCGACAACTTAAAGTCACCGAGGTTGAATTTCTGGTAAGCACCCTGAGCTTCATCAACAGGTTTTGGTCTTCCGAAGCAGCAGTTACCTATCGCAATCTTTCTTTCAAAAAACAACAGTCGCACTATCTGGAACTGATAGCCCGATTGCTGCAACCATACTCCACCAAAAAGGGTATGTCACAAATTGATGAATTCATCAACCAGTTGCAATAACCAGAGAGATACATTTCGACTGTCAAAATCTAACCTCCATGCAATTCAAGATTAGGAAAGCAGCGCCAGATGATTTGGTCACCATAGTGAAGTTTTGTGCTGAACATGCCGAATACGAGCGCGCTGACTATGAACCCTCAGGCAAGGCAGAAAAACTCGCAGTGCAGTTGTTCTCTGCCAGCCCGCACCTGTATTGCTTGCTTGCCATTGATCATGTTGGTTCTCCAATGGGTTATGTCACTTGCATGCGCGAATTTTCTACCTGGGATGCTGCTTACTATATGCACATGGACTGCTTGTTTGTGCAAGAGCATGCGCGTGGTAATGGGGTTGGTGAGGCATTGGTGAATGAAGTAAAACTGTTGGCAAAACAAAGCGAATGCTCGCATGTGCAATGGCAAACTCCTGACTGGAACGAACGCGCCAGCAAGTTTTACTACCGCATTGGTGCTACATCGAAAGCAAAGCTTCGCATGTACCTCAACCTTTGAGCAGCATGTTTACAACCACCTTGTCAGCCGCGAAAGAAAATTCTTCCTCTTTCATCATCTCCAGTTTCACCCAGCGGAATGATTCTTCATCATCTGTGGTCTGACTGAAATCAAAACGCTTAGAGGTGGTTATAAATTTCTGCTCTCCAATCAAAGAGACACTGTAATAAACTGAAACAACCTGTTGTAAAGGGTCGAATGCAGACTTCAGAAAAAAATCGGTGGTGTAGAAATGTGAAATCACCTCAACCTCTTGGCCAAGTTCTTCCTGCGCTTCCCGTATCACACAATCAATGGTGCCTTCACCAAACTCGAGACCCCCACCAGGAAACTTGGTATAGGAATTCCCCTTTATGATTTCATCAGCAACAAGCACACAGCCATTTTCAATGAGCAGAAAATAAACGCGTATGTTGAATTTTTGAATCATCTCATTTGCATGCCCTAAGCATTTCTCTTTTACCCGGAGGGCCTTGCATTCGCTCCACCTGAAAGCCGAATGAGGCAAGGTCTCTGCGCACCTGCCCTTTGGCGCAATAAGTCACAAGTACACCGGCAGGTTCAAGCATTGCATACATTTTTTCAAACAATGCTCTCTTCCACATCTCAGGTTGCACTTGTGGGCCGAAAGCATCATAGTAGATACAATGGAATTTTTTCTGTGTAACAAATTGCTGCAAAGCAATCAACTGCTTGTGTAGTGTAAAATGTGATGACAACGCAACATCGAGGTTCCATGGCGAATCATGTAATTGCCTAAAATGTTTTTGTGGAATGCCATCTACAGCATAATTGAGGTTTTGTACAATTTCCTTCTCCAAAGGCACAGTATCTAATGCAGTGTAGTGCACGTTTATTTCCTTTTCCTGAGTCTGCAGCCAGGTCAGCCACGCATTCAGTCCAGTGCCAAATCCAACTTCAAGTACCCTGATGTTATCAAATTTTTGCGCAGCCATCAGCAAGCCATGCTCTATAAATACATGTTGCGATTCGCGCATGGCGCCATGGCGACTGTGGTAAGTCTCATTCAATGCAGTATTCAGCAATGAGTGCGAACCATCATCAGTGGTTATTATTTTCAATATCCCTTTATCAGCACTCATGGTTGAACAACAATTGTCTGTTCTGATTTTGTAAAATCCGTTAACCAAATATTTTCACCCGCAACTATCACATCAAAAAAAAGTTTATGGCAAAGAAACAAGCAGCAAAATCAACCCGGGCAAATGCACCGAAACACAAAAGTGTAGTGACGACAAAATCGCTGGAGTTTTTGAAAAACTACATCAACAATGCATCTCCAACCGGATTCGAAAGTCCCGGACAACAGATGTGGCTGGACTATGTAAAACCATACACTGACGAATACATGGTGGATACCTATGGCAGTGTAGTGGCCATAGTGAATCCGAAGGCACAATACAAAGTAGTGGTAGAAGCACATGCTGATGAAATATCGTGGTTTGTTCACTACATCACCAACGAAGGCTTCATCTACCTGCGCAGAAATGGTGGCAGCGACCACATGATAGCACCCAGCAAACGAGTGAACATTCACACACCGAAAGGCATAGTGAAAGGTGTGTTTGGCTGGCCGGCCATCCATGTGCGCGATGCAGCCAAGGAAGAGACTCCGAGTATGAAAAATATTTTCCTCGATGTGGGCGCTGCCAAAAAAGAAGAAGTGGAAGCCATGGGTATTCACATAGGTTGTGTGTGCACTTTCGAAGATGAATTCATCATGCTGAATAACCGATACTACTTAGGCCGTGCATTGGACAACCGTGTGGGAGGATTCATGATAGCTGAAGTAGCCCGCATGCTCAAAGAGAACAAAGACAAACTTCCATTTGGAGTGTACTTCACCAATAGTGTGCAGGAAGAAGTGGGTCTGCGAGGTGCTGAGATGATTGCTGAGCGCATAAAACCTGATGTGGCTATTGTGACTGATGTATGCCACGATACACAAACGCCTATGATGAACAAAATTGTGAATGGTGATTTGCACTGCGGCAAAGGCCCGGTGGTGAGTTATGGCCCCGCAGTGCAGAACAATTTGCTGAAGCACATCATTGATGTTGCGGATAAAAACAAGATTTCGATACAACGTCAGGCCGCATCACGCAGCACCGGTACTGATACAGATGCATTCGCTTACAGCAACGCAGGTGTAGCCAGCGCACTTATTTCATTGCCATTGCGTTACATGCACACCACTGTGGAAATGGTTCACAAGGAAGATGTGGACAATGTGATTCGCCTGATTTATCATTCGCTGAAAGCGATCAAGAACGGGCATGACTGGAGGTATATCAAGTGATGATTTTTGATTGTTGAAGACATTCAGGCTTTGAACAACTCAAAAGCAAACTCCAAATTGAAGATTGAAACCGTGCATCATGGTTTTCATTTCTGTTTCTTGTGTCACTCCATTGGTCACTTTAGGATAGCGCCCTTCTCTGATTAGTAACTTGC
>JBJXFP010000147.1:0-3686 GCA_046155615.1 Flavobacteriales bacterium | reverse complement strand
GTGGCTTCTATCGATTTGTATCAGGCCAATCTGATGGATCTTACCCTAAGTAGCGATTATCATGGTATGCAGGATGATGCCTTTATGTACAACATCAAGGGATTGTTGTTGCCCAACATTGGTTTCGGGGCTTACTACTTCAAGAAGGATCACTTTATAGGTGTTAGTGCACCCAAGATGATAAGGCCAAGAATGGAAAAGCGCAACAGTCCGATGTATGATGTACTTGTAGGAAGACAAGAGCCTACCATTTTTCTGATGGGGGGAAAACAATTCAAGATAAACAAAGACATACAACTGCAACCCAGCATGTTGGTGCGCGCTGTATGGAATGCGCCATTGTCAGTTGGTTTGTATGCGAACGCAATAGTGTACAAAGACTTCAATGTGGGTCTCTACTATCACTTCCGCGAGATAGTAGGATTGATGGGCCAATGGCAAGTGAACAAACAACTGAAAGTAGGATATTCGTTTGACATGGCTACCAACCAGTTGATACGCACATCATGGGGCAGCCATGAGTTGTCTCTCAACTTTGTGATGGCCACCAAGAAGAAGCGTATTGTATATCCAAGGTATTTCTGATTTCCCCGAAATATTTTTTCTAAAAGAGTGCAAATCCTGTCTGGCGAAAGTCACGGCAGGATTTGCTTTTTTATTTCGAGAGCAACGAATTGAATTTTGTCACTGTCTTTCAGTAACATGCAACAACTACTCGCCAATATGAAAAAAATATTCATTGTACTCTTCATGTTCATCATCACAGCAGATGCAGCATCGCAATACGATCCAATTATTTCTGAAAGCAAAACTTGGAAATGTGTGAGCTATGGTTGGGGCACCAATCATTTTCAATATTACTTGGATGGTGATTCAGTGATAGATGCAGTGACGTATAAGAAACTGTGGCAACAAGGTGAAGTTGGTGATGCATACATGATAGGATTGTTGCGCGAGGATGTGGCAGAGCAAAAAGTATTTATCAGATCGGGCAACACCGATGCGTTGCTCTATGACTTTATGCTGGAGGAGGGCGATGAAGCCAGTGTGTACGGCCTGGGAAGTATGCACGATGTTGTTGTAAACAGCGTAACTACAGAATTAGTCGGAGGTTCTTACAGAAAGAAAATAAATTTTGAAGATGCATGGGGACCTGCCTATTGGGTAGAAGGTGTGGGAAGTGTTTACGGAATACCTGATGCTGCTCTTGGTATGGTAACAGATTATGATCCGATGGTTACTTGTTATTATGAAGGCAATGATTTGACGTGGGTCAATACTGAAGTTGAAAATGAAACATGCAGCGAAACACTTTTTATTGAAACTTCATTGAAAGCACACTGTAACTTATTTCCCAATCCTGCGCACGAAACCATCAACGTAGTGTGTGTAGAGGGCGCATTGCAGGCAACACAACTGAATGTGCTTGATATGACTGGTCGAGTGGTGATGCAGCAAATGCTAAACGCGGACGGAGCTGACATCAGTGTATTGCCCGCTGGCATCTATTGCCTTCAACTGGTAGACAATGGCAATGTGGCGCATCAACAACTGCTTATTGTGAGATAGTCCATTGATTCGGTAAGGTGCTCTCACTATATATGTAATGCACGCTTTGCTGTGGCATCAAGAGCAGCCTCTTTAAAACTCTCAGTAAATGTGGGGTGAGCATGGCTGATGCGGCCAATGTCTTCAGCACTTGCTCGAAACTCCATGGCCACCACAGCTTCTGCAATCATATCAGCAGCCCGTGGTCCAATCATGTGCACACCGAGTATTTCGTCAGTTGTTTTGTCTGCAAGCACTTTGATAAAGCCATCAGTATCCATGCTTGCTCTTGCACGGCCGCTTGCCTTGAAAGGGAATGATCCGGATTTGTACTCCACACCTTTTTCTTTCAATTGCTCTTCGGTGTAACCTACAGAAGCAACTTCCGGCCATGTGTACACCACACCCGGAATGTGGTTGTAGTTGATGTGCGGCTTTTCCCCGGCAATGGTTTCTGCTACAAAAACACCCTCCTCTTCTGCCTTGTGTGCAAGCATAGCTCCTTTCACTACATCGCCTATGGCATAGATGCCAGCCACGTTAGTTTGCAAGTGGTCATTTACCTCTACACGTCCACGGTCATCAGTTTTCACTCCTGCATTTACTAATCCCAATTGGTCAGTAAAAGGTTTGCGACCCACAGCTACTAATACATAATCGCCTTCGAGTTTTATTTCTTCGCCTTTGTTGTTGTCAGCTTTTACAGTTACGGTTTTACCTTTTGCATTTACCTCTTTCACCTTGTGCGACAGGTAAAATTCGAAACCTTCTTTTTTCAGCACCTTTTGCAGCTCCTTGCCCAGTGCTCGATCCATGGTGGGAATGATGCTGTCCATGAATTCAACAACACTTACTTTTGATCCAAGTCTTGCATACACGCTGCCCAACTCAAGTCCTATTACACCACCACCAATCACTATCAGGTGCTTAGGTATTTCGTTCAGTTTGAGCGCTTCAGTACTTGTTATCACACGCTTTTTGTCAATCTGTATGAAGGGCAATGAAGCAGGCTTACTGCCCGTTGCGATGATGCAGTTTTTTGCAGTGATAGTGTCGATTGTAGCATCAGGTTTTGCTATACCGATAGTGTTTGCATTGATAAAACTACCGTAGCCGGCATACACATCTATTTTGTTTTTCTTCATCAAAAAATTGATACCTGCCACTGTTTGGTCAACCACTTGTTGCTTTCGTTTGATCATTTGCAAAAAGTTCACTTCGGGTTTACTCTTTAGTTGAATGCCATGCTCAGCAAAGTGGTGCGAAGCGTTGTAGAAATGTTCTGATGAATCGAGTAGCGCTTTGCTGGGAATGCAGCCCACATTGAGGCAGGTGCCGCCCAGTGTGGCATAGCGTTCTACTATTGCGGTTTTCATTCCGAGCTGTGCGCACCTGATGGCGGCTACATATCCGCCCGGGCCTGAGCCTATCACTACCACATCGTAGTTATTCATATCTGCTTTTTGAATTGATAAAAAAATGTTGAGGGCGAAAGTAGAAGGTCAAAATGAAACATGACTTGTGCATAAGATCTTGTCCCTTTCAACTCATTGCGCAAGGCATCCGATAGGTTTGTTTACATGGTTAGCTATCTTGATTTGTTGCTGCTCATTCCGGTTGGGCTTGCAATATGGCGTGGCTGGAAAAATGGTTTTGTGATGGAGGTGTTCTCCGCACTTTCATTGTTTGTCGGCATTTATGCCGGAGTTCATCTCAGCGATGGAGTAGCCTCTTTTCTGCGCAACAAGATGGATGTGCAATCAGAAAATTTGCCTGTCATTTCATTTGTAATTGTGTTCGCACTTGTTTGCGTAGGCTTGTTTTTTCTAGGCAGGTTGATTACAAAAAATGTAAGTGCGGGTGGCGGAGAGAAATGGAATCAGATAGGCGGTGCATTTTTTTCGCTTACCAAAACACTGTTGTTTTTGAGTATTGTGTTTGTGCTGTTCAATGCAGCAGATAGGCGCTACTCGCTGCTTCCTGCTGAGCAAAAAGAGAAGTCATATTTCTACGAACCTATCTATCACTTTTCACTTACCATACTACCCGCTGTGCAGAACAGCGATTTTTACAAAAAACTGGAAGAGAAGAACCTTGCTCCAGTGAGTGAAGAATCAGAAGACATGGCTCACAACTGA
>JBJXFP010000122.1:0-31555 GCA_046155615.1 Flavobacteriales bacterium | reverse complement strand
ATATAACAGGGGTTTTGCAAAAGCTGGGCTTCAGTGCTAAATTGAACATTTGGAATTCTAATAAACATTGTACTAAATTTGAACATTCGTACTTCTAATCCCAGCCTTCGCAAAGCCCCAAAACGTTCGGTATAAGAAAGAGGGCGAATTATAATTAAGCGATGCGCTTTATTAATATTAACCCAAATTAATCAATAGAAGGCTCTGCAAGAGCCGCACTATTGATTTAGTTGGGGTTATCCCGATTTAGCAGCCTGTTTTCATTGCTTGAAAAGCAATGAAATACAGATGCTTAATCGATTACTCATTTCTAATGAGTAATTTGGGATTAAACTTGACCGTCACCTCACACTGTTGTCAGCCACAAGTGCTATCACGCGGTCGCAGCCTTTGGCCCTGTCATACCAGTAGGCAATGGCGTGGTAGTCATTCTCTGTGTTGCTGAAGTTGCCTTCGGTGTAGTCCAATGTTGCATCCTTGCTGTAGAGGTTCAGTGTGCGGTAGCGGTAGTTGTAGTATCCCTGCTTGAGCAGCACGGTGCAGGTATATGCCTTTAGTTTTTCATCGTAGGTGCATGTCCACTTTTGCGTTTCGAATTGGTTGGCACGGCCCTCTATGAACACAGCCAGTTCTTTCATCTCCATTGTTTGCAATTGAAAATGCACCCACACATAATCGGCCTCGGTGTGCGGGTTGTCGGCCAAATCATTCTTTACTAAAAAATTGCCGTTGATGTCGGCCTGCGTGCTGTATGCGCGGTCTGCCCCTGCCATGTCGGGCCGCAGGTAGGCGTGGTAGCCATCATCTTCCAATGCTATGTGCTCCACTTCTATGCTGCTGTATTGTATGCTTTTTGTTTCAAAATGGTGATACTCCGCTCCACCTTTGAAAGTGTTCTCGCCCATGTTGTAGTCATACTGCAAAGTGTTGGCGTTTACAAATTGCGGCTTCAGTTGGTTGATGGATGTAGTCCAGTCCATGTTCTGAATCAGTGTTACATGCACATCGCGCTGCGGGTCGTTTATCACCAGTGCCTCGTACTGTATGGCTACATCCACATCCTGGCTTTTGTATCGCTCGGCTATCAGCGCTGTGCCACCAGCATTTATGCTCATGCCAACTGCCTGCTCATACACCACTACGCGGTAGGTAATGAGCCATTGGGAGCGGTCTTCAGCATCGTTGCCGTTGTACACCACCACTGCATAGTTGCCTGAGTAGCGTGGCTTCATCATGTCATTGGGAAAAGTGAAGGTGTGGTGTACATACTCAATCTGTGTATTGAAACCCGCTTCAAATTCCGTGATGGTTTGCGCATTGAATCCCTGCAAATACTCATTGGCACTGAGGTCAGACTGATGCCAGTTGTGGTCGCAGTGGAGCACAGTATAGTTGTGTGTATTGAGGTCTGTAGTCATTTCATCATAATGAAATTCCAGCGCATCGCTCGTGCCCAACTCAACTAATGGATAGCCAAGCGCATTGCCAACCGGATATGCCTGCACACTTTTTATATCCCCTCTGAAAGTCTGATTCAGCAATACCTCTTGCCCGTGCAGCAAGGCTGAAGCAGCGCTGCATAGCACCAGCATGGCATATTTATTCAGTATGGGTGAAGTATGCATGAATGATGAAGAATAAATTGGTTTGGCGAGCACAACGTAATACCGCGCCAATGTTGCTTTAGCCAAACAGCATGGCTAAGAAAATGTCAGGCCTTGTGGTATTGCTTCACACTGCCGGTGATGTACAGCAGTTGCTCCTCGCTCAGTTCGGTATGCATGGGTAGTGATATTACAGATGCACACAAAGTCTCCGTAACCGGAAAATGTCCGGGCTTGTAGCGATCATCTTTGTAAGCCTTCTGCATGTGCAGGGGCACAGGGTAATAGACCATAGCAGGTATGTTCTTACCTGCCAGGTATTCCTGCAGTCCGAAGCGATCAACACCATTTGTCTTCAAAGTGTATTGATGAAAAACGTGAGTGCTGTTTGCGGCACGGTTTGGCGTTGTAAGCCAGGGTGTATTGGCAAAAGCTTCATCGTAAAAGGCAGCAGCTCTGTTGCGTGCCGCATTGTATTCATGCAGGTGGCGCAGCTTGATACGCAATATGGCAGCCTGCATGGCGTCTAAGCGGCTGTTCACACCAATGCTGTCGTGGTAATAGCGAACAGTTTGTCCGTGGTTGGCTATCATGCGCATGGCCTTAGCCAGGTCATCATCGTTGGTGAAGAGGGCGCCACCGTCACCATAGCATCCTAAGTTTTTTGAAGGGAAAAAACTGGTAGCACCAATGTGGCCCATGGTGCCGGCAGCAGCTACACGCCCATCGCTGAAGGTGTATTGCGCCCCGATGGCTTGTGCTACATCTTCTATCACATACAGGTTGTGCTGCTTTGCCAATGCAAGCAGCGGTTCCATATCAGCACACTGGCCAAAGAGGTGTACAGGCACTATTGCTTTCGTTTTGGGTGTGACGGCCTTTTCCACAGAGGCTGCACTTATGTTGAAAGTATCCGGATCTACATCCACAAGTACAGGAGTCAGTTTGAGCAATGCAATCACTTCTGCAGTGGCTACATAAGTAAATGAAGCAGTGATGACCTCATCGCCCGGTTGCAGGCCAAGCGCCATCATGGCTATTTGTAATGCATCGGTGCCATTGGCGCAGGGTATCACATGCTTCACATCCACATGCTGCTCCAGCTCTTCCTGAAAAGCCTTCACCACAGGGCCGCCTATGAAGGTAGTGCTGCTCAACACATCCAGTATGGCCTGATCCACTTCGTGTTTTATGTTCAGATACTGGCAGTTCAGGTCCACCATGTGTATCGGCTTTATGCTTGTCTCGGTGCTCATTTATTTTTTTATTTATAAGTAGAAAAATGAAAGGTGGGCGAAAGTATTGTGCGCAATGTGGCAGGACAACTTATGATGCAGTTACCCGCATTTGATTTTGTAGCATTGCATCACCATCAAATTCATTTTACAATAAACAATGAGAATCTGGATAAAACGAATACTACTTGGCCTGTTGCTGCTGGTGGCGCTTGGTGTGGTGTATATCTACTTCTGGCTTGGCAGCAGCAAACCGGAGTACAGCGGCACTTTGCAGTTGCCGGGCTTGCAGCACAAGGTAGATGTGCATTACGATGAGTATGGTGTGCCGCACATCCATGCACAAAACAAGCACGACATGTATATGGCCTTCGGTTATGTACATGCACAAGACCGTTTGTTTCAGATGGAAATGCTGCGCAGAGCAGGTAGCGGCCGCTTGTCTGAAATAATAGGCAGGCCTGTGCTGAAAGTGGACAAGATGTTTCGCTCTCTCGGCTTGCAGGAGTATGCTGCGGAGAGTGCTGCCTACTTGCGCAGCCAAAAAGGAACACCCATGTATGATGAGGTGCAGGCATACATGGATGGTATCAATCATTTTGTATCACATGGCGAAACACCGCCAGAGTTTTCCATCATTGGTATCGAAAAAACACCTTTCACATTCGAAGATTTGTATTGCGCCACGGGAGCCATGGCATTCAGTTTCAGCATGGCGCAAAAGACAGAGCCTGTTGTTGATTTTATTCAGAAACAATATGGCGAACAATACCTGCACGACATAGGACTGTGGCATGACAGTACGGAGAGTTTCATTCCGGCCACCCCACCCCAACTGCAAAATCCGGTGAGAACAAAATCGCTGCAGCAAGAAGAAAAAGAAAGCGAGCAGGAAGATGAAACCGATGCGACAGAAGAATACATTGGTGAAAACGCATACGATGCTTTGCTTCAATTGTCGCAGGCGATAAGTGAAGTGGAAGCTGCCCTGCCCTACGCACCCATACAAGGCAGCAATGCCTGGGCTTTGAGTGGTACAAAAACAAAAAGCGGCCGTGTCATGTTTTGCAACGACACACACATCGGCTACATGATTCCACAAACCTGGTACGAAGCGCATCTGGTGTGTCCCGGTTTTGAGATGTACGGACATCACTTTGCAGGAGTGCCCTTTGCACTCATAGGTCGCAATCACGAGTTGAGCTGGGGCATCACCATGCTTGAGAATGATGAGATGGATTTCTACCGGGAAACATTCGACTCCACCAACACCAACTCATACCTGCACGAACACGAATGGAAAGATGCCGATGTGCGCTCCTACGCTATCAAGATTAAAGATGAAGCTGATACCACTATTCAAGTGCGATATACACTGCATGGCCCGGTGGTGAACGATGCTTTTGAAGGCATGGGCGCATTGCCACCCATCAGTATGTTCTGGACTTACACCAAACATCCCAACCGCACACTCGATGCATTCTATGGATTGAACAATGCACACAACATGCATGAATTTGAAAGCCATCTGCCGTTGATACATGCGCCCGGCCTCAGCATCAACTATGGTGACAGTGCAGGCAACATTGCATGGTGGGCCTGTGCTTCACTCATCAAAAGGCCGGCAGATGTAAACTCCTGGACACTGCTGGATGGTGCAAGTGGTGTGGAAGACGCGCAGGGTTATTATCCATTCGAATTAAATCCGCGCAACATCAATCCTTCGTGTGGATACATATATAGTGCGAACGACTGGCCGCAAGCCATGGACACAGAACTCACGGTGAGTGCGGACAGCATGCAGGTGCTGAGTGCAGATTTATACAACAGGCTGATGAATAGCCATCGAGCTATACCACGCTTTAGAAATGAGAGTGAAGATTCAATAGTCATGCAGCAATACTTGCTGGCACAGGCTCAAAACATGGCAAACAAAAAACTGTGGTACCCCGGCTACTACAAACCACAGTACAGAGCCAACCGCATAAGGCAATTGCTGGAAGGAAGCAATGAGTGGGACATGACCAGCATGCAGGATGTGATGTGCGATGTCACCAACACCATGGACTCAAGTATGATGCGCTGGTTTTGGAATGAGCTGAGAGATACAAGCGTATTTGTGGACAGCAACTACTTCAGGCAATTTGACGAAGTACTGATGTGGAAAGGTGATTATGATCCAAGAATTCCACAGCCCACATTCTTCAACAAAATGCTCTATCACTACCTGCACTACACCATGGCCGATGAGCTGGGCGAAGAGCGTTTCAATCTTTTCATGCAGACACATCAATGGCAGCGTACATACACTTTTTTGTTCAGGCAAAAAGATTCACCGTGGTGGAACGATGTGCGAACAACACAGACAGAAAACAGAAGAGACATTATTTACAAAGCATACTGCAAAAGCATTGAAGACTTGTGCGAACAGTTTGGCAACAATCCCAAAATATGGACATGGCAAAAAGCAGCTTCACTCGAATTCAGACATCCGCTTGGCGAGGTGGCCGCGTTGAGACCCATTTTCAACATTGGGCCAACTGGTGTGTGGGGCGGAAACGAAACCATTTTGCAAAGCGGATTCAAATTGGACAGCACAGGAGTGTATAAAATTTCTTACGGCTCGCAGATGCGCATCATCGTGGACTTCGCTCATGTGGACAGCACATTGAATGTAACACCAACAGGCCAGAGCGGACACGTGATGAGTGACTACTACAGCAATCAGGCAGAACTCTATCGCAACCGGAAATTTCGTACTGCATGGATGAGCAAATCAAAAATTGAGGCTATGTCAAAACTTGAATTGACTCCATAACACATCAATTATTATTTCATTTGCCAGCGAAAATATTTTTACAAATCACAAAACCAAATACAGACTATGCTAAAAGAATTCAGAGACTTTATCAATCGCGGCAGTGTGATGGACCTTGCAATAGGTGTCATCATTGGGGCAGCCTTCGGCAAAATTGTGGACTCGCTTGTAGGCGATATTCTCATGCCGTTTATTTCTAAAGTGATATTGCAGGGCCTCAGTTTTGAGAATGCAATGATGTCGCTCGATGGAAATACTTATGCCACACTTGCACAAGCCAAAGAGGCTGGTGCGGCAGTTATTGCCTATGGCAACTTTCTACAGATTTTGCTCAACTTCATCATTGTAGCTTTTGTGCTCTTCCTTATAGTGAAGGGGCTTAACAAGATGAAGAAGAAACAAGAAGAAGCGCCCGCAGCACCCGCAGCTCCAAGCAGGGAGCAAGAGCTGCTTGCAGAAATACGCGACTTGCTGAAGAAGTAAACATTGCTGTTTCGAATGGATGAAATAAAGAAGGCCGGTGTTGAACCGGCCTTCGTCTTTATGTAGCAATGCGAAGCAATTTCATGCTCAGTACAATGGATGTCATACTTCGGCCAACTTTACCCTCAGTCCATCCAATTCATTTTTCAATTTTATCTGGCAGCCAAGTCTGCTGTTTGGTTTTACGAAGAAGGCTTGATCAAGCATCGCTATCTCATCATCAGTCATTTCAGAAAGCGTGTGATCACTCAGCACATACAAGTGGCAGCTTGCGCACATAGCCATGCCGCCACATGTGCCCTCTACAGGCAATTCATAGCTCTTGCACAACTCCATCATATTCATATTGATGTCAGTAGGTGCGTCAAGCAAATGCTCTTTGTCTTCTCTATCTACCACTGTAATCTTTATAGTGTTTTCCATTGTTCAAATCATTTTCATGTACTCCTCTTCCGTGATGATGGTGACGCCAAGGTCTTCAGCCTTCTTTTTTTTCTCCGGCCCCATCTTGTCGCCAGCTAATACATAGTCAGTCTTCTTGCTGATGCTTCCACTCACTTTTCCGCCATTGGCTTCTATACTTTCTTTTATTCCATCGCGGCTGAAATGTGTGAACACACCGCTAACAACAAATGTTTTTCCTTTCATCTTGTCTGATGTGTTTTGCATTTGTGACATATCCACTTCCATTTGCAAACCTGCACTGCGCAAACGATTTAGTATGTTCTTGTTCTTTTCATCTGCAAACCAGGTTATGATGCTGTCTGCAATCTTTTCACCGATCTCTTCAGCCTCCAGCAGTTGTTCGCGTGTTGCAGCAGCTATGGCATCTATGCTCTTAAAATGTTTGGCTAACTGCTTTGCCACTGTCTCACCCACGAAGCGAATGCCTATGGCAAACAACACGCGCTCAAACGGAATCAGTTTGCTTGCGTTCAGCCCTGCGAGTAGATTCTTTACACTCTTATCCTGTAGGCTGCGTTTCTTTTCATTCTCGCCAAACTCACCACTCACAGTGAATTCCAAGCCAAGCAGCTGTTCGTAATTCAAATCATACAAGTCAGCCACGGTGTTTATCACTTGCTTTTGCCACAATCCGGAAATGGTTTCTGCTCCAAGACCTTCCACGTTCATGGCTTTTCTGCTAATGAAGTGTTCCATCTTCCCTTTTATCTGCGGTGGACATCCATCCTGATTGGGACAATAGTGTTGCGCTTCATCTTCATTGCGCACAAGCCCGGCATTGCACTCAGGACATTGGGTGATGTAAACATGTGGTTTCGAAGTTGCATCTCTTCTGGTCAGATCAACGCCCACCACTTTTGGAATTATCTCACCGCCCTTCTCTACAAAAACAAAATCGCCTTCACGTATATCTAACTTTTCTATCTGATCGGCATTGTGCAGCGATGCGCGCTTAACTGTGGTACCTGCAAGCAGCACAGGTTGCAAGTTGGCCACAGGAGTTATAGCACCGGTGCGGCCCACCTGATAAGTAATTTTCTTCAGCTTCGTGATTACGGTCTCAGCTTTGAATTTGTATGCAATAGCCCATCGCGGACTCTTAGCTGTGAGACCAAGTTCGTCTTGCTGCGCATAGCTGTTCACCTTTATCACAATGCCATCTATTTCGAATGGCAGCTCGTGGCGTGCCTTGTCCCAATGCTCTATGAATTGCATGATGCCATCAATGTTAGTGGCCTTGTCAATATACTTCAGCTTGTGAGAAGGAGCTTTGAAACCCCAGTCAGCTGCATGTTGTATGCTGTCAAAGTGATTGTTGTATGGCATCCGCTCGCCATACACTGAATAGAGAAAACAATCGAGAGCACGCTTGGCTACTTCACCGCTGTCTTGTTGCTTTAGTGTTCCCGCAGCGGTATTGCGCGGGTTTGCATAAGGCTCTTCTCCTTGTGCAATACGCTCTTCATTCAGTCGTGCAAATTCTTTTCTTGGCAGAAATACTTCACCTCGTATTTCAAACAATGGAGGATAGTAGCCGCGCAGTTGCAGCGGAATACTTTTTATGGTGCGCACATTGGCAGTGATGTCTTCGCCCGTTTCGCCATCACCACGGGTAACACCCCTCACCAACTTTCCATTTTCATACGTGAGTGAAAGTGCGAGGCCATCGTACTTGAGTTCCATTGCATACTCCAGCGGTTTGGCCTCAGCAAATAAATCAGCCTGCTCCTCGCCAAGTGCTTTGTGTATGCGTGTTTCCCATTCGGCAATTTCTTCCCGGCTGTATGAATTGCTAAGTGAAAGCATGGGATACTTGTGCTTCACCTTTTCGAATTTGTCGGTAATGTCACCACCCACCCGCTTGGTTGGCGAATTAGCATCAGCCAGTTCAGGATGTTCCTTTTCAAGCATTGCCAATTCAGCCAGCAACATATCAAAATCATAATCGCTGATGCTCGGCTTGCTCAGCACATAGTATTTGTGGTTGTGCTCGTTCAGCTCTTTGATAAGCTGCGTTATCCGTTCTCTCACGATGGCTTCGTTCACTTCTTTCATTCTCTTTTCTTCTTAAAAAATTCTTTGAGCAGCGCCACACATTCATCAGCCAGCACACCGCCTGTCACCTCTGCCTTCGGATGTACTATAGGTTGGCCATTGTCGGCATGATGACCAAACTTAGTGAAGCCGCGCTTCTCATCATAAGCACCAAACACAATACGCCCTATGCGGGTGTTGTAAGCAGCGCCCGCACACATCACACATGGTTCAAGTGTTACATACAAGGTGCATTCATCCAGGCTTTTTCCGCCAAGATATTCAGCAGCGCTGGTGAAGGCCTGCATCTCGGCATGTGCGGTAAAATCATTCAGCCGCTCTACTAAGTTGTAGCCGCGTGCTATCACTTTTTCCCGGCAAACTATAACACAACCGATGGGCACCTCATCAGCATCCCAGGCATTCATGGCCTCGCGCAGTGCAAGGCGCATATAGTGTTCATCGGATTTGGGTTCTGACACGTTGTTTACAATTGCGCTTCAAGATTAGGGCAAAGGCTACTTTTGTTGTAATCACCTTTACAAAATCCTTAACGTCTATGATAAAAATTCTACCTGCCTTCATAGTCCTTGTTGCTGTTGGTTGTTGCTCCAATCGAGCATCTGCACAATTTGAATTCGCAAATCCGGTAATCAACCTATGTGCGGATGGCATAACGGAAATAAGTTCGTATGAAAACTGGACAGCCTACCAAACAATAGACGGAACTATGAATGGTGAATTGGATACGCAGCATTGCATCAATCTCGGTTCATTGGGTTCCGATGCTGCAATACTCGAAGAAGAGATAGACATATCGAAGCCCGTATTTCTGCACTGGCATGGCAGTCCTGTTTTGCTTCAACCTAATTATCTCTATAACATTTGGCCATCCATGTATAATGAGGGTGCTATCAATACCACCGACATCACTTACTGCGATGACGGCTTTTGCCAGGGCTATGGCATAGCAGTTCAGGTGCCTGACGACCCCGATGATGCAGATAGCGAACCTCAAATTCGCTGGCATTTTCAAGAGTTTGGAACAAGCCAATGGTCTGGTGGTTTTGCCCCAGCTTGTCTTGCATCAGAATATTTTGAGAGTGACCAGCACATTGTTGATCTGTATCTGAAGTTTCAATTCAATCCCGGTTTCAGTCAGTTCTATGTGTATGCTAACTATTTAGACTATGTGTGGGATATGCAAACCATTGACAACAGTTCAATACAGTGGTATTACAACGGGGCAAATAATTATTCGTTAGACTGGGGCAATTATCTCGCACTGCATGAACTCTCATTCCCTAATCTGGCCAACATCACCTACCTTGAGCTTACTCCACAGCCAAATACAGCAACACAGGAAGAAGTCATTCTCACTATTGGCTACGAAACCACGCTGACATTTCAGCCCTACACCGATTTGCGCGGTGCATTGATAGAAGGCTCTGCAGACCTGCGGCACAATGTGACCTTGATTAACAATGGCGGAGAATTTTGTATGCCTATGTTTTTCGAATTGGTGTTTGGGCCGGGCGAAAATTTTGTATTCAATGACGGACACGTAGGATTGGCCTGGGGAAGTTGTCTGCGTTTTCAACCGCAAAGCACATTGCACCTGGGTTACCATGCCATGCTTCATTATGGCGAGCAAGGCATGGGAATGCTCGGCCTGCAAAGCGGTTGTGCATTGCAGATGGATGAATTGGCCGAGCTACACATAGACAACACCGTACGCATGTTCAATGAGCCTTGGCAAACTGACCTTGAAGATGTACATATTTATCTGCGCGAAGGAAATCAGCTTGTATTCGGGCCATACTCTCATCTCGAAAATTTCAGTACCAATGAAGAAATGAAATTGGTAGTGCATCTTGAAGGCGGCTACCTGAACATAGATGAACTAAGTGATGAAGAAAAGAAGCATATCGAGGTGGAATATGCTAAAAAAAATGAAACCCTTGCGCTGCTACAGTTGCAAGGCAATCCAGCAACTGACGTGTTGAGCTGTTCCCTGCATGCCTTGGCTGAAGGCAATGCACAATGTCTCATCACAGACGCTAACGGAAAGCTCATTCAATCGGGAAGTGTTTTGCTTCAAAGCGGTTACAACCATGTAACAACCGACATCAGTGCGTTGAGCGAGGGCATTTACTTCGCAAGGTTTACGCTGCATGATGCAAACGTTGTAATTCAATTCGTAAAACAATAAAAAGAACTATAATGCTTCGAATTTCTGAAGCAGTGAATGAATGTTCAACTGGTGTTGAGTCAAGCATAAATGGTGTCCATTGGCTTCGTGAAAAGTGGCGAGATATTCCTGCTCTGTTTGTCCGGGAGTGGGAACAAGCAGCACCTTCCTGTTTAGCGCATTCAAGTCCATGATGGTGCTGTAGCCTGAACGGCAAACGATGTGTGCAGATTGCTGCACTAACTGCACGAACTGTTCATCTTCAGCATGAGTGAAGAAATCAATGTTGCCTGATTTGAATTGCGCAACAGTTTGTGGCTGTCCGCACAAGATTGCACAAGGTTTTCCTGTTTGCCCAAACACACCGGTAATGAGATTCTGAAAAATAGTGCGCTGTGGTTCCGGCCCTGAGATGATGGCCAATGCAAAGTATTTCTGCTCACCATCATTAACTGATTCAAGCTTTGAAAACCTTGACAGCGGCCCTATGTATTGCACATGGGTCAGTGCTGTTTTGCCATGCGACAAAGCACCACTGAGGTTGTCATCACCTTCATAGTCTGGTATCCAGCATCTGTCAAAGCGGCTAACATATTTTTTCACCAAAGCATTCAGCAAGGGCCTGAACAACATCGGAGCACGGATGAATAGCTGATGCGTGATGAAAGTGCAAGTCACATTTTCATGATGCAGGCCATACCTGTTGTCGCTTATTACTTCATCAAAAGTTTCTCTCTCAAGAAGATTTGTCAACCATTTGTTTTCTGCTCCGATGGTCTGCACAATACGCGGTGCCTGTTTCATCATTTGCCATACCATGCCACTACCAGATGCATAGCCAATGTTATATGATGGAATGTCTGCAATAAACCGCAGTGTTGGAAATTGCTTTTGCAACAGTGCAGCACAAGACCCATTGGCAGCTATTACCACTTCATTTCCATTAAGCACCTGCTGGCGAATAAGAGTGATGCAGCGTGAGGCATGTCCCAGTCCCCAATCAAGTGGTGCTATCAAAATT
The DNA here is from genome assembly GCA_046155615.1 of Flavobacteriales bacterium. Lineage (GTDB taxonomy): Bacteria > Bacteroidota > Bacteroidia > Flavobacteriales_D > Sanyastnellaceae > JANNVZ01. The sequence continues at coordinate 19,704 of JBJXFP010000122.1, read as the reverse complement.
TTCTTAGACATTGCAGGAAGGTTTGCAGTTTGCAAGTGACGCAATTTGCAAACTTTATCATTTGCAAACTGCAAACTGTCTTATGCGCCTGCTTTCTACTTTCGCCCACACATGGGTAAAAACAAACTCAAGAAATGGGCAGTGAATAAAACCTTCTCTCATGTAATAGAGCCTGAGTTGAAGCCCATCATAATGGAGGGCAAGTTTCATTTGCAAGGCCAATGGCACGAACAAGTATTTGGCAACAACAATCCAATCACTGTAGAGCTGGGCTGTGGCAAAGGCGAATACACCATAGGACTTGCACGCAAGTATCCCGGGAGAAATTTTATTGGAGTAGATGTAAAGGGTCACCGCTTCTATGATGGTGCGAAGCAGGCGCATGAAGAAGGATTGAAGAATGTTGCTTTTCTCCGCACACGGGTAGAATTCATTGATGCATTTTTTGGAAAAGATGAAGTGGATGAGATCTGGCTCACCTTCAGCGATCCACAACCGAAGGATGAAAAAGGAAACAGGAGAATCACTTCGTTGTGGTACATCATGAATAAGTATATGCGGTTTTTGAAACCGGGTGGCCTCATACATATCAAGCACGACAATCTGCTGGTGTATGACCTTGCAATGGAAGAACTGGAGGCCACATCATTCATCATAGAAACACACAGCCCAGACATCTACGACAACTACTACCAAGCACTAAGTGATGACGAGAAAGAAATACTCGGCTGGAAGACATACTACGAGAAGATGTGGCTGGCGGAGGGGAAGAAGATTACTTATATAAGAATGCGTGTGCGCTAATTTCAATGGCCAACAGATAGTTATGTGCCATTAGGGAATTTCATTACACCTTTGTATCAGCCAACACCTTAGTCTTTTACTTTCATGAAATCTGCATTGCTCCTGCTTATACTTCAAGTGCTATCAGTAAATGTGATTGCCACCGGAATAGCAGTGAATGATACAATTACTTCCCCGGAAGATTTCACTTTTGAATTCGATGTAGCAGCAAACGACACACTTGCAGCAGAAGAGGTCTATGTCTTTAGCCTGGTGTCCACACCAACTGGTACCATCAACTGGAATGAGAACGGAACATTTGAATACACACCTGAGACGAACTACTTCGGCAACATCACCTTTCAATATGCCCTGTGCAATGAGCTGAGCGAATGTGATACAGCCACAGTACACATCAGTATACTAAGTGTGAATGATGCACCGGTGGTGACTAATGAAACCTACACAACTGACGAGGAACAGCCACTGACAGGAACTGTGGCAGGCAATGACACGGATGTGGAAACCACACAACTGCTTTACCACCTGATGGATGATGTGCAACAGGGCGAACTCAGTTTTAGTTCGAATGGCGAGTTTGCTTACAGTCCCTATTGGAATTTTAATGGTGAAGTCATTTTCAATTATTGGTGTTGCGATGCAGCATTCGATGGCGAGTGCACACCGGGGCAGGTAGTCATCACGGTGTTGCCCGTAAATGATTTGCCGGTAGCTTACGCTCAACAGAAAAAAGTTTGCAAAAACACTATGCTGAGCTACGACCTCACCTCAAGCAGCACTGATATAGATGGTCAGACCATTTCGCTTATGTCAGCCAATTGCGACAATGGCACTGTAGATTTTGAAACCGATGGTACCTATCAGTTTTTGCCCGATGTGGACTTTGTGGGCACTACCACTATCAACTTTGAAATTTGCGACAGCAACGATCCACCGGGCTGCGATAGCGGCACCCAGACTGTGATTGTAGTGGATGATGTAATAACCATTGACTCATTGTACATAGAAAGTCAATCGTGTATAGGCATCAATGATGGTTTGTGCAAGGTGTACTTCCATGGCGGACTTGGTTCATACAACATAGCATTTACGAGTTTCAACAACTCTTCTGTCAATAACGGAATAGTGTATAAAAACAAATTGCAAAGCGGCACATACATACTAACCATAGATGATAACAACGACTGCGCTCCTCCTGCCACTATCGAAATCACCATTCCGTTGGACAGCTCCAATGCCTTGCATCTAAATGAAACACTGAGCAACATCAATTGCTACGACCAGACTGCCGATGTGCAGCTTGATATAAGCGGTGGACTGGGCAGCAACTACACAGCAGTGTGGCCCGGTGGCATAACGGGAATGATGCAGCCCAATGTGCAGGAAGGCAACTACCCAATTATAGTAAGTGATGATGAAGGCTGTGTGGAAACTGTGCCGCTCAAATTGCTGGTGCCCGATTGCACCCTCGATCAGTTATTCATCCCCGAAGGTTTTTCGCCCGATGGTGATGGTGTGAATGATGTTTTCGAAATGCCCGGTATTGCATTTTTTCCTGACAACCACCTCACCATCTTCAATCAATGGGGCATTGTTGTTTTTGATTGGGAGCAGTATGCCGGACACTGGAATGGATACGACACCGTTTCGGGCAAACTCTTGCCTGCCGGCACATACTACTATGTGCTGAGCGTGAATGGGCACGAAGACATGAAAGGTTCTGTAATTATTCAATACTGATAGCACCATGAAAAAAACACTCATCATCGCACTCAGTATTGCATGGCAACATGCTGCAGGGCAAACCGAACATAACGCCACACAAAACATGGCGCTGCTTGACAACTGGAACCCTGCATACAGCACCATGCATGAAAATGCAAATGCGGTAATTGCCTACCGCAACGCGTGGAGCGGTGTAAGTGGCGCGCCACAAACGGGCATGGTGCAACTGCTAAAGCCATGGAGCGGTGGAAAATTTGGAACAAGCCTGCTGGCCAAAACCGAACAAGCCGGATACCTGAAAAGAACTTCGTTTGCCATAGACGGAGCTTATGCACTGATTACTCCGATGAATAAAATCAGTTTCGGATTGCGCCTTGGTGTGGAGAGCCTAACCAGTACGCTGAGCGATGTTGCACTTGTCAATCCTGATGATCTCAATTTCAGATACAGCTATCAGAACATCATGCTGCCCAATGCAGGTTTTGGATTTGCTATGCACCACAACCGGCAATGGGGCTTTGGTTTTTCAGTACCACGCTTGTTGCAATCGCAGGTGGAGCAAAATCCTCGACAGGTGAATGTGAAACCAACCTTCGACCTTGTACAAATGCACGCCTGCATACACGCATACAAAAAACACCAACTGAATGAACAGATAGAACTACAGGCTTCGCTCTTTGGCCGCACCGTGGGCCGCAGGCTGCCTTATGCGCAGGCCGCAATTGTTGGCACCTGGAAAAAAATGATTGGCGCAGGCATCAGCTATCAGTACAACCAGAGCGCCTCATGCATGGTGATGCTCCACTGGAAAGAATATTTGACGTTAAGTTACAGCTACGATTTTCCGATTGCACAAGCTGCGCAAACTTTAGGTGCAGCACACGAGGTGGTGGTAGGCACACAAATAAAAAGACGCGGAGCGGTAATAAAGAATGCAGTGGAGGAATAGCATTTGTGAAGATCGTCCCTATCGCTCAACTAGGCCCTGAGGCTCCCTCATCGACCAGGTCTGAGAGCAGCAGAGACTTACCGTGGTGACAAGATGATTGAGCCATGCATGAAGTTGGCTTGGCACTATGTGGTAACTTCACTATAGTCAATACCCCTTTCCCATCACCCGCACCCGCCTACTTTCGCGCCCGCAATTATCCCCGCTGTGCAGATGGAAAACAAGATTATTGAAACCGATATACTCATCATTGGCGCTGGCCCCTGTGGATTGTTCACCGTGTTTGAGGCTGGCCTGCTCAAGTTGCATTGCCACCTTATAGATGCCTTGCCGCAAGCGGGAGGGCAGCTCACCGAGATATATCCCAAGAAACCCATTTATGACATCCCCGGTTTTCCGGAAGTAATGGCTGGCGAACTGATAGAACACTTGCTGAAGCAGGCCGCTCCCTTCAAGCCGGGCTTCACCTTGGGCGAACGTGCTGAGAAGTTTGAGAAGACAGCGGACGATAAATTCTTTCTGGTAACCACCAGCCGTGGCACTGTACACAAAGCACCTGTAGTGGCCATTGCCGGTGGGCTTGGCAGTTTCGAACCGCGCAAGCCGCCCATTGCCAACATTACAGACTATGAGGACAAGGGCATTGAGTACATCGTGCGTGATCCCAATTTTTACAAAGGAAAAAGGGTAGTGGTGAGTGGTGGTGGTGACAGCGCCCTTGACTGGAGCATCTTCTTAGCAAACGGCATCGCAAGTGATGTTACGCTGATTCACCGCAGCAAAAGTTTCAGAGGACATCCGGACAGCGCGCAGAAAGTGCTTGACATGAGTGCAAGCGGCAAAATCAATTTGCTGACCGATGCAGAAGTGATAGGTGTGGATGGCAATGGCGGGTTGAGTGCGTTGAAAGTGCAGCATTTGCCGGAAGGCGAAAGCACATTGCAGACAGACCATTGGTTGCCGTTATTTGGCTTGTCGCCCAAGCTGGGCCCGCTGGCCGACTGGGGTTTGAACATTGACAAGAACAGTATCGAGGTAAACACTTTCGACTACAGCACCAACATTCCCGGCATCTACGCCATTGGTGATATCAATACATATCCCGGCAAACTGAAACTGATCCTCTGTGGTTTTCATGAAGCTACACTGATGGTGCAGAGCGCCTTCAAGCGCATATATCCTGACAAGAATTATGTATTGAAATACACCACGGTGAATGGCGTTACCGGATTCTAAGTATTGCAGACATCGAAGCACATAACAGTGTTGGTAAGCAACGACCTTGAGCACGACCAGCGCGTGCGCAAAGTCTGCGATACGTTGCTTTCACTTGGCTACACCATCACTTTGGTGGGTCGTCTTCTTGCGCAGAGCAAAAGTTTTGAAAGACCCTACGAAATCAAACGATTCAAATTGATGTTTCAGCGCAGTGCCTTGTTTTATGCATCACTCAATCTGCGTCTTTTCTTTTATCTCTTATTCAAGAAAACGGATGTCATACTCGCGAATGATTTGGACACATTACTGCCTGCATACTTAGTGAGTAAGTGGCGGGGCAAACGATTGGTATATGACAGCCATGAATATTTTACAGAAGCCGAAGGATTGACCGGACGCTCCTTTCAGAAGAATGTGTGGCTGCTCATTGAACGCTGGATTTTTCCAAAGTTGAAAGATGTATATACAGTGAATGAGAGCATCGCTGACATATATCGCGGCAAGTATGGCGTGGATGTAAAAGTGGTTCGCAACATTCCGGTATTGCAGCCACCACCTGAGCTGAAAACACGCCATGACTTGAATTTGCCTGCGGATAAAAAGATTGTTTTGTTGCAGGGCGCTTACATAGATCCTGATCGCGGTGGGGCAGAGTTAGTAGAAGCCATGCAGTATGTGGAAGATGTGCTGCTGCTGGTAATTGGAAGCGGGCGTGACATACACAATCTGAAAAAGAGAACTGATGATCTGCGGATTCAACATAAAATTCGTTTCATGCCGAACATGAGTTTTGATGAACTGCGACAATACACTGCCCATGCCGATCTCGGAATTTCTTTAGACAAGCCGCTACACCTCAACTATGCACTTTCGCTGCCCAACAAGTTGTTCGACTATATACACATGGGCACACCCGTGCTGGTGAGCAACCTTCCTGAGTTGAGAAAAATAGTCAACCAATTTCAGGTGGGAATGGTTTGCACGGAGGTAACATCTCTGGTAGTTGCTGATTCAATCAACAAGGCATTGCATCATCCGGAATATCCAAACTGGAAAACCAATTGCCTTGCAGCACGCGAACAATTGAACTGGCAAAACGAGGAGAAGGTGCTGAAGGAGATTTATGCCTGATAAATGCTCACTCTATGTCGCCAATCACCTCATAGCTCCACGGTTCTATTGTAAGTTCTTTGGTTTGCTGGTTCCAGTTGCACTCAGTGCCATTCAGGTAATTGATGCGATTTGGCATCAGCGCATCCGGCACATTCAACTTAATTTTCTTTAGCTCATCACTCTTGTTTAGTACCACCAGGGCTGTTTGGCCAAGGTATGTGCGTGCATACACCATACAGTTTTCTTCCTCATGCAGCATCATCATATCGCCATACATCAGCGGCATGTTGGTTCTTCTTATGTGCACCAATTGATTGGTTCTTTCAAATGTGTGTTGTTGCCATTTGTTCCATGTGCTGAAGTTCATCATGCGCCTATTATCCGGATCGTTTGCACCGGGCATGCCTATCTCATCGCCATAATAGATACACGGAATACCGGGAGTAGTCATAAGAAATGCCGTGAGCATTTTTAGTTTTTGAAACCCGGTACTGTCACGGTTTTCAATTGTGCGTGTCCAGCCTGCGTGTTTGGCATCTTCATCAAACCGTACTGAACCATCAGCATATGAAATGAATCGCGCCCTGTCCTGGTTGCCGGTGATGTTGCCCATCAGGTGGTGGCTGCCATAATATTTCATACTCTCGTTCATCACGCGCACCAGATTGCTTAGCGTAGATTCATTTTTAGCAAATGCATCGACCGCTGCATCATACAGATTGAAGTCGAACTGTGCATCCATCTGTCCGCTGCCTATGTAAGAGGCTATCAGTTCAGGATTGCCATACGTCTCCCCTACCTGGTATATGTGGCGTTCAGGATTTTTCGCCTTGAATGCTTTCACCTTATATGTAAGCTCTCGCCAAAATTCTTCCTGAATATGTTTGGTAGCATCATGGCGAAATCCATCCAGCTCAAATTCTTCCACCCAATACATGGCGGTATCAGTAAGTGCATGCACTACATCTTCGTTTGCAAAATTCCATGTAGGCAAAAAAGTATCGAACCATGTAGTGAGTCTTTGTTCGTCCCACAACTCAGTGTTCATGCGACCATCAGGCAGATAAAGCGGTGTTGTCCAGTCAGGCTTTTGCTTGTATAGCGGATGCTCCTGATGCACGTGGTGTGCCACGTAGTCTAATATCACATTCATGTTGTTGGCATGAGCTACACTAAGCAGTTCTTTCATTTGTGTATCGTTTCCAAAGCGGTTGTCAATGGTCCTGAGCGCAGCAGGCCAATAACCATGGTATGCTGAGAACTTACTGCTCACACACTTTTTGTTATGTGCTGCGTCACACTGCTTGTCCTTCCAAAATCCCCATGCTCCTTCTGCATTGGTAGTAATGGGTGATATCCACAAGGTGTTGATGCCAAGATTTTTGAAATAACCTTCTTCAATTTTTTTTGTAATGCCAGCCAAATCGCCACCCAGATTGTTGGCTTGTGGCAATATGCTGTCATTAAGCGTTGGCCTGTTGTTGGTGGCATCGCCATCAGCAAAGCGATCCACCATCATGAAGTACATCACCGAGCCGTGCATGTCATGCCTGTCAAGTTCTGTGGCTTTCGTTATGGCCTTGCCATTTTGCAATGGAATGAGTACATCGTTGCTTCGTGCACTACCATTGTGTGCATAGACACGCAGGTGTGAACGCTTGAGTTGGTTAGCACAAGCAGGTATGCGTACCACTATGCTGTCACCCTTCTGTGTGGTTTCGGTCAATGTGTTTTCCCAATAAGCTTGTGCATGTGTTACATCACTCAGTGCTAGCAACACTACTTCGCTATCACTTGCGCTGGAAGAAATTATTTGTGGTGATTTCACATCTGCACGGCCCACCTGAAAAGTGTTGTTCAGTCCGCCCATGCCATTGCTAATGGTGTTGGCGTTGTTGGCATCCATCAATTCATTGCCGTCTTCCCATACACGGTATTGATACAATCCCTGGTTCAACACCAAATCAGTCACCCATTGGTCACCGTCCTTTTTGAGTGGGGTAGCCTTGCGATTCCAGCCATTCATGCTGCCTGCCAGTTCTATGGTTTGCACAGCATCACTTGTTGCTTTGTATGTAAAGCGGTGTTTCACTTTATCACTTTTGAACACGGGTATATCGTGCACCACTCCATCAAATGTCACTTGCATATTGCCAAGCGGTGTGTCCAGACCACCGGTTATAATCACCTGACGTGTGGCTGTGTCAGCCACCAATTTTTTGCCATCAAGCACTATACTTTCTATATGTATAGCATCAGGAAAATAATCGGTGATGTGCACCATGGTAGTGTCGTACTTCAATTGCACCGGACTTGCAAGCCCCGTGATGTGTGAGATGTAAAGCTTATCATTATCAGAATTATTGCAGGCAGCAAGTGCCATGCAACAAATCAACACGATGCTTAGGTTTTGGAATATTTTCTTCATGATGCTATTTGAAATTCTACAATTCTTGTTTTGTACTGCATGTCTTTGTGAAATTGAAACTGCTGAATGTTGCAGTTGTCGAATAATTCGCGCATTGCATTCTCCAAGTCTTCATGCATTTCGCAATAGACTTTTCCTCCTTTGTTCAATTGAGTTTGGCTCAGGTCAATTATCTTTTTGTAGTAGATAAGCGGATCATTATCACTTACAAAAAGTGCTAAGTGCGGTTCATGATTCAACACGTGTTCATCCATTACAACAGCATCACTGCGCAGCACATAAGGCGGATTGCTAACCACTACATCATAGCTCGCACTTAGGGGAGAGTCACCCAGAATGTCAACTTGCTCAAAAATTATTTCTACATGCTGGGCTTGTGCGTTTCTCCTTGCTACCTCCAAAGCAGCATTCGAAATATCGATGGCCATGATCTGTGCTTCCGGCATATTCTTCTTCAATGCAATGGCTATGCATCCGCTACCTGTACCAATGTCCAGCATATGAGGTGCAGTTCCTCTGTGATTATCTACTATCAGTTTTACAAGTTCTTCTGTTTCAGGCCGTGGTATCAGCACCTGGTTATTTACTTCCAATTGCATTGCATAAAAATGCGCAACACCTGTTATGTACTGCAAAGGCTCACCGGCCATGAGGCGTTTCAATGCGAAATGATATTTCAAAATTTCGCTTTCGCTCAGTCGTTGTGACTTGTTTGCTACCAGCGCTGCACTCTTCACGGCTGAGTAGCACGCAAATAATTCCGCTACTATGTTGTTGGCTTCGCGTTCAGAATACCTGATGCGAAGTTGTTCTCGCAGGTATTGGCTAAGTGTGCCTGTAGTATTGTCGGCTATGAGGTGGTTCATCTCCGTTCTATTGCTTCACAAAAACCTGATAGCCGTATGCAGGAAGTTCTTCACTGCCTTTGGTAAAGAGAGCGAGCAACTGTTCGTTGAAAATGCTCTTGTAATCGCCATCAGGCATTTTGTCTATGAAGTCCACTTTTTGTGGTTTGTCAGAAAAGTTGAGCAGCACCACTACTTCACTGTTGTCCTTTTTCCGTGTGAAGCAGTAGAGCAGATCATCGCTGCTGGTTTTTATTTTGGCAAAACTGCCTCCATGCTCACCATTCCACATAGCAGGCTGGTTATGGTGCAGGTGCAGCAGGCGGGTATAAAAATCTTGCAGCTTGTATCCATTCCAGTTCACTGTGTCCTTATCAAAAAAACGGAGGCGGTGTGCACTGCCATTGGGATATTGTTCGCCACCCTCCTGCCCGCTATACAGCAGTGGCATGCCTGGCAGTGTGAATGACAGTACATCGAATACCTGACGACCGGCACCAAAACGTTCGTAGCCTGTTCCGTTCCAACTGTTCTCATCATGGTTGGTAGTGAACATCATGCGGTAGGCCGTGCGCGGAAAAGCGGTGTCCTGTTTAGCAATGTATGTATCAATGTCTGCGAGTTTCTTTTTTCCCTTTGCTATTTCATTGCTTATGTGCATGAACTCCCACGCATAGCTCATGTCAAAAGCTTTGAGGTGATGATCCTTCTGCTCAGCCTCGGCCAGCATGAATACCGGCTTGATGCTGTCCAATGCAGCACGGGCTTCATTCCAAAATTCAGTGGGCACTTTCATGGCTACATCGCATCGGTAGCCATCAATGTCACACTCGCGCACCCAGTATTTAAGTGCTTCTGTCATGCCCCTCCACAGTGCCTTGTTGTTGTAATCAAGTTGTGCCACATCTGTCCAATCCGTGCCAAGTGGTGGTTGTATTTTTCCTTCTTTGTCAAGCAAATAATATTCGGGGTGTGTCTTTGTCCAGCCATTGTCGAAGGCGCTGTGGTTGGCTACCCAATCTAATATGATGCGCATGCCATTGTTGTGTGCGGTGTTCACTAATTGTTTGAATTCGTCAAGCGAACCATATTTCGGATTTACAGCCACATAGTCCTGCACACTGTAGTGGCTACCTAAGCTGTTTTCATTTTGCTTGCGGTTGACTACACCAATAGGATGGACGGGCATAAGCCACAAAATGTCCACACCCATTTCCTTCAGGCGTGGTATATCTTTTTCAAAAGCAGCGAATGTGCCCTCAGGTGTGTGCTGCCTGATATTCACCTCATAGATATTTGCATTCTTGCTCCATTCCGGATGTTGCAGCACACGGGTTTCACCTGTTCCCAATATTTCGGCTTTGCCGGTAAATTCTTTTCGGCCTGTATCTGCACATGCCGCTATTAGAGTTGCCAGAGTCAGGCATCCAATCATTGTTTTCATCTGCTTTGTTTTTATTTGGAAATGATATTTTTTGATGATAGCCGCGCGAATGTAGCAAGCTGATTGGTGTATGAAGTACACAAACTATATCCGGCAATTCTGAAATCATAATAGCAAGACATCTTGTTTGAAAAAGTCATCGTCCACATTTGGTTAGCACTTTTATTTACCACCAGTATGAAACGCATGTTTGTGATGTGTCAAAAAAAAATAATTCTGGGTGCTGCTGCTGCCGTGGTTGTTTGCTTTGGCTGGCAGATGCGCCCTGCGCCTCACATCGCGGGCAGTTGTACAGGCATGTTGAAAATGACCTCACCCGATTCGTTGTATGAAGGTGCCAATGCCGAATTCAGCAGTGCCGGTAAATGTGACCACTGTCATGGATCTGATCCGGAAGGACTTGCCAATGTAAATGCTGAAGGTGGTGATGTAAATCTGGTGGACGATTGGAGCAGCAGCATGATGGCGCTGAGTGCCAAAGACCCTTACTGGCGAGCTAAAGTGAGTCATGAAGTTTTGCTGCACAGCAATCTGCAGCAAGAAATAGAAACTACCTGCACCAAATGCCATGCACCGCTCGGCCATTTTGCCGCCACTATGAATGGGGCAAGTACATACAGCATAGATGAAATGAATAATGACGAAGTGGCCCTGGATGGTGTGAGCTGCACTGCATGTCACAGCCAACTGCCACAACCCGAAGTAGCGCTGCACACCGGTCAACTTTTTTTTGCAGATGACAGTGTGGCGTATGGCCCGTACTTCAATCCGCTTGTTACACCCATGGCACTGTACAGCGGCTACACACCGGAGCACAGCTTTCACATTCGTGATTCCAAGTTGTGCGCCTCGTGCCATTCGCTCATTACGAACACGGTGAATGCTGATGGAGAACTCACGGGTGACAATTTTGTGGAACAAGCCACATGGCACGAGTGGCTCAACAGCAGCTATCCGGTTAATGAAATAAGTTGTCAGCAATGCCACTTGCCTCAGCTGCAAGATCAGGCTGTGGTGATAGCTACCGGATACGATACACCTCCACGCTCACCCTTTGGCCTGCACACATTAGCAGGTGGCAATACCACCATGCTGAAACTGATGCGCGACAACCGCGAGGCACTTGGCATTTTTCCGGATGAAACACAATTCAATGAAACCATTGCAGCCACGGAATTCATGCTGCAACAGCAAAGCCTGCAATTGCAAGTGAACGAAACTGCCCGCACCGAAGACACACTTTATGTTGATGTAAAACTGACCAACCTGACAGGACACAAATTGCCAAGCGGCTATCCTGCAAGAAGAATGACTGTGGTGTTCTATGCAGAAATAGAAAACAATGAAGAAATATTTCGCAGTGGAAGTTTCACTCCTGATTGGTATGTGAATGAAGAGGACGCAACGTATGAACCACACTACAACATCATAAACAGTGAAGAGCAGGTGCAGATATATGAGATGGTGATGGGCAACACAAATGAACAAGTGACTACAGTACTAAACGAAGCTGCTGTGCATCTGAAAGACAACAGGCTGGTGCCGCTGGGGTTCAGTGCATCAAGCCCGCAATATGATACTACAGAAATAGTGCTTGGTATCACAGACATTGATTTCAACCACAATCCTGATGAAGGCAGCGGCACAGACATCATTCATTACCACATACCAATGAATGCATGGCTTGGCACTGCTGCCATACATGCTGAAGTTTATTTTCAAGCTGTGCCACCTTCCTGGGCAGCAGCCATGTCGGGCACAGAAGAGATTGAATTATTCCAAACCATGTTCGATGCAGTAGATCAGACACCTGTGCTGATGCAAAGCGCAATACTGAATGTAGATGAGTACATAGGAGTGGATGCGAGCCAAGTTTCAAGTGCACAAATTCGATACCTGCAAAATGGAAAATTCAAATTGACTGCTTTGCAGAAAACAACGTTGAAAATTTATAGCACCGATGGTAAGTTGATGTTCGAACAAACCTTTGGTGCGGGACAACATCAGATTGAAAGTGCGCTGAAGCAAGGCATGTATCTGTGTCTGCTGCGCGATGCGCATGGCAGAGAGTCCATTCAGAAAGTATTGGTGCGTTAACACCGTTGCGAACATGAAATCGCAAACAGCAAGATTGGATCAATAAACTATCGCTCCACTACAACACGAGTACTTGCATTGTACTGCACCCCGCTTAAGTGCAATACATATACACCTTCCTCCAGATGCGAAACATCCACAAGCCTGACACCAAATGCACTGTAAACCCTGCGGCCCATAGCATCAGTAAGCCACACCTCGCAGCCCGCAGGTGCGTGCATTATGCTGAATGAAGTATTGACCGGATTTGGGAATACACCAATTTGCATTGCGTCCAATTCGTTGATTCCGTCAAACAATACTTCAACCTGTGTAATGAAGGTGCAACCGTTCGCATCCTGAATGAGGCATGTGTAGTCGCCTTCTTCCAATTCCTCAGCAAGGCTGTCTGTGTCATTGTTGTTCCATAAATATTCGTATGGTGGTGTTCCACCTGATGGTGTTACTGAGGCCCAGCCATCCGATGTAGCAGTTTCATCCATGTGATTGATAGTTGCATTCAACTCCTCAGGCTGTGATATGGTGAAATCAACTTCGGCACTGCAACCATGTGCATCTGTAATGACTGCGGTGTATGTACCCGCAGACAAGGTATCAGGATCATTGCCAAAAAAATCGGCTATGTATGGTTCCGTGCCTCCGTCTATTTCCAAAGTGCATGTTCCATTTGCATCGCCAAAACACAATGCATCAGTCACCAAAGGTTCTGCTACTAAAGAGTCGGGCTGCGTGATGGTGTAAGTGAAAACACTTGCACATTCGTTTTCATCTGTTACTGATATAGCGTACTCACCTGCATACAAGCTGAGAGGCGATTCACCTTGCCAGTCAACAACCAGCACACCTATGCCTCCGTTTGCTGTTGCCTCTGCACTTCCATCATTCAGTCCATAGCAACTCACACCAACAGTGGTAATATTTGCCTGAATGCTATCCGGCTGGCTGATGGAATAATTCACTTCCAACACGCATTGATTTTCATCTGTCACAAATGCGGTGTGATCTCCTGACGCAAGAGCATCAGGATTCTCACCGTTGTAGTCGCTGGTTAGCGCACCGGTGCCACCATCAGCCATCAGGTTCAAAGTGCCGTCATTGCCACCATAGCAACTTGCCGGTGTGGTGAACACAACAGCAGTAATGGTATCAGGTGCCGCTATCACTTCCACACCTGTTGTAGTGCAGCCCCACTCATTGGTAACCGTATAACTGTATTCACCTGCTGCGAGGTCTGTTCTTACAAAATCGTTGTTGTTGTCTTGCCATGATATGTTTTCACCAGCCTGATTGGTTACTGCTATCATTCCATCCTGCATGTACCAGCAACTGATATCATCTGCGATAGCAAATGCCTGCGGGTTGAGTGCATTGAACACCTCTACTTCACCGTTGAAAGTGTAGCCATTTTCATCAGTCACTGTAACGGAATAGATTCCTTCTTCATTCACACTGATGGTTTGCGTTTCTTCATCTGTGCTCCACAACACTTGTTCCCATTGGCCTGCATCTAAGGTGATGCTTTCGCCCGGGCAGATGTGCGCATTGTTTTCTGCTACAATGTTTACAAATGTGTTTTCTCCTTCGGTAAGCTGTAGCCACTGGTCAGCAGCCACATCATACCACTTTTCTACCAGGCCACGCGGCCAGGTAATGATGATGCTATCGGCCTGTGTGGCATCACCAAGTCCGAGTATGAAGTGCTGTGAGTGTTGCGAAAGAAAATCTTCACCACAGCGCGTGTAGTGTCTGTGTGCTATGCCATCTAGATAATATTCTATCAATGTGCCCACTGCATCGCGGTTGCTGTAGGTGCCTTGCAATGTGAATTTCAACCAATGGTTGGTACCACCGTTGTTTTGAAGCAACATGCTTGCTGAATCGTTGCTTGCAAACACGGCCATGTCAGTGTAGCCGTTGTTATCGAAATCGCATTTTGCGCCAGCGTATGTAAAACTGGACTCAAGGGCAAATTCATCGAAAAGCAGATTTGTAAAAGTGCCATCTCCGTTGTTGGTATAGAGTACATCGTTATTTGAAATGGCCGTAGCTGTGGTTACATGCAGGTCGTTGTCTGTATCGTTGTCGTAGTCTATCCAGGTGGAGCCCCAGCACCAACTGTCAGTGGTGATGTCTAATGCCACGGCTTCATCCGAGAAAAAATTTGTTCCATCGTTTACAAAGAAAGAATTGCCATCGGGCAAGTCGGTTACATAGATGTCCCAGTCTCCATCATTATCAAAATCGCAGATGCTGCTGCTCATGCTATCCATGTTGTCACCCATGGTATTGCTCAGGGCAGTGATGTCAGTAAAAGTGCCGTTCTGATTATTCAGAAACAAACTGTTACCGAAATTTGAATCATTGATAACATATATGTCGGGCCAATGGTCGGCATTGAAGTCTTGCCAGATGGCCTGATAAGTTGGCGTGATACCATTGTCAATGCCGGCAGCTATGGCTACCTCGGTAAAGGTGCCGTCACCATTGTTGTGCAATAAATAATTGCGAATACCCAACGAAGTGTTGTATGTGCACAGGTAAACATCTATCCAGCCATCTCTATCATAATCGGCCCAGGCTTGTCCATAGATATGAGTACCCGGAATGACCGGCAGGCCAAGACTGGCAGTCACATTTGTAAATACCATGTTGCCATCGTTTCGGTATAGCGCTGTGCCGCTGCTTCTTCGTGTGTAGAGCAAGTCGGCATCACCATCGTTGTCATAGTCCACCCAAAGTGGTTGTTTGCCTTCGGTGCCTGCCGTTCCAATTTCGATTCGTTCGAAACCTTCGCCATTCATGTTGTGATAGATCACAATGGAATCTGATTTGGTAGCGAAGGTGATGTCGTCCCAACCATCCTTGTCATAATCGTAGGTGCTAAGGCCAATGCCAAGCACCGGGGCTAACGGTTCGTACATGATAATACCATTGGCTGCGGCAACATTTGTAAATGCCTGCGACTTGGCCGACTGAGCAAGTACAACAAGAAAAAAGAACGAGACAAGGCGCAGGTATCGGGTTGGTTGGCTTATCATTTATTTTAAATAAAAATCAGATGAACGGATGGTAAAATTGAATACAATCCAATAGATTCATTACCTCTGTTAAACATGAATTGGATAGGCTATGTTGCATTGTACCAAGGCCATTTTACGACTTCAATGTTTTGCCATTATTTATTAAGAAGCGCATGCCAAGCCACAGATAGTAGGATGCCAGCACAACTATGCCGATGTAGAAGAATATTTTGGCTTCAGGCCTTGTGGTGTCCTTGAAGTAGAATTCGCCAATCATCCATGTGCTGTTGGCACAGATCCAAGAGGTGACAGCGATGTTGTGTGCCAGCTCGGCCAGCGAATGCCTGAACCGGATGGTGATGTACAAAGAAATCAGGAGAGTGGGTGCTATCATGTATACACCAAGTGTTTTGTAATCGCTCACCCAGCAGCAGTCTTTCACCAGCCAGAAAACGATGTGGAGGTTTTCTACCTTTCTTATTTTGTCAGTAATCACAGCGGAATTTATTTGAGTTGAAACAGTTGCTGGTCGTTTTCATAATGCAACATTATCAGTTCCCAGCGGATAAATCGTGCAAGCAATTTTATCATCACATTGCGGGGTATGTGCGTGTGGCGAACCAATTGGCTAAGTGTAAGGCGCATGTGCTGTTGCAGGGCATTGAATATTCTTTTTTCTTTTTCAGTATGAAAATACTTCTGTGGTCGGTCAGGCTCGCTGCCTCGCCACACTTCCATCAGTACGGCTCCTGCGGGCAAGTTCTGGTCGGCACGCCTGATGTATGCTTTGTAGTTGCCGTCAGCATCTATCACATAGTGCGGCATGTCAGCCGAGGGTTCCACTATCACCTCCAGCACATAGCGGTTGTCGCTCTTCCAGAGGTGATGTTCGAATGGTACCACGGGCCTGCAATAGACTTCGGCAGCAGCCTCCACCATGTGTATTTCTTCATCAGGTTTTACACCGGCCACGGTGCCATTGTCCTTTACACCTATCAGCAGCCTGCCGCCATCGCTGTTGGCAAATGCACACAGCGATATGGCAATCTTCCTTGAGTCGTTCACGGCATACTTAAAGTCTTGCCGCTGGTGTTCGCCTTCTGCTATTTTATTTTCTATGTAAGGCATGGTGGCAAATAAATGGACTGACAAAGTGAAATGCGATTTCATATTTACTTCGCCCACATGAATGTGCAAATGGAAAGCCGATGGAAGGAGCATCTCAGTGCAGAGTTCGACCTGCCTTATTTCCGACAACTCACTGATTTTGTAAAGAAGGAATACAGCGAACAGGTATGCTATCCGCCCGGCAAGCTCATCTTCAATGCTTTTACCCATTGCCCATTTGAGCAGGTGCGTGTGGTGATATTGGGGCAAGACCCTTACCACGGGCCGGGCCAGGCCAATGGCCTTTGCTTCTCGGTAAATGAGGGTGTACAGCATCCTCCTTCGCTGCAAAACATTTTCAAAGAAACAAAAACGGACACGGGGTGCGACATACCTGCAAGCGGCAACTTAGAGCGCTGGGCTGCCCAGGGTGTGTTGCTGCTCAATGCTACCCTTACGGTACGCGCACACACTGCCGGCTCGCATCAGGGTAAAGGCTGGGAAACATTTACCGATGCAGCCATCAGGCGATTGAATGATGAAAAGCAAAATCTGGTATTTGTGCTTTGGGGTAGCTATGCGCAGAAGAAGGGCGCATTCATCGATACCCAAAAACACCTTGTCCTGAAGGCTGTGCATCCTTCTCCCCTCTCAGCTTACAACGGTTTTTTCGGATGCAGGCATTTTTCGAAAGCCAATGAATACCTCTTAGCACACGGCATGCAGCCTGTGATGTGGTGAGGCAGGGTTGGGGATCAGCGATTTTCAGGTGTGATGTGCTTGTATGCTTTCAGTTTCTCCTGAAACACTTCCATATCCACCGGCTTAAAAACAACCTTTGTTTGTGCGGGATATTCAGGTAGCTTCTGACGAGGCCTCACAGGTCTTTTCTCAAAACCACCCCCGCAGTTGGGGCAAACGTTGTGCAGCAGATGGCTTGCGCAATAGCTGCAAAAGGTGCATTCGAAGCTGCATATCATAGCCTCGGTGCTGTGGGGCGGCAGAGGTTTGTTGCAGTGTTCACAGGTGGGGCGAAGGGCGAGCATGGACGTGCTTTATTGTGCAAGGCTAAAATAAATGTGGGCCATGAATATTGCGGAGCATCGCAGCAGTTTCGGCTTTCAACCCCCTATTTCACTTTGGTGTCATACGTGCTTCGGTATGACATCGGGAAAACATTATTGGCAGAATACGGACGTCCGTATGCTGCCAAGAAAGTATTTTTTATGTCATACAGACGCCCGTATGCTGCCACGAAAGTATTTTTTATGCCATACGGACGCCCGTATGCTGCCACGAAAGTATTTTTTATGTCGTACGGACGCCCGTATGACACCGGAGTAACTTTTTTTATTGAATACGGAAGGACGTATGGCATCGGGAAAACATTATTGGTAGCATACGGAAGCACGTATGCTGCCAGAAAAGAAATTTTGGCAGGGATTGGGGGGATGCTCAGGCAGCAGTCACTTCATCCGCCTCTTCCACCACCACGGCCTCATCCTTTTCCACTTTCAGGTTGCTGATGATGAACTCTTGTCTTTCCGGGGTGTTCTTGCCCATGTAGAATTCGAGCATGTCTTTCAGGTGCGAGTCTTTGCCTATCACCACAGGCTCAAGGCGGATGTCTTCGCCAATAAAACCCTTGAACTCATCGGGCGATATTTCTCCCAAGCCTTTGAATCGGGTTATTTCCGGTTTCACCCCCAGTTTAGCTATCGCGTCTTGCCTTTCCTGGTCGCTGTAGCAGTAGATGGTTTCCTTCTTGTTGCGCACACGGAAGAGTGGTGTGGTGAGTACATACAAGTGTCCGTGTTTCACCAGGTCGGGGAAGAATTGCAGGAAGAACGTAATCATCAGCAGGCGGATGTGCATGCCATCCACATCGGCATCGGTGGCTATCACTACTTTGTTGTAGCGCAAGTCATCGAGGCCGTTTTCTATATCGAGGGCGGCTTGCAGCAGGTTGAACTCTTCATTTTCATACACCACCTTTTTGGTCATGCCATAAGTATTCAGCGGCTTACCTCTCAGACTGAACACGGCCTGTGTCTGCACATTGCGGCTGATGGTGATGCTACCACTCGCACTGTCACCCTCGGTAATGAATAGTGTTGTCTCAGGCGCTTCTTCTTTCTTGTCGTTGAAATGGACTTTGCAGTCGCGCAGTTTTTTGTTGTGCAGGTTGGCCTTCTTAGCGCGTTCGCGTGAGAGCTTTTGTATGCCTGCCAGTTCCTTTCTTTCTCTTTCACTCTGCTGTATTTTTTTCTGAAGCGCGGCTACCGCTTCCGGGTTTTTGTGCAGGAAGTTGTCGAGTTCCTTTTGCAGAAAATCCAATATGAAAGCCTTCATGCTTTTGCCATTGGGTTCTATTTCTGTGGAGCCGAGTTTTGTTTTTGTTTGTGATTCAAATACGGGTTCTATCACCTTCACAGCGCAGGCAGCCACTATGCCCGAGCGGATGTCCACCGCCTCAAAATCTTTTCCGAAGAAGTCGCGGATCACCTTCACATACGCCTCGCGAAATGCACCTTGGTGCGTTCCGCCCTGTGTTGTGTATTGTCCGTTTACAAAGCTGTAGTAGTCCTCTCCATAGCTGTTGGTGTGGGTGATTGCTACTTCTATGTCTTCCCCTTTCAGGTGTATGGTGGGATAAAGTTGGTCTTCGCTGAGGTTGGCAGCCAGCAGGTCCTTCAGGCCATTCTCGCTTCTGAATTTCTGGCCATTGAATACGATGGTGAGGCCCGTGTTCAGGTAGCAATAGTTCCAAAGCAGTTTTTCCACATACTGCGCCCTGTATTGAAAGTTGTGGAAGAGACTGTCATCGGGAATGAAGATGGTTGTGGTTCCATTCTTCGCATCCGTCTTGCCAATCTTGTGGTCTTTGGTGATGATACCCTTCTGAAACTCGGCCACTTTGTTTTCGCCTTCGCGCACACTTTCCACTTTGAAAT
>JBJXFP010000117.1:0-17952 GCA_046155615.1 Flavobacteriales bacterium | reverse complement strand
GGGTTTGAATTTTAATCCACTCGAAGTGATGGCCAATGTGGATCATATGCAATGCAACTTGGTGCTTTGTCACAATCCTGATGTATGCGACTTGGATGTGTGGCATGGCTACAATAGTTGGATACTTGCAGGCCACACTCACGGTGGTCAGGTAAAGCCGCCTTTTCTTGACCCCTTTATTTTACCTGTAAAGAACAAGCGCTATACATCAGGCGAGTTTGCTTTTGAAGATGGAAGAACTCTCTACATCAACCGCGCGTTGGGGCATTTGCACCAGATAAGGTTCAATGCAAGACGGGAGATTACTCTGTTTGAGTTTGCATCATCAGCGGAGTAATAGGCAGACACACCCTGACGAAGAAAAGTCGTATTCCAAATGTTCGTTGGAGTCTATAATAATTCACTTTATTCTTTGGTCTCAATCACGGCATCATGTAGCTTGGCACTTTAATTAACCAAATAAACATCTAAATCATGGCTACAACAGTTGCTTATTTCTCTGGAATTATTCCTGCATCGAATGTGACCACTCAGTATGCCGGTACTCCGGTACAAAACGGTCCTCCAAGAACAGACGTTAGCGTACGCATCAATTCTTGCTTCAGAAATGCCAATGGCACATGCAGTGTGTATGTTACCGTTACAGGTGCTAACGACATTGTAGGCAATATGACCTACATAGAGGGCAATGACGGATTGGAAACTCCATTACCGACAGGCTTTACAGTAAGAACCGGATGGCCGGGGTACACCAATGTAAGCAGTGTTTTTTGTGTCACTTTTGATGTGTCAACCGGCTTTCCACCGAGTGTATTGGTGGAAGCAGGAGCCAAAGGCGGTGCCGGTAACCCAACAGGTTTCACCTTTGCAAAAACCAAAAAAGAGGATGAAGAAGTAATAATGAAAACTGACAGTGCAACAGCATAAAATCTGAAGTGTTTTACAACGTGAAAAGCGGTAATGAACAATTACCGCTTTTCTATTTTTTTGATTATTTGATACAACATAAAAACAGATCGCTATCCACTTTGAATCGAAGTAAAAAAATAAAACACTGTATCAAGAATCTTTGTCATGTCTTTGTTCTTCTGCTATCTGTTGGAAGTTATAGGACAATGAAAGCTCAAACATCATGGGCCGATAAAGTCATTGACTCACTCACCACTACCAGGTCCGAAGAATTATCAAGTTCATTAGTGCTTGCTGACTCTGCCTATAAAATTTTCGAACAAAACAGTGAGTTGTGCAAGATGATAGAAGCCAACATACTCTGTTCAAGTTACCTTGAAGGCATGGGCAAAGTAGATGTGGGCCTTCAGCGCCTTCTTTGGTCGCTCGATGCATTCAAAACCACCTGCGATAGTTTATTGCTGATGGAAATCTACCTCAACCTTTCAAGCACTTATTTAAGTCTAGGTGACTTTGAGCAAGCTGTGAAAAAGTGCAATGAAGCATTGGGTAAGTGGAACAAATATTGGCCCGTAGGCAAGGAAAAACTTGGCTTGCTCAACAACAAAGGCATAGCGCTCGCCTCTATGGGCGAGGTTGAAGAGGCTGATAATATTTTTCGAAAACTGCTTGCAGAAGCGCGCCAGGTGAATGAGGCACAAATTTCTGAAGAAGCACTCATAAACATCGGTACCTTGTTTGGGATGGAGGAGAACCTCGACAGTGCAAGTTTTTATTTCTACGAAGCGCTGCGTTCAGTAGAACAAAGACAAGACTATGAAAGCATGATGGATCTCAAAAGAAACATCGGAGTATTGGAGAGGGAAAGAGAAAACTACAAGGATGCTTTGCACATCTTTAGAGAGTATGGAGAGTTGGCTAAATCGCATGATGACCTTCAGCGCATCGAAAACTCAGAGCGCAACCTTGCTGATGTTTTCCTTAAAATGGATGAGGTTGATTCAGCATATCAACATCTACTTATATACAACACCTTGCATGACAGCATTGTTTCTATTGAGCGTGTAAAGTCTATAGCTGAAATGCAAGAGAAATACGAATCGGTGAAAAAGGAAAAGGAGATAGATGAACTTAAAGTAAAAAACCTTGATGCAGCCTTAAAGAATGAAAAGGTAAAGCGCACACGAAATGCCATGTATGCTGGAGCCGGTTTATTGCTTATTACGCTTGGCTCTCTCTTCATGCGCTATCGGCACATACGTAAAAACCGAAATGAACTGCTGTTAAAAAACGACATTATTGCCCGCGAGAAACAACGCAGCGATGATTTGCTAAAGAATATTTTGCCGAATGAAGTGGCTGAAGAATTGAAGGAACATGGCAAAGCACTGGCTCAGGATTTTGAATGTGTCACCATTTTGTTTTCAGATTTCAAAGGCTTTACTTCCATGTCGGAGAGGCTCAGCGCAAGTGAATTGGTGGGTGAGCTTGACATTTGTTTTCAAGCCTTTGATCATATAGTCACCCAATATGGTCTTGAGAAAATCAAAACAATCGGAGACGCCTATATGGCGGTGGGCGGATTGCCAAATCGAGCACAACACAACGCACTCAATGCAATTCTTGCTGCCATAGATATGCAAGAATTTATAGGTCAACGCAAAGTTGAATTGACAAACAAAGGCTGGCTTGCCTTCGATATGCGCATGGGCCTACACAGTGGACCTGTGGTGGCGGGTGTCGTGGGTGTCAAAAAATTTCAATACGATGTGTGGGGTGACAGCGTGAACACGGCCTCGCGCATGGAGTCGTCTGGTGAGGTGGGCATGGTGAACATTTCGGGGGCTACCTATGAGTTAATAAAAGATGAACCAATACTCGAATTTGAATACCGTGGCAAGGTGCAGGCAAAAGGCAAGGGCGAGATGGATATGTACTTTGTGAAAAGGAAGAAAAATTGAATTGAACCTCTATCAAAACATTTTTTTCTTTGCAGCTATCGCCACAAATTCTTTCAAATAGAACGGTTCGAAGTAGGCCACATCTTCAAACTGGTTGCTTTGAAATTTCGCTTCTGCTATCTGCCCAAGCATTTGTGCTGAAGGCAACAAACGTTCGATACTGCTGCTCTCATTTATCCGGCCACTCATTTTATGTGCACCATTGCCTATGAAAAGGGTGTTGTTGCCGGCCATATCTGCGATAAACATGGTATCTATAGTAGAGGCACTTACTTCACGCATGGTTTTCATGGCATTGTCAAATGTTGAGGTGTACACATCATCGCGTCTTGCATCTGTCATGGCACAATAGCATTCAAATTCTGGGTGAAGTTGTTTGCCGTAGAGAGCAAGTGCAAAAAGCGTGTCGGCAGCTATAAGCGGAATGTCTAATGCAAAGCACAAACCCTTGGCAGCGCTCACTCCTATGCGCAGGCCGGTATATGAGCCTGGCCCTTTGCTTACACAGACTGCTTGCAGTTGTTGCTTGCGTGTATTGCATGTGTTCAATAATTCTTCTATGAACAGGTGAAGTTTTTCAGCATGGATGTATTGCTCTTCATCCTGTTCTCGGCATGCCACTACTACGCCATCACGAGCCAGGGCTACCGAGCAGTTGGTGGTTGTTGTTTCTATCAACAGTATCAGGGCCATTATTCTTCTTCTTCTTCTTCTTCTTTGGCATCTGTGGCGTCTTCAATGCGCTTTATTTCTACCTGGTCACCCGGCTTCAGCTTGCGGCTTACTTCATCATAGGGGCCTGTTATCACTTGTTCGCCTTCGTTCACACCGCTTAGTATGTGTATGAATTTGTCGTCTTGTATGCCTGTTTCAACCACGCGCAGTTCCGACACCTTGGTTGTTTCGTTCATCACAAATACTACTGTAAAGGGTTCTTCAGGTATCACTGTTTCAGTTGTTGCATTTTCTTTTTTCCTGATTCTTTCCAATATGGATGCTGATGAGGTGTCCTCGCGTGTGGCAACTGCTTTGATAGGAACTGTCAGCACATTCTCGGCTTTTTCTGTTTGTATTTCCACGGTGGCACTCATGCCGGGTCTAAAAGGTGAGTAGTCTGTAGCCTGGTCTTTTGCAAGGTGTGCATATGATTCGGGTAGTATTCTAATTTTTACTTCGAAGTTCGTTACCTGGTCTATGCTTGCTGTAAGCATGTTGCTGGCTGTATTGCTTATTTCTGTCACCACGCCTTTGAATTTTTCATCATCGTAAGCGTCCACTTCTACCAGTGTTGTGTCGCCTAATTGCACGCGCACTATATCACTCTCGTTTACTTCCACATTCACTTCCATGGTTTGCAATGCAGATATTTTCATGATGATGTCACCACTCATCATGCTGTTGCCAAGCACAGCTTCTCCAAGTTCTTTGGTGAGTGCTGTAACAGTGCCATTCATTGGTGCGAGTATCGTGGTGCGCTTCAGGTTGTCGCTTGCTTCTGTTACACCGGCTTGTGCGCTTTCTATTGAAAATTCTGCACTGCTAATGCTTTCATTGGAGGCTACCAGTTCGGCTTTCGATGTTTCATAGGTACTGGTTATGGTTTCCATTTCAGCTTTGGAAATGGCTCCGTCATCAAATAGTTTTTTCTGTCTTGCATAGTTCAATTCTGTTGCCTTGAATTGCGCTTCGGCTTGTGCCCTGCGTGCTTTGGCGCTGCTCAGGTTGCTCTTCGCGCTGTTTATACTTGCCTGTGCGCGGTTCAATGAAGATTCATAAATGTCCGGATTGATGCGCACCAACACTTGGCCTTGTTTTACGAGGTCGCCTTCTTTCACAGGCAGTTCCACTATTTCGCCACTCACCTGCGACTGAATTTTTACTTCAGTTTCAGGTTGAATTTTTCCGCTTGCCGAAACATTCTCAGTGATGCTCCGCATTGCACTCTTTTCCACATTCACTTGCTTCATACCATCATCACCACCCAGAGCGCTCACTATGATGAGTATCAGCACAAGGGGTACTGCAATCCACAATATTGTTTTCCAAATTTTTTTCATTACTTCATGCTTATTGATTTGCCCTGGTAAAATTCCAGCACTTTCAGTTTGAAAATAAAGTCGTACCGTGCACGTGCCTGCGAGGCCAATGCATTGTCAAGTCTTGTTCGTGCATCGTTGTAGTCCACCAGATTGGTTTGTCCATTCTCATAGCGTGTTTCTGCATATTGAAATGCACGCTGGCTTGCCTTCACGCTTTCCTCAGAGGCTTGGTAAGAGGCCAGTGCAGCTTGCACATCGGCATGTGCGCGATACACACTTTGTTCCAGGGCTTGTTTGGTTTGTTCTAATTGCAATGCGGTTATTTCGCGGTTCAGTTCTGCACGTTTCACATTGGTGCGAGTTGCAAAGCCATTAAAAATGGGTATGGTGAGTGAGAAGAACAATGATTGGTTGATGTTGTCTTTGAATTGCTTTTCAAATGGTTTCAAAGTGTAGTCATCATCATCATAATTAAGTCCGGGAATAACAACCTCAACTTGTTCAACTTCTAATGTGTCATATACCAAAGTTGGCTCACCTGTTATTTCCTTTGCAGCGCCACTGTATCCCGAGCCATAGCTATAGCTCATGTTCAGACTGGGGTAGCGTGAGCCTTTGGCGGCTTTCACTCCGAGGTCGGCTGCGGCTAATTGTGTAGTTGCACTTTTTACCTCCGGAAAATTGTTGAGTGCTGCTTGTGCCGCAAGCTGTGGTGAAGCAATCATCACTTCGGTGGAGAAGTCGCTCATGTCAGGAACAAATATTTCGAATGTTTCCATTTGCAGCGCATCTAATTGGAGCAGTTGCATCAGTGCAAGTTTCGATAGCGTATGGCTGTTCTCTGCATTGATTAGGCTGGCTTTGTCGCTTGCTTCCTGCGCCTCCATATCGGCCAATACATTCTCTGCCAATTGTCCTGCGAACACCAATTTTTCAATTCGTGTCAGTTGCTTTTGTGTGGCCGCAAGGTTTTGTTGTGCTATGATGAGCATCTCTCTGTTGAGTAGCACTGCCAGGTAAGAGCTTGATACATTCAGTGCAATGTCATTTTGCATTTTTTCGTAGTTCCACTTACTGGCCTCGGTATTCAGTTCAGATTGTTTCCAACTATTGAGCAATGCAAATCCATTGAACAAAGTCATGCTTGTGTTGATACCGAAGTTGTTGCTGCGAATGCGTTCAGTCGCGAACTGATTGGTAAATGGGTCGATTCGCTGTCCCCAGTTGAAGCCGTGCGTAGCCTGACCGTTCAGGCTGGGCAGCATGTTGCCAAGTGCATTCAACTCGCTGGCTTCTGCCAGTTCCACATTCAATTTACTTTGCTTTATACTCAGATTTTGCAAGTAGGCATACTGCACACAACTATCCAATGTCCACACTTGCGCTGATAGTGAAAGTGGCAAGGCTGCAATTAATATTATCAGAAGTCTTTGCATGGTTTGTTGCTTTTTGCTGCTCAAACATAGAATTGATTGCATACATGTAGCGCATTCTATATGTCTAATGGTGGCAATGTTTTACAAAAGGGCTATGCAGGCGATGAAAATGAAGCGCAAGAAAAAAGCTCCTCTGCAAATTTGCAAAGGAGCTTTTTGAATTCTTTTTTGAAAAAGCAGTTTAGAATGAAGTTATCTCAATTTCGATTCTGCGGTTAGCATTCACTTGCCAGTCAGTTTCAGGGTCAGGATATAGCATTTGTTTATTGCCTTCGCCACGCGTGGTCAATCTGTCTTCATCTATTCCATGTTGTACCAAATAGTCACGAATGGCTTCAGCACGCTTCTCACTCATTTTTTTGTAAAAGTTGTCGCTCTTTTGTTCAGATCCTATTGGCCCATTTGCATGGCCTATGAGGCATATTTTCACTGTCGGGTTTTCGTTCAGGTAGTTTGTCAGTTCTTCAAGCGCTGTGAGCGATTTGTAGTAAATCTCTGTCTCATCACCCAAAAAGTAGATGTCTTCGATACTTGCCTTCAAACCTATTTGCAATGGTTTCAACTCTATGCGCTCCAGGTGCAACGCTTTTTCATCAGGCCAGAATTTGTGCGCGAAGTAGAGGTATCCTTTTTTCACTACCGACACAGTATACTCTCGGTATTTTTTCAGCACCAGTGTGGTATCGCTGAGTTCTTTGAACACAACTGTTTTCCTGGGGTTCAGTCCCTTTACCATCACATCGGCTTCCATCACGCGTTTGGTTTTGAAATCAGTTACCAGCAGTTGCATTTTTTGTTCCTCTACACCGGTTTGGGTAGAGTCAATGGCCTTTTCGGTGGTGAACTGTGCCAGTGAGGACTGGCTGGTAAGCAGAAGCAGCAGTAAGGAGGTGGCTGCAATAGTTTGTCTCATTTTGTTGATTGTTAAAAAAACTGTTTATCGAGGTTCGTCTCTTTAGTCTTGGGTTTCGGAAAAAATGGCCGCGCACATTTAGCAACAACCTTTCCAACTCAAGGCGTGTTTGTGTCTATTAAGGTTTTGTTCACTTTTTTCTTTCTTGCTTGTTTTTGTTTGATTCATTTTCCACTGAAAAAGGTCACAATTTTCTTTCTGAAAAAAATAACTCCTACTGTAGTGAGCAGCAAGTAGGGAACCAGCATCAGATATACTATTCCCGTGTTGAGACCCTGACCAATTCCTGCATTTACATTCTCCGAAGCACTTTCTGCTGTTTGCCTGCACATGGCACATTGCGCATGCACAGTTTGCACCGTCACGGTAAACAATACGATGAGTATTGAATTCAGGATTGCTTTTTTCATGGAAACAAAAGTAAAAGGAGGCTGCAATAAAATCAGAAAGGGTAGTAAGGGCTTATTAAAAAGTAAACAACAACACCACTGACGGTAACATATAGCCAAAGTGGCCAGGTGATACGCGCTATTCTCCTGTGTCTGTCAAATCGTTGAGCCAGCGCGCGGGTGTATGAAATAAGTACCATGGGCACTATAACGGCAGATAGTATGATGTGTGAATTGAGAATGAGCAGATACCAGGGACGCATGGGATTGTCCTTTGGAAATATGGTGTGCTCGCTGGTGCTGTGGTAGCCTATGTAACTAAGCAGAAAAAGTACTGACAACACAAGTGCTGTTGTCATCAGCTTGCGATGCAGAGCTACGTTTTTTCCTCTGATGGCCCATAGGGCAGCAATCAGGATTATGGCAGTCAATCCATTCACAGTTGCGTTGAAAGCGGGCAACTTATTCAGCATGTTGCGCAAGCCACTGTCAGTTGCCTCTATCTTAGGCATGAAGTGCAGGACAGACACCAAAACGGGTATGGCTACGCTGGCAGATATTACAAAAATTCTCGCTTTGCGCTCGGCCAATAATCTATCAGTAGCCGGCTGTGTGCTTGTGGTCATGTGTTTCTTGCAACAGTGTTTTCAAATCGTCAAAAAGTTGATCCACGGATTGTGTGGATGTGCCGTCATAATATCCTCGTATGTGCATCTCATTATCTACCAAAGTGAATTTGTCGGTGTGAAATACGCCACCCTGAGCGGTGTCACTTGGGAATGCGGTGAGCATGTAGCCTTGCTGAGCTAAGTCATAGATATCGTCAGCATTTCCGGTTACAAAATGCCAGCTTGTTAAATCAGCACCTATGGAATTGGCGTAATTCATCAATACTTCAGGGGTGTCTTCTTCGGGCTTCACAGTATGTGACAGGAACATCACTTCATTCTCCAAACCTTCATTTTTTACCCTGGCTTGCAATCGGGCCATTTGGCTACTCATCACTGGGCAAATGCTGTTGCATGTAGTGAAGAAGAAATCTGCTACGAAGATTTTGCCTTCATATTGGTGATGCGATACTTCGCTGCCTTGTTGATTGGTGAATGAAAATTTCGGAATGGTGTAGTAAACAGTGTCAGGATAGACTGTGCCGTCAGCCTTTCGGTTCAGTTGCACATCGTGCTCGCCAAGGTATGGTAGTGGCTGGGCCGGAGTTGAGGCCTCAAGCGCTGTGTCAGGTGCAGAGCATCTGGCAGCCATCAGTGTGCTCACTGCTGCAATACTAATTATTCGTTTCAGAGGCTTTGCGGGCATGGTATTTTTTTAGGTCTATTTCTTTTTTCAATAGCGCTATGTCTTCAATGGCATCCTGGATGTGGTATTCAGTGTTGCCATACAAGCCGCGTATGTGGCCTTCAGTGTCCACCAGTCTGAATATTGCTTCGTTGCTGAGGTCATTGGCCAGAAAACCGTTGCGTATGAAACTCTGCATGGCTTGCTGGTTGCCTGTCAAAAATTGCCATTTGCCTGTGTGTGCCTGATAGCGCGTGAGTTGGGTGGTGTAAGCGGCCATGGTTTCCTGCGTGTCGTGGTCACAATCCGTACTAAATACCACGATGCAAATATCATCTTCGCTGCCATACTTGAAGTTGATGTTCAGCAAACGGTCTGTAATTTTTGCCAGATGCTCATCTCCGAGTGAATAGAATGCGGCAATCCAGACTTTGTCCTTCAGTGTTTCGTTGGTTATCAGATCGCCATGCTGGTTAGTAAAAGCAAATGAGGGTAGCTTGTAGTTGCTTTCTGCTACCAATGTGTCGTGTGCAGGATCTAAGTAGCGAAGCCTGCTGAAGTGATGTGTGGCGCCTTTGCCAAAAAACAATAAGAAAAAGAGCGGAAACAAAAAAAGCATACCACATAAGGCGATATACTTTTTCCATTTATTCATTTGAGCCATTCAGGCTGCTTGAGATTATCAATACCGGTTGTTCAAGTCCTGAAATGACAGGCCTTCGTACAAACCAATGAAGAGGAGGTAAAGAATGAAAAGGGCGTAT
The DNA here is from genome assembly GCA_046155615.1 of Flavobacteriales bacterium. GTDB lineage: Bacteria > Bacteroidota > Bacteroidia > Flavobacteriales_D > Sanyastnellaceae > JANNVZ01. Next base: position 8,248 of record JBJXFP010000117.1, on the reverse strand, counting down.
GGCAATAAAACTACATACTTCAGATTTCTTCGCTCACCTCCAAGGTGCATGAAGTCTAATACGATGTATGCAGCTTTGAATAGAGTAAGGGCTATGAAGGCAAGTTTAATGGTTTGCCAGGTAAGGGTGCCGTTGCGTTTGAAATAGACGCCCATAAATATTTCTAATACAGTAACTACAGTGAGTATGGCGGTAACTACCCAAACGCGTTTTCTGATTTTGGCACCTTCGGTTTCGTCATGGTTGGCTGCTACAGAGTAGCTGTCGTTTACTATCAAATCGTCTCTTTCCATATTCTATTTGTTGACTTGGTGATTTCTTTACTTGTTAAACGAGGTAGTAGAATGTGAATACAAATACCCACACGAGATCCACAAAGTGCCAGAAAAGTCCAATTTTTTCAATCATCTCGTAATGGCCTCTGCGCTGGAATACTCCGCGTATGGCCATCAGCCAGATGATAATGTTGATCATAACACCCTGAAATACGTGGAAGCCGTGGAAACCGGTAACAAAGAAGAAAAAGTTAGAATACTGCTGCGGGCCATATTCATTCTTGCTCATATTGGCTCCAAAGGCAAGCGTATTTGCTGACATCGCATTCCAGAGTTTTACTGCTTCATCTCCTTTCACTGACATTTTGCGGATGTCCTTTCCGTCTTTATGCTCGAGCACATATTTATTTACTATCAAATCTAAAGGCACTGCTTCTGCGGATGCGTGTGCATCAGCATGAGCATCTGGTGTCGCATGTGCGCCATGCTCAGCATGTGCATCGTGCGCATGGCCGTGCTCTATCATCAGGTTGGAGCCGCTAAGGTTTACATGATGGCCTGCATCTACGGCATGCTCGTATGCATGGCCCATATCGCTTGTCATATGTATCCATGTGCCGGTAGGTAAGTCGAGTTCTACATTTTCACCGGCCTCGTTCACTGAGGTTACGTGCACGGGTTGTGATGTTTGAAAACCGCCACCTGAGCCGTGTATGAAGTGAGCCCATTCCCAAGCCTGTGATCCAAGAAAGAAAAATCCACCCAGAATGGTAAAGCCTAACCATTTCACTACACCTTTCTTGTCCATGCGATGGCCAGCTTCTACTGCAAGCACCATAGTTACTGATGACACGATGAGGATAAACGTCATCAAGGCCACATAGATGAGCGGAAAACTCTTGGCTCCCATAAATGGCAGTGCTTCGAACACTTGCTCACCTACAGGCCATGGTTCACTGAGTCCGTGCCGTATTACTCCATAGGCTGTAAGTAATCCTCCGAATGTCAGGGCATCTGACACCAAGAAATACCACATCATCATTTTGCCGTAGCTGATACTGAATGGTGACTGACCGCCACCCCACAACTCTTCTTTGCTTACTGCGTGTGCGTTTGCTGACATAAGGTTTTGAGGAAAATGATTTTTTTCGGGCGCAAGTTTAATCACTATTCAAGGCTTGCAAGTCCTGACTGTTGAAAAAAAAGAATCACCGCTCGTATGTTGATGAAATGCTTTGTTGCGGTGCATGGTGCTTTCTGATTCTGGGCCATGCACAACCTCCACTTCAGTAGATAAAAAACATGAATGCAAACAGGTAGAGCCATAACAAACCAAGAAAATGCCAATACATGCTATTGGCATAATGGCTTATCCAGTTTTGTGCATTCAGCCTGCCTCTCATTATTCTGACACTATTTACTGTAAGATAGATGAGGCCAAGTAACAAATGGATAATGTGGAGATAGATGAGGATGCTGAGCAATGCGCCACTTGCATTGAAGGTCGTCATCACAGTGTTGGTAACTGGCCTGGCAGGGTTAGCCGGATCGTAGTATTCGCCATCCTGAAGGGTTACTTGCTGGCCATTTATTTCAAACCAAAAGTCTTTGCCGTACTCACCGGTTATCTTTCCTATGCTATTCCAGCGCGATGCCTCAAGACCCTGCTCATTCAGGTAGGTAGTGCGGCCCATGCCACGGGCTTTCATCTCTGTCCATGCAGCATTTTGAGATATGGTGAAGCCTATGCCAAGGGCCAGTGTGATGAGGGTGAACACCAATGCCAATCTTTGTCTTCCATTGCGCAGCATTTTATGGCCTGCATAAAGTGTAATGCTGCTGACCAATATCAACGCATTGCTTGTCCAGAGCCATTGTGACGGTACTATGTGCACCCACATTGCTTTGCCATACATCACTATGAGGGCGCTGGTGAAGCCGGCAAACATCATCACAATAGCGAAGATGATGAACCACATCATCATCTTTTTGGTGCGCACTTTTATCTCAGGCTCCACGCCTTCGAATACGTCTAACTTCTTACGGCCTGTGGCGGAGGGCAATTCTTCGTTCATTGGTGTGGGGTAGGGGGGTAAAAGGATGACGATGCAAATGCTTGTAATAACTACTCTACTGCAATCTGTCTAATACATAAAACAACTGAACTACGGGCAGGTAAAAGAAGGAGGTGAACATGACCTTGCGTGCATCTCTTGTGTCGCTGGTGCGATATAGCCGCATGCTGAACAACAGCATGATGAGACCGCAGATCACAGCCACTGCCAAGGCCACATTGCCCATCATTGGTTGTTGTACAGGCAATGCCCATGGCAACAAACTGACGGGGATGAGGAAGGCGGAATAAAGAAATATCTGAAAGGCATTGCGCTTGGATGGGCCGCCACGAAAAGGAAGCAAGTCGTAACCTCCGCGCTTGTAATCCTCGTGCGATACCCAGGCTATGCTCCAGAAGTGAGGAAACTGCCACATGAACTGCATGGCAAAAAGCAAACCTGCTTCCAGTCCATAATTATTTGTAGCTGCCACATAACCCAGCATGGGTGGAATAGCACCCGGAAATGCTCCTACAAAAACAGCCAGGCTGGTTACACGCTTGAGTGGTGTGTACAGAAATACATACATGAAGAATGCGCACAAGCCCAATATGCCGCAGGCCTGATTGACTAGCCACCACAGCAGCACTATACCCGCTGTGGCTGCAAGAATGGATAATATGGTGGCTTCCACATGCGACATTTTGCCGGAGGGAATGGGGCGCACCGCTGTGCGATTCATCAGCGCATCCCACCTGCGCTCGAGTACCTGATTCATACCGTTGCTGCCACCTGTGAGCAGAAAGCCTCCGAGGCAAAGGGCCAACATTTTGACCCACTCGGTGGTGGCCGCGCCCATATAGTAGCCAAGCACTGCACTCACCACCACGAGGCTGGCTAAGCGTAGCTTAAATAGTGCAGCTATATCGCGCACTTTCGATATCACTGCGTTGCTGTCTGTTGTAATAGATGTTGTCTTCAATACTGACTCTCCATTTCCTGTGAAAAGGGGCGCAAATGTAATGGGCTGTACGCTGTGAATGAAGTGAAGTTATTGACCAGATTGACTGAATCGGGACTCTTGCAGTTCACTTCTTTCGGCCATAAAAATGCAGGGCATGATGCTCTATCTCTATACCGAATATCTCCTCTAATGTGGATTTGATGTTGTGAATCCGCGGATCGCAAAATTCGAGCACCTCGCCTGTATCGGTGAGTATGATGTGGTCGTGCTGTTGGTTTTGAAATGCGCGTTCATATTGTGCCGTGTGCTTGCCAAACTGATGTTTGCGCACCAATCCACAATCAATAAGCAATTCCATCGTGTTGTAAAGTGTAGCCAGAGATACGCGGTAGTTTTTTTCCTTCATCAGCCGGTGCAGTGTTTCTATGTCGAAATGGCCGTTGTAGCTATACACCTCGCGCAATATGGCAAAGCGCTCAGGGGTTTTCCTGTGCTGGTTTTTCTCCATGTATTTGGAGAAAATGTTCTTTACCTTTTCATGTATTTCCGGTGGGGTCATGGCTTCTGGTTGATCAATGTGCCACAATAGATTTTTCATTTAACTCTATCAATCTGCATTCATTTAGCTCTTTCAAAATTGATGGGAAGTTGATTTTGAACAACTCAATCAATTGTTGGTTTGGGATGTTGCCGCAGGTCAGCAGTAACAACTTTTCTGGTTTTGATTTGATCGTGAAATAATTCAGGAAGTCTGAATCTTTGGTGATGATAGTGTAGCCATTGATCCATGCATATTCAAGCACCTCTACATCTGCCGTATCATTTCCTTGTGCCAGATCAAGAGTATGAATCGCTTCATAACCCTGCTGTACAAGCCAGCCAGAAAGCACTTTCGGTAGTTGTGCATCTACAAGAAATTTCATGATGCAGGTAGAACCTTCTGAATACTCTTTACCTCCAGCATTCTCGATGCAAAATGAAGACATGCCTTTATATCATCAGCCTCAAGGTCTTCATAGTCGCCAAGAATTTCTTGCTCCGTCATACCTGCCGACAACAAATCAATGATCAGTTGAACAGGATAGCGCTTGTTGCGAATAGTAGGTTTACCAAAGCAAACCGCTGGATTCATTGTGATTCTTTCAATTAATTCCATCTCTCATTTCTTTGTTGTACAAATGTATGTGCTCAGGCAAACTCGCTCTCTATCCTGTCCACGGTAAGCACACCATTTATTGCTTTCAATTTGTCCATCAGAAAATTGAGGTGCGAGGTGTCGTGCACCAGCACTATCACCTTACCCTGAAAGATGCCATCGTTGGCATCGAATGAGATGGAGCGCATGTTCACATTCATATCTGTGCTGATGATGTTGGTGATGCTTTGCACTATGCCCACATCATCTATACCTGAGAAGCGCAGGCCTACTTCGAACTGCACTGTCTCCTTGTTGCGCCAGCGTGCTTTGATGACGCGGTATGCATACTTGCTCATCAGCTCCTGCGCGTTGGGGCAGTTGGTGCGGTGTATCTTGATGCCTTCGCCAATGGTGATGAAGCCGAACACCTCGTCACCGGGTATGGGGTTGCAGCACGGGGCCAGCTTGTAGTCCATCTTTTGCTGCTCATCACCTATCAGCAGTGTTTCTCCTTTTTGCGGTGCGCTGGTTACAATTTTTGGTTCTTCCTGCCCCTTAGCGGGTTCTGTTTTTTTCTCGAACCGCAGCCTGCCGCCTTCTATTTTGAATTGCTTGAGCTTGCTGAGATCGAGCGAGCCTTTGGCTATGCGGAAGTAGAGTTCCAAGGCGCTGTCGGTGTCGAAGTGCTTCACCAATTCATCTATGTTCACACTGAGCCATTCTACTTTGAGGTGGCCAAATTTTCTTTTCAGCATCTCGCGTCCTTCTTCGGCTATCTGCTTTTTTTCTTCGCGCAGGGCATCGCGGATTTTGTGGCGGGCGCTGGCTGTTATTACTATGCTGAGCCAGTCTTCTTTGGGTCTTTGCTTTTTGCTGGTGAGTATTTCTACCTGGTCGCCACTGCGCAGTTTGTGGCTTAGCGGCACTAATTTGAAATTGACCTTGGCACCTATACACTGCGAGCCTACCTGCGAGTGTATGTGGAAAGCAAAGTCTAATGCCGTGGCGCCTACGGGCAATGTCTTCAAATCGCCATTGGGGGTAAACACATATATCTCTTCGCTGAAGAGTGAGAGTTTAAAATTGTCAATGAAGTCGATTGCATTTTCCTCGGGGCTGTCTAATACTTCGCGTACTTGCTGCAGCCACTTGTCGAGTTTGTTCTCCGGACTTTCGGGTGCGTCTTTGTATTTCCAGTGGGCTGCGTAGCCGTTCTCGGCAAGCTCATCCATGCGCTGGCTGCGTATCTGCACCTCTACCCACTTGCCGCTGGGGCTCATCACTGTGGTGTGCAGACTTTCGTAGCCGCTGCTTTTGGGTATGCTTATCCAGTCGCGCAGGCGCTCGGGGCTGGGCTGGTAGAAGTCGGTTACTATGGAGTACACCCGCCAGCAGTCGCTCTTCTCGTGGTCAGCATCGCTGCTGAGTATGATGCGTATGGCGAACACATCGTATATCTCCTCGAAGGGTACTCCTTTTTTTACAATCTTATTCCAGATGCTGAAGATGCTTTTGGTGCGGCTCTTCACTTCATACTGCAAGCCTGCTTTGTCTAATGCTCTTTTTATGGGCAGCAAAAATTGATTGATAAAGCGCGTGCGCACGGCCTGTGTTTTTTGCAGGCGACTCACTATATCCTCATAGGTCTCCGGGTCTTTGTGCTTTAGCGAAAGGTCTTCCAGCTCAGTCTTGATGTTGTAAAGCCCCAGGCGATGAGCCAGCGGTGCGTACATGAAGAGGGTTTCGCTGGCTATCTTGAGTTGCTTCTCGCGCTTCATGTGATCCAATGTGCGCATGTTGTGCAGGCGGTCGGCTAATTTTACCAATATCACACGCACATCATCGCTGAGGGTGAGTAGCATTTTGCGAAAATTTTCGGCCTGATCGCTGCTGTTGCTGCCCACTTCGCTCAGTCCGCTTATTTTGGTAAGCCCGTCTATGATTACGCGCTCGCGCTTGCCAAAGAGGTTCTGTATATCATCAAGGGTGATGTAGGTATCCTCTACTGTGTCATGCAGCAGGGCGCATACTATGCTTGTGGTATCAAGACCTATTTCTTCGGCAGCTATTTTGGCTACAGCCAGCGGATGATAGATGTAAGGTTCACCACTTTTTCTGCGCATGTCGCTGTGGGCCTTCACTGCTACTTCAAATGCTTTGCGGATGCGCGCCTTGTCGGCCCTCGACTTGCTGCGGTGGCACACGCGCAGCAGATGCCTGTATCTGCGCAGTATTTCCTTGCGTTCTTCTTCTAATTGGATGGTGTTGATGCCCATGTGCTTGTAGTGGGCTAAAGGTAGGTATGGCGGTATGCTTGTTCGAAGTACAATGTACAAGGTATTATGTACAAGGTATAATGGCCCATCCCTGACCCTTCCCGGAGGGAAGGGAAGTTCACATGAATTCAGTGATGGACTTTTGAGAATGCACCGGCAGAACCCAATCACGGATTCACTTCCGTCCACATAGTGGTTCCTTCAGGAGGAAGGGTAATGGATGTGAGTAAAATTCTCGCAAAACAGGATTGAGTTTTCAGCATGTGAACTAAACCGCTGCTCCGTTTTGGGATAACACAAAGGGCCATTTGAGGCCCTTTGTAGTGTTGTGACTTTGCGGGATCCTCCGAACCCGAAGGTCACGGATGTGAGCGATGCGCTGGGTTATCCAAATTACATTTTGCGACAGCGCATGCTTCACTAAAAAGTTTTTGCCGCTTATGGTGCAGGAGTCATGAATGGGCTGACGGTAACTGTTTGTCCGGCTTTGATGCTGAAATTTTTGGTGAGTGATGCATAGCCAATGGAAGTAAAAACGACAGTGTAGTTGCCGGGGGAAACGGGTTTGATGGTGTAAGCGCCCAAGGCATCTGTGATGGCTGACTTGAGGGGTGTGGGATTGCCAACGGCATAGATGGTAGCCTGTGTGCCTGCAATGGGTAGCTGGGTGACATCATCGGTGGTGATGCCTGTGAGGTTGGCCTTGGATGTGGGAAGGTCAATGATGATGCGAGCATTGAAGTAGTTGCTGTGGAATGTGGGCTTGGTGATGAGCAGTGTGTTTGTCATGTTGTCCAATTGCAACTTGAAAAATGTGTCGATGATGAGCCTTATGGTTTGGTTGATCTGGACATTGGCAGTTTTGATGGCTATGGCAGCCTGCCGTGGGTCTTGCTGCTTGGGCAAGTAAACGCCAAGAGCAGCCTGTAGGGCTGTGACATCGGAGTTGTCGTACCCATAGTCGCCTGCGGTGGCAAGGTTGGCGAGTGCTTCTTTGTAGATGGTGTCTGAGACATCATCAAAATTTTCTTTGGACATTTTGCTCATTTCGGGAATTGAGTAGTCCACTTTTTTGCGCAATTCGTTGTTGGCTGTGGCACCAGCATAGGCTGTGACGCCTGAGCCGCATTTGAATGTGAGGTTGGTGACTACCTCGCGCAACTGGCGTGTGTCGGCAGTGACACCTGTGGTGCCGGGAATGGTGAGTTGATTGAGCAGGTTGGCGGTGTCGTACTTTGACCTGGCCTGAGCAAGTGTGGTGGCAAAGGCTGTGATGCCGGCAGTGGCGGCAGTGTTGTTTTCGCAGTATGATAGAGTGGTATCTATCATGTTCATCTGCGCTGTCTCTCTTTTGTTCATTTTCTTACTTTTTAGATTGTTATATAAAAAATGTGTCGGGCTGCTGCAATGCATGTGTTGCATGGCAAGCCTGTGTAAGCCTTACTATTTTTTGGATAACAACCTTTCTGCTGAGAGGCAGGGGTTCGCGCTGGAGGATTGGTGCAAAGGCCCGGAGGAAGCTGTTTGCGATGGGATAACGA
>JBJXFP010000101.1:0-3561 GCA_046155615.1 Flavobacteriales bacterium | reverse complement strand
ATGCACTTTCGTAAAGTGATTCGCCATTCATTACTGCACCTGCAATTCCGAACTGAGATTTGCGCAGCATGTCCAATATTTCCGACACCTCTGAATACATCACCCGCACGCGAAAAATGCTGCCCATTGTACTCTGCACCACTTTAGGATTGTATAGCTCCACACAGTCATTGGTGCACAACACCTGCCTTACTCCAAACCAATCTGCATTGCGCAGCATGGTGCCCATGTTGCCAGGATCACTTATTCCATCAAGCACCAAAATCATCTGCTCGCTTTGCAGATTTTTGAATGTTTCATTGTTCTGATAAAGCACTGCGAGATGCTGCGAAGCAGTTGCAAGCGTGCTCATCATCTCCATTTCGCGCTGCGTTGCAAGTATTGCTTCCGGCATTGCATGCGCGAAATGTTGGTCAGTGGTATAAAGTGAGTGAGGTCGGAAATGGCTGTTCAAGGCCTCATCCACCATCTTCCTGCCTTCAACTATGAAAAGGCCCGATTCATTTCTGAATTTTTTCTGATGCAGCGAGCGTACCAGCTTAACGTCTTTTTTCAACGGCAACATATTTGAAACTCTGAGGGCCGCCTTTTGCAGGTTGTGCCCAAATTGCGCTGCAAGATATGCTGCTGTGAAAAGACATTTTCAAATACTGATGATATTGATTTGTGCCATGCTTGTGTGCTCATGCAGCAACATGCGCAACTTAGATGAGGGCCAGACCTTTCTGCGCATACACCAGGTTTCAGTTGTAGATGCACCTGCGGAATACACCATTGCGAACGATGATTTGATTTCACTCACCCGACAGAAGCCAAACAGAAGAATTCTCTATTGGCGATTCAACCACTCTGTTTACCTGATGGTGAACAAAAACAAATTAGAAAAAAGCAAACAACTCGCGCTGGAAAAATGTGAACGCAAAAACACAAAACGAATAGCCAAAGGAAAACCATTGCGCGAAAAATGCCAGACTTGGCGAACCTTCTGGGCTGAAACCGTAGGTGAGCCAACAGTAGTATTCGACTCAGTACGGATGGTGAAGAGCGCACAGCAAATGAGTGTTTATCTGCAAAAAAAAGGCTACTTCAATAATGTGGTAAATCCTGTAGTGCATTACAATCAAAAGAAGAACCAATGCGTGGTGGACTATCAGATACATCCGAATGAACCATACAAACTGCGAAACATCAGTTACAAAATAGAAGATCCTGCGATAGCGGAAAACACAGAATCATTTATCAAGTCGTCCATTTTGGACAGTGCCATTGTATTTGACTTAAATGTATTGGACAAGGAGCGCGAAAACATTACAGCCTATCTGAACAACCACGGTTACTTCAGCTTTACCAAAGACTACATCAACTATGATGCGCAGCGCGACACTACACGGTGCACAGTGGATGTAAAACTGATATTGAGCCAGCCGCTTATTCCAAGCACTGAATATCCTGATAGTCTGGTGGCCATACCACACAAGAAATATTTCATTGGCGATATCTATGTGCACACTGACTATGTAGCTGCGCAGAATTATGCACCTACGGATACACTTCTTTACGAAGGGCTAAATATTGTGTACACCAAAGAGCCAAGTCTTACTCCTGAACTTATCTCATGCCTACAGGGCTACCACACAGGTGATTTGTTTCAACGCGAACAATTAGACAGAACATATAAACGATACACACAACTCGGAGTGTTGCGTGCCACTACCATACAACTGATACCAGATGAAGAAAGAACCAATGGAATACATACACTGCAAACACACATACACCTGTCACCTTCAAAAAAACATTACTACAGAGTGGAACCACAGGTAACGCACCGAAGCGGCAACATGGGTATCTACGGTAATTTGCTCTACAGTAACCGCAATATTTTTCATGGTGCAGAAGCAATGGATGTACGCATCATCACTGGTCTGGAAGCTTCACAAACTTTAGTACAGACGGGTAACGCATCGGGGAGCAACATTCAGCGAAACCTATTGTTGAATACATTCGAAATAGGACCCGAACTCACTTACCGCGTTCCTCGCCTCTGGCCGCTGGGATGCGATTTTATGAAAAGAAGCAGCGAACCTCAAACATCTCTCAGTGCTGCTTTTAACTATCAGCAAAGACCTGACTACAAACGAACACTTTCACAACTAAAGTACACATACAACTGGATAGAAAATCCAACCAAGGTTACACGCATCACGTGGGATGTAGTGGATTTCAGCATCATAAAAATCGACAAATCCACTGCATTTCAAGACTTTCTGGAAAGCCTGAACGATAAATTTTTGGCGAACAGCTATACCGATCACCTGATACATGCCATCTCGGGCACACTTACCTGGAACACACAAAAGGCACACATCCAGCGCAAATACTTCTACATGCGCAGCAGTGCCAGTATAGCGGGCAACACTTTGCGCTTGCTTATGCACCACGGGCTGCATGCAGCACAAGACGAAAACGGCAGCTATCTCATAGCTGGTATCCGTTTTGCGCAATACGTGCGCTTAGAACACGACATGCGTTTCTACTTCAATGCAAATGAAAAAAATGCTTTCGTGATGCGCATGTATGGAGGTGCCGGTGTACCATATGGCAACTTGAATGTATTGCCTTTCGAAAAAAGTTTTTTCTCTGGTGGCAGCAATGGAATGCGCGCATGGCAAGCGCGTACTCTGGGTCCCGGATCCTCGCGTGATAGCACGTATGTGCGCACGTTCAACAACATTGGTGAAATAAAATTTGAAGCAAATTTTGAATACCGTTTCAAACTAACCCAAATGTTTAATCTTGCTCTTTTTACTGACTTCGGTAACATCTGGCTGATAGATCCTGTTGTCGATCGTCCTGGTGCAGACTTCACCACGGAGCGTTTCTTAAGCGAAATTGCTATGGGATCAGGCGTTGGTTTGCGTCTGGACTTCGACATTTTTCTGGTGCGTTTCGATCTGGGCATAAAACTGAAAGACCCAAGCAAAGTGCCCGGTGAGCGCTGGATCTGGCAACCAAAGACTGAATATCTCAGCTACCTCAACAGCACTGATGCAAGTTATACCAACGTACCATTCCGAAGTAATCTGGTGCTCAATCTGGGTATCGGATTTCCATTCTGAATTTGGAATATGTTTTCCCATAAAAAATTTCGGGCAACCTTTTTCCAAACAACCAATCTATGTTTGCCAAAACGTTCTTTGAAAATTTCAGCTCATCTTGAATTTTTTCATGGTAGTCTGTTATTGAAAGCAGCAGGCAAAAAACTGCCAGCTGTGAACTCAACTAACTACCGCATGTCGGGCCCGACCTTGGATTTGACAGCGAGATGAATAGCTGAGCAAGCATGCAGAGCTTTTTGTAGTTAGGCTCTTTAATCTGCAAACTGCAAGTCAGAAATGACAACACAACTTATGCGCTTGCAGCCTAATCACGGTATGTGATTACGCCTAATCCCGGCCTATAGGTCGCGACAAGCAAGTCCCGCACAGCAACCCCGCTCCTGGTAGCTGCGCAATGGGGCTTCGTGTAAAGGGGGATCGCCAGAGACGACACACATACTCC
>JBJXFP010000079.1:0-4742 GCA_046155615.1 Flavobacteriales bacterium | reverse complement strand
ACAAACATGCAATACAGCACAAGCAGAAGAGGTGAAGAAGTAGAGATTCCGAAGTTTTGGAGTTATCTCATTCTTGATTTTGGTGAGGAGGTGGACGAACTCCAACTCGCTGCTGATTTCAGTAGCTTATATCCGCTGGTCATATCTACAGGAGTGAATCATGTGTTTACTTCTGCCGATTGCATTACGACAACTCCCGCTATCGTTGCAGAAGATTATGACCCGTTTCAGCATCTTTGGGAATTTGACACTGAAAGCGAGTTGCAGTATAGCGTATTCAGCTATGTATATCCTCAAATCTCAATACTGGCAGAGGATGCATGGTGTATTTCACGGGGCGAGGAATTCATTAAAGTTGGCATTTTTGACACAGGCGTCATTTACTTCTTCGAAGATTTCATAAAAGAGAATGGAGAGTCTAAGGTTTATGATGGATTTGACTATTACAATAATGTCGAAATCACACCTGACATTTTAACGGGTGCAACCCATGGCACACAGGTCACTGGCATCATTGGGGCAATCAGCAACAACGGACTGGGAATTGTAGGCATTGCAGGCGGTGATATGAAATATTTTGAAACCGAATTGCTGGAAGACCCTGAATATCCCGGGTTAGACAACACCAACAAATCAAGTGGTGTGGCCATTTATGATGCGAAGATCGGGGTTGGCATTCTCAACTATGAAGATGCGGCCACAGAAGCAATAGTTGAAGCCGCCACCGAGTTGGAAACTCTTGGCTTTGGCTATGGCCTGCATATCATGAACCATAGTTGGGGTAGCATCACCGAAATGCCTTATCCATGGCGTATGATGTCAAGTAATGATAACACATGGATCAGCCTAGCTGAGGCCATTAACTATGCGGTCAGAAATCATGTCATTATTGCAGTAGCCAGAGGAAATTCGGGCGACAATCAGGAAGTATATCCAGCCTGCTTCAACGATGAATGGGTATTGAGTGTGGGTGCATCTTCGACAAATAATGAAGGGAACACTGGCGAAAATGGCGGGCTTGAAGCATCATTTTCATCTTATGGAAAGTTGGTTGACTTCTTGGCTTGTGGGGATGAGGAGGTGTGGACTACTTGGTGGGATGAAGGACAGTCCAATTATAGTCCTTTCACAGGAACCTCTGCCGCAGCACCCCATGCTGCCGGAGTTGCCGCTTTAATGCTGAGTCATGTCAATACTGAGGAGTCCGAATCTCAAAACCTTGCACCTGAAGATGTCGAACGCATCATAGAAAAAACCTGCCGAGACAGGGGAACCGACAACAACGAAAATGTATTGGAATATGACGAGGCAACGGGTTGGGGCCACGCTACTGCCGGTGAGGCACTCAGGCAGGTGGCAGCGCCTGAATATCTGCTTCAGCACGAAGCTTTTCCGGGTGGCAACTACACACTTCATCAGGCAAATGTGGTACTCCACCTCAACCACAATCTTCAGCAGTTCGAGGCCAACACATATATTACAGATATCTATAAAGTCACTTATTCCGCCAGCCACTCCTTGCCTTCTGGCTACAACATTATAGATGCCTGGCCTTTGCACAGCTCATCTACACCCTACCAACTTTATTATACTCAGGGCAGCGACAAATACCTTTTTGCGGATGAGCGCATTGCCCTCACCAGTTACAATTCTACCTCTGCCAATATGGAGGGCTACATATACCATATCAAACAAATACAAGGCGGCAGCATGGTCAACACTTGGCTACCTTCTGATACTGCTGCCATGCAAAAATTTGCTTACACGCTGCATTTGTTCAATCCATCCATCAATGTAGTCGAAGAAACCAATATAAACTTGTCAGTCTATCCAAATCCAGCAGATGAGTTTTTGTATATTTCATCCAGTCATAAACTCGATCAAGTGAAATGTTTGCTATACGATGCAACGGGAAGACAAGTGCAAGCAATCATTCAAAACAACAGAATAGGCGTAAGACATTTATCTGCCGGATTATACTCTATCATGATTGTATCTGAAAATCGAAAATGGATATACAAATTCATCAAACAATGAAGCATCTCATAACATCACTCATTGTGCTGACATCAATGAGGATGTCAGCACAATACGTGCAGGATGCCGTGCATATTCATAATGCCGTGAGCGGCACCCTGCGAGCTATGGCATCAAAGGGAGATAAATTTGTAATGGCTTTTAGAACAGGTGATTATGTGCAATTCGGAGATAATGAACTCTATACCGATTTGGCAGATAAGGCACTTATAATGCTAAAGTCAGAGAATCTCGGCACAATATGGACCACGGAAGTTGAGTTTCAGGAATATGATATTTCCTATATCAATGATGCCTCATTCGACAGTAATGGAAATATTTATTTATGTGGCAGCTCCAACTCTGCTTCTTATTCTATAGGTGAATATCAAGACTCTGCCTCCGGCTTCATTCTCAAATTAGACCCCGATGGCAATCCACTTTGGCTTCACGGCATCGAATATTTTACACCTGAAAGCATAGATGTCACTGTTGACAATGGTGCTGTAGTTGTTGGCCACTTCAGAGATTCACTCACCTTCGCTGGCAATACATATATCAATCCTGATGTAAATGGCAAATGGTTCCCACCCATTGATGCCTGCATTTTGAAAATAGCAGCCGATGAAACTGAAGAATGGGCAAGAGTGTATTCTACAGTTTATGACGAGATGCTATATGACGTGTCGGTAGATGGGGATGGAGGCATTTATGCCCTTGCTGACACCTATGGTGACGACATATACTTCAACTCAGAACCACTGCCACCCAGCCGCTATTTGTTCAAGTTTTCAAATACAGGTGAAGAACTGTGGCACAAATCCAACGGTTCTTTAGTCACTGTTGATAATGTAGGCAGCGGCAGGTCCATCAGCATTACAACCTCTGAGAACAACCAAATATTTTGGCTGCACACCTTTGGCACTGATACACTCTACACACCGGTAGGCAACCTCTACAGGCCGGATTGCGAGTTGCTGGATGGCAATCAGATCAAGGCTATTTACAAGTTCGATAGTGCTGGCAACATGCTGGACGTTTTTGGGTTTGGATGTGTAGATTTACATACTGATTGGAGCGTACTCCCCATCAATAATCAAATACTCATTTCAGGAGAGTTTCTTTCAACAGTAAGTATTACAGCCAGTATCACTCTAACAAGCACTGGAGATGCAGACAATGGTTTTATTATGCTCTTGGACCAAAATATGGAACCTATCTGGCACATACAGACAACCGAACAAAATGAAGATGCAAAAGTGCATCTTGATAAATCCATTTTACTCGACAACTCAGTCATCGTTGCAGGTTCGTTTGAACACGAGTTCACTTATGAGAACTATTCATTTGTGCCGGATCAGAATTTCGACAACATCCTCATAGTGCTTGACACAACCAATTCAATCATCGAATACAATGCGCCTGATATATCAGTATTTCCAAATCCAGTTGCAAACACCCTCACCATCCAAAACCTACTCGCCACCAACACCCAAATCAAAATCACCGACACCACAGGCCGCGTCCTCTCCATACACCAAAACCAAACACAAATAGACATCTCCCGCCTGCCATGCGGCATCTACTTCATAGAAGTAAGCACAGATGAAAGCAGAACGGTGCTGCGGTTTGTAAAAGAGTAAACCATATGTACATTGACGGCTGCAATGAACGCAAGCTCAATCTGGAATTTTAAGAGATGAAATATTTCCTTTTTATTCTCATCATAATTACAGGTGCAACCTGCAAGAAAATGGAAGGTACATTAGAGCCTGCCGCTTCTCACTACTCGGAGAATTTGAACAGTCTTGAGTCTATAAGCAATCTATTTTCGATTTTCACTCCTCTTGTTGTTTTGTTCTGGTTCTGGCACTCATACAAAGATTCGCTCTCAAAAAAATACTACAGTGAGATAAACGGAATCTACGCTGGGTATGCTACCCCGTTGGGAAAAGCAACGAAAGGAGGAAAGTTAGAAGCAGCACTTTATCTCACTATACGCAATACCGATGATAACGGCTATTTCAAAGGAGAAGTGGAAATACGCGAAATTGAGGGATTCGGGGGACCACAAGCTTATCAAAGAGAGATTAGAAGAGATGCTATTTACACATTCCTAGGTAAATTGGATTATAAATTCAAGTTCGATACAAATAGACATCCTGCAATTGCTGAACAAAATCATAAATATTACGGCAATCTTTGGTTTACGAGACTGGATCTCAACATTGATCAAAATCCCCAAGAGTTTATCCAGTATGAATTTAGCCTAACGCACTATCGGGAAAAAGAGACACTTGAGTTTCGATTGATTAAAGCCTATCCCAATACAACTGACATCCATGCCAATTTCCAATTACATAAAAGAACAGGGAATAGTTTTGATCCTAGTAACCACATCCGATTTCTTTTTGGCATAGGAAAAACGAAACCAAATTGAAGGCCTAAAGTCAGCCTATCTTCCCAAACCCCCGTCCCTTCAGTCCCCATCGTCCCTTTTTCCCCCGCCATTCCACTCCCTTTCCCCCCCCCCATCATTCCACCCCCAGCGCAGCGCAGGGTGCAATCTGCCCTCATCCATCACCCTCCTCAGCAGTCATACACCCATTACACCTATCACAGTATAAATTACACACATCAAATCATCAATAATACATACCAAAGTATAATTAACACATACTGAAGTATCAATAATACCGCACAAAATATCAATTATACATACTGAA
>JBJXFP010000056.1:0-6228 GCA_046155615.1 Flavobacteriales bacterium | reverse complement strand
GTTTATTATTTCAGATGTGGAGTATTCAAATCCACCGGAAATTTCTACCGTGTATGTAATTTCAATTTGGTCTGCAGTTATCTGAGATAAATCGATGAAGTATCCGAATCCGGGTTGATAATCAACTATAGTTCCCCCCATTGTTAGAACACGGTTTGTATGATTTGTAATTGTATTCAAGCGGCATATTTGGATTGATAGACCGATGCAGGCGTCTTATAATCAAGAGACTGATGCATACGATGGTGGTTGTATTCGTTCATAAACTTTTCTACCTCCCGATATAGCTCCAGGCCATTGCTGTAGGTAGTGAGCTTGAGATGTTCGTATTTGATAGTGCGCCAAAATCGTTCGATGAAAATATTGTCCAATGCGCGGCCTCTGCCGTCCATACTGATTTTTATTCCATGCTTTTTCAGTTCACCTGTGTGTAGCTCTGAGGTGTATTGCGAGCCTTGGTCTGAGTTAAATATCTGCGGTGCACCATGTGTAGCAATGGCTTCGGTGAGTACCGAGGTGCACCACTGTGCTTCCATGGTGTTGGATAGAGACCAGTTTACAATGTACCTGCTATGCACATCCATAATGGCCGTGAGGTACATATAGCCTGTGCGCATGGGCACACAAGTGATGTCGGTGGCCCACACATGACCTGGGTATTGTGCCTTCATATCGCGCAACAGGTAAGGATATTTCTTATGCTCAGGATGCGACCTGGAGGTGTGGGGTCCGGGCGCAATGGCTTTGATGTTCAATAAACGATATAGTCGAGCAATCCGCTTTTCACTCACTATGCCTATGCCCAGTTGGTTGATGTAATGGGTCATGCGGGGCACACCCCAAAATGGTTTTTTCAAATAGCGTTCATCGATAATGCGCATGAGATAAAGGTTGAACCCGGACTCGCCACGTGGCTTGTAGTAAAGGCCAGATGGATGAACACACAGCAGCTCACACTGCCTGCGCAATGACAATGTCTTGTGTCCTTGTTTTACTTTTTTCATTCGCTGTTGGCGTGGCATGGTTAGTACTGAATTTTTTTTAAAAAGTCAACACTCACCTGTAGCTCGCCAATCTTGGCAAGCAAGCGATCGCGCTCCTTTTCATCAAAGGCATTTCTCACTCCCCCATCGTCAAAAGCCTTGGTGGCATTGTCCAGAAACTCTCTCCTCCATTGCGAAATCTGGTTGGGATGCACATCGTGTTTTTGTGCTATTTGTTGGATGGTTTCTCGCTCACGCAAGGATTCGATAACGATGCGTGTTTTGAATTCGGCATTGAATTGCCTGCGTTCTCTTCGTTGTGTCATTGGGTTGAAATTTATTGGTGTTTCTTATTTCAACCGTGTTCCCAATTTTGGGGGTAACTATAAACTCAACATAGTCCATATTTCCAAACATGTGTATTTGATAACCAAAGCCACAAAAAAAATCCGCCCCTGCTTTCAGGCAGGGGCGGATTTTTTATATACGCGTGTTTTGTATTCGATTATTTCACTATCGTGAATTTTTTAGTCAGTTGGTTGCCGTTGGCATGTGTGAAGGTGATGAAGTAGAAACCACTTGCATGGGCGCTTAAGTCGAGCACAGTGGTGTTACTATTCAGTTTGTAGCTGCCCACCAGCGCACCGGCATTGTCAAAGATGTTCACTTCATTTATGTTATAGTATTTCTCAGTTTGTACATTGATGGTACCCGCTGATGCTGAGGGAAACACAAGCACATCGTTGAATGTGAGCAATTCTTCCACACCTACAAAAGGAGTGCAAGGCTGTGCCAGGTCAGTATTTGCGTAAGCGCCATCCATTATCAAAGTTCCGGTGTTGTTAGGGTCGAGCCATGTCCGTAATTCCAAAGCAACCGCGTTGGGGTTTCCATTCCAGTTATTTTTCATTTTGCCGTAATAGTCGTCTTGTGTGGGGCCTGTTCCTTGGCCACAGCCGTTGGTGGTGCAGCACGAGCCACCACCGGTTAGTTGGCCCACTATTCTTTTGTCCTGATTGTAAAATGGTGAGCCAGACGAACCGCCTTCTGTTACTCCCCACTCTGTCTCCGTTTCTATCCAGTTGGTGCGCCAATGTGTATTGGCTGCTCCCCATCCGCTCGATACTACATCATCGCAAGTCGAAATTTTCTTTACATCGCCAGCCGGGTGGTGTATGCCTACCCCGGTTTGCGGTGTTGCAGTAGTTGCATCCCATCCAGCATAGAACACGTCCCATGAAGCTGGTATGGTGTCCTCCAATTCGAGCAATGCGAAATCAGAACCTTCATCGCCACCATCATCATCGCTGTTGGCTATCATGAATACGCCTGTTTTATTTTGTGAGGGTACCGAGCCGGTGGCGCAACTTGCTTTCTGATAATTAAACCTTACCGTGCACAACAACAAGTCGTCATCCGAAATGCCAATGGTGCAGTGGAAGGCAGTGAGAATATATCGAGTGCAGTCCATCTCCACATTGTTTACAAAAGCACCTGAGCAGAGGTACTGGCTTCCACCATCCACTAAAGTGAGGCGAATCACCGCATCTCGTTGTTGTACCCATGCATCACCTTCGGGGCAGTTTACATCCACCTCGCAGAAGTCGCTGCCTCCACCGCGATTTTCATCGCGATAGTCATGCACATGGTTGTACAGATGACCTATACCAAGTATACCTATGGAAGGCTGAGCTACTACACCGGCAGGTTCATAGTATTCCAGGTAGGCTTCGTCACCAAAAACTTCTGCTGTGGCTGTGCGGCCATGCTCGTTGCAGTCTTCCATGGTATATGGCCCTTCGAAGTAGCTACGGTCGGCAGAGTAGAGAAACAGAGAGCTGCCTTGTGGCAAAGAGAGGTTGTCGAAATACACGTTTGTTGCTAAAGCATGCATGGTGCGGAAGTGAAGTATCCACACTTTGTCACCATTCTCTAATGTGAACCATGTGCCGCAGTTCGTTGCGTCAAGGTTATCTACAAAAGCAATTCTACCTGTTCGGGTACGTCCACCATTGTGTTCGTTGATGGCATCCTCTTCGAGCAGGGCTGCATGGTCAAAAGTTTCTATTTCCATAAGCCCACAATGGTCGAGCTGTTGTTGGGTCATTAGGAAGCCAAAAGGTGTATCGCGGGCTTCCATGTTCATAGTGATGCAAATTGCAATCAATGCAGGCAGTAAATTTTTTATCATGTTATTTATATGAAACAAACAGGTTTGTAAAGGGCGAAATATATGTGCCTTACTCATGGTGCATGTCTATCAGTGCTCAATCAAAAATGCATGTGTCGTTGAATCCTTTCTTCAGATGACTATGCTGTCAGATTGACTTTACTGCTGAAACCTTTTTTTCCCTATCTGCGTTCAGAGGGAACTTTTTGAAGAAAAAGTAAACCCCTAACTTTAAACTGTAAACTGTGAAAACCCTGACAGCCCAATTGCTGCGCCATGTTCTATTGCTGGCCGCAGCTATTCAACTGCAAACGCATAGCCTAGCCCAGTGCACGGTAAATGCGGGAGCTGACCTCACCAAATGTTTTGGATCACTTGCCTTGCTCGGTGCCAATGTTACGGCTACTGGCCAGTCTCCATTTCAGTATAGTTGGAATGGGGGCGCTACTTGGAGCGCTTCACCCACTTACAACGTTACAGCTACTGTCAACAACACCTACACTGTTTCGGTGCAAGATGCCAATGGCTGCATAAGCACAGATCAGATTTCACTAACGGTATTGGCATTGCCAACTGCCGATGCAGGTGCTGATGTATCCATTTGTCCGGCTGCACCAGTTCAATTATGCGGCACGGCATCATCACCCAACGGAGCTATTACAACTCAAATCTGGTTGCCAGGTGGCTCTGCTTCTGCATGTATCAATGTGGCTCCATCATCTACCACTACTTATACATACACAGTTGGCGATGCAGCAGGATGCCAGGCATCCAACACTGTGCAAGTGACTGTGTACAATGCATTGCCTGTAAATGCCGGAACTGACCAAACACTTTGCTTAAGCGTGGGAAGCCAGCAGCTTACCGGAATACCAGCAGGTGGAACATGGAGCGGCACCGGTGTAAATGCAGCGGGACTTTTCACTGCCTCTACCATAGGCAACTATACCCTGACCTATACACGAGTGAGTGCCCAAGGCTGTTCCTACTCCGACCACATGGTAATGACAGTGATAGATCCCTCGCCACCCAATGGCGGCCCTGACTATGTGGTTTGCATTGACACACCAACCATGTCGTTGCCTAACGTGGGTACCTGGAGTGGCAGCGCACTGGTTACACCTGGTGGAATATTTACTCCATCAGTTGCTGGTAGTTATGTACTTACAGTAACCAATACTTCTGGCGGATGCACAGTAACCGATAACATCAGCATTGATGTAATGGCATTGCCAACGGTAAATGCAGGTGTTGATCAAAACATCTGTACTGGCGGAACTGCCCAACTGAATGGTATAGCAAGTAGCGTGAACGGCACAATCACCAACGTGGCCTGGGGTGGCAGTTGGGTTAGCAATGCTTCCATACTGAATCCCACAGCCACACCACCAGGCACCAGCAACTACATACTGTATGTGACTGATAATTTCAACTGTACAACGAGCGACCAGATGACTGTGTTTGTAAACAGCTACCCCATGGTAAATGCCGGAAGTGATGAGACAGTTTGCAGCAATGCATTGCCAACTCAACTCGCA
This sequence comes from Flavobacteriales bacterium, assembly GCA_046155615.1. GTDB lineage: Bacteria > Bacteroidota > Bacteroidia > Flavobacteriales_D > Sanyastnellaceae > JANNVZ01. The sequence goes on along the minus strand of JBJXFP010000056.1, from coordinate 1,537 downwards.
GGCTTCTCACCGGCTGGCGGTACATGGAGTGGGGCAGGAGTGAATGCTTCAGGAATATTTACACCAACCATTGCCGGAAATTTTACACTTACCTATACATATACTTCTGCACAAGGATGTACAGCAAGTGATACCAAAGTAATGACCGTGATAGCACCTGATGTAATCAATGCAGGCGTGGATCAATCAGTATGTCTCAATGCAAACCCAATACAACTGATGAGTGGCGGCACCTGGACAGGTTCAGCTTATGTAACTGCCGCTGGAATTTTCACTCCTTCGGCCATTGGTTCTTATACTTTAACTTATACCACCACAAGCGGCCTGTGTCAAAGTTCAGATCAGTTAGTAGTGACTGTATTGCCATTGCCAAGCGTAAATGCAGGTGCAGATCAAACCATCTGCACAGGGCAAGTGGTAAGTCTGATTGCAACAGCTTCTTCTGCTAATGGTATCATATCAAATTATGCATGGAATGGTGGCACGGTGGCCAATGCTTCAGCACAAATTACCACATCTACGCCAACCGTAGCTACTACTTACACAATAACCGCAACTGATGCGAGTGCGTGCTATGCAAGTGACAACATCACTATACAGGTGAACAGTCTCCCTGCTGTAAATGCAGGAACAGATATTTCGCTTTGCAACCAGCCGATAGGTCAGCAGCTCGGGGGTTTTTCGCCTTCGGGTGGTGTGTGGAGCGGTGCCAATGTGAATGCATCAGGAATATTTACTCCCGATGGCACAGGAGTTTTTACTTTAACATATTGCTACACCAATGGCAATGGATGCACCGCGTGCGATGATGTGAATGTGACTGTGACTAATGCTCCGGTAGTGAATGCAGGTGTTGATGAAGCCGTTTGTCTCAATGCTGCTCCATTCAACCTTGTGACGGTATCAACAGGAGGCACATGGACAGCAACTGCAGTGCTTACCACAGGCGGACTTTTTACACCCAACTCAGCAGGAACACATACATGTACCTATACCACAGGCAGCGGCACATGTATGGCAAGCGATACCAAAACTGTAACTGTAAACTCATTGCCAGCTGTGAATGCCGGTGCTGATGCAAGTATTTGTGCCGGGCACAACCACAACATCAATGCAAACGTGAATGGTGGCACAGGGCCATACAACTATGTGTGGAGCAATGCCGCTACACTTTCTGACAGTGACACTGAAGATGTGACAGCTTATCCGAATGTGAACACAACTTATTCACTCATTGTAACAGATGCAAACAACTGCTCATCTACTGACAACATATCAATCAACGTTGTGGCACTGGCGGTTGCTGATTTCGATGTGGCAGACACTTCGTGCGTGAATGCCGCAATAGCCTTTACCAATGCATCCACAGGTGCAGCCTCTTATTTATGGTCATTGGGCAATGGCAGCACATCCACTTTGACTTCGCCAATTTCCACATACACCCTCAGTGGCAGCTATGCCGTTTCGCTCACTGCCTACAATGCAATAGGTTGTGAGAGCACTACTTCCGGTTCTATAGAAATAATAGATGCACCTG
>JBJXFP010000055.1:0-22722 GCA_046155615.1 Flavobacteriales bacterium | reverse complement strand
TGTTCAATTGATGAATCAGATGACCATCATCAGAAATCAATACATAGCAGGTATTGAGGCTGCCTGTTTGAGTTATGGGTTGATTCAGATTCTCTTTGCTCTTTTCTATATCAGATTCATCAGGTATTGCAGCATCTTGTGTCAATAAGGCTGCAGTGTTTTCTTCCATTCTAAATTCTAAGTATTCATCTTGCACAAAGGCTGCTATTATGTTGCCATCGGCATTAAGGGTAATGGCGCGGGCATCGCCTTCGTTGCCTATGTATGACCAAATCAATCCACCCTTACTATCTACCTTGAATAACCAGCAAAGGCTTTTATAATTGGTTCTGGGGTATGTGCCAATGGAGTTGGTGACAGTGCCCGCTATCACGAAACTGCCATCTGCCAATTGCACGGCAGCCTTAGCTTTATTCAGACCAGGCAATCCATAGTTTTTATGCCAAAGCATTTTTCCGTTGGCATCCAACATCACCAGCCAAGCATCACTCATACCATGCAGGGTGATTTCCTTTAAATCAGAACTACTTGTTTCGCCCACCAGCAACAATTGATCATTGTGCGTGGCCACTACATCATACACATCATCATGGCCGTTGCCGCCAAGTGTTAGATTCCATGCAAGTTGTGTAATGCCTTGAATGCTGATGGACATCACCAGTAGAGTAGAGTAGAAGGTCTTCATGTGAATTGATTTTTAGGTGAAAAAAGCAACTGAGTGAACGCAAATGTGATGAGATATTTCATTTGCGTTTGGAAAAATTCTGAACATACCAACCGCTGGAATGGCAAATCGGAAATGAAAGAACTTGCGTTAGCTATTTTGAACAACAAGGCTATAGCCATGTGTGGCTCTACTTACTTTGGCCACCTTATTGGCCCTGTAGTTTAATGGATAAAACGAAGGTTTCCGGTACCTTTGATGGGGGTTCGATTCCCTTCGGGGCTACTATTTTAGTATGCAGTGAGCAGTGATCTCATAAGTGCATCACTTCGCAATCAACGATCATCAATCAACTCTTAACAATTCTCACTCCTCCACTCGGTGCCTCTCCACCCGGATGTTGCCACCGATGAGGGCATTGAAAAATGCGATGACAAGTGACAGCAGAAAAGCAGACCAAAATGTGTGTATTACAAAGCCGTCCACCAATTGATCGGCTATCATCAGCATCACTGTATTGATGAATAACAGAAACAATCCCAGGGTGAATAGGGTGGCAGGAATGGTGAGCAATACAAGCAAAGGGCGCAACACAGTGTTGAGTAATGCCAGCACCACTGCGGCTACTAATGCTACCCAGTTTTTGGAGAAAGCCACATTGTCCATCAGGTAATCGCCCAGCAGCAGGGCTGCGGCTGTGGCCATCACATTGAGCAATAATTTTTTCAGGAAGGAACTCGCTTGCATGTGCACAAACATAAACAGCCGTTTATAGTCTGTTCACTATTTGCTGCAAGGGCTTGTGCTTGTGCGAATAATTTGGCCACCTCATTTACAAGCAAAAAACACAAGCACCACCAACATGAAATTTTTCATAGACACTGCAAACCTTAACCAGATAGCCGAAGCCAAAGACCTGGGCATACTCGATGGCGTTACTACCAACCCCAGCCTGATGGCCAAAGAAGGCATCAGCGGCAAAGACAATGTGATGAAACACTACCGCGCCATATGTGAATTGGTGGAGGACGGTGATGTAAGTGCAGAGGTGATAGCCACTGACTACAAAGGCATCATAGCCGAAGGTGAAGAATTAGCCGAGCTGCACAAGAACATTGTGGTGAAAGTGCCCATGATAAAAGATGGAATCAAAGCCATCAGCTATTTCACTGAAAAAGGAATTGCCACCAACTGCACTTTGGTATTCAGCGCGGGGCAGGCATTGCTGGCTGCCAAGGCTGGCGCCACGTATGTATCGCCCTTCATAGGTCGGCTTGATGATGTGAGTACTGATGGCCTCGAACTGATAGAACAAATCAGAATCATCTACGACAACTATGCCTACGACACAGAGATACTTGCAGCATCGGTGCGCCATCCCATACACATCATCAAGTGTGCTGAGATAGGCGCTGATGTGATGACATGCCCCCTCAGTGTAATCTTAGCATTGCTCAAACATCCGCTCACAGACAGTGGCCTTGCACAGTTTCTTGCCGACCATGCCAAGGCAGCAGGTAAGTAGTTATTCAACATTTTTTTCGGAGAAATAAATGCTTATAGCACTGCGCGAGCACAACATAGACGAGCGCAAATTGCAGCAGGTAGTACAATGTATGCTTGGTGGTGGTGTCATTATTTACCCTACCGATACTGTGTATAGTCTGGGCTGCGACATGCTGAATAAAAAAGCGGTAGAGCGCATTGCACGGCTGAAAAACATTCGCACCGATAAAGCGAACTTCAGTTTGGTGTGCAGCGACCTCAGCCACCTGGCCGACTATTGCAAGCAGGTGAGCAATCCCACTTTCAAATTGATGAAGCAACTCTTGCCCGGGCCTTACACTTTCATTCTGGATGCAGGCAAAAACATTCCCAACATTTTTTCTGAAAGAAAAAAAACAATAGGCATACGTGTACCTGACAACGCCATAGCGCAGCAATTGGTGCAGCAAATGGGCAGACCCATCATTGCCACTTCAGTACATGATGAAGACGAAGTACTGGAATACACCACCGATCCGCAGCTTATCTATGAGCGCTGGCAACACGAAGTGGACATGGTGATAGATGGCGGCATACTCGGCCTGGAACCCAGCACTGTGATTGACTGCACTGGCGCACAGCCTCTATTGGTGCGACAAGGCAAAGGGAAAATTGCCACGTAGTGGTTGCTATGTGAAAAATTGAAAATGGAGTTTATGCACCCCTCTGATATATAAAGTGGTAGTCCGGGTTGATAGATTCTCAACTTGCAGTAGTTGAAATAGAAATACCGCGAAGCAGGTACTTCCCTCAGATGTGTGTCCGGCAATTTTTGCATTTCACATTTCTACCCACATGCTTGTATCAAAGAAAAAAACAGTTGACCACCATGCAGCATGTTGCATGTGTCCGCTGGCTTCACTGATGCATGCCTCGCACGACAAAAAGAACAAGTGCTGCAAAAGTTTCAAGCATGGAAAGCGCTGCAAGAAATGCCCGGGGAAAAAGAAGTAATACCCGTCCTCATCAAACTACCGAACCCAAAGCAGAACTTGATCAACCATCGTTATATCATTTAAGTAACGGATACTTATGATTCAGTGGTCGCCACAAAAATTTCTTTGATTATGAATTGCGGTGCCTAACCAGTATTAGCAATGGATCATACAGAAAGATTTACACCTGTTGCCTCTTGCTGAGAGGCTATTTTTAGTTGCCAATCAGACAACGTCACCAATTCCAGATTTGCAATTTCTTGCAAATCTGGAATTGGATGAAAAAGAGAAAAAGCAGTTGGAATTTTCTAAAGTCGTCCAACTTCAGTCCATGGAAGAATGCTCATCCGGTCGTTCAGAAATTCATTTTGCTTGCCTTTGTAAACCAATGTGCATGGGCTATTGGCAACATACTTCTGCCAATATTTCAAACCACTCAGCATATCATTATTCAATCTACTGCTTGATTTTATTTCTACTGCCAACAGTCCACCTGCTGTCTCAGTAATGAGGTCCACTTCATTACCCGCGCTATCTCTAAAGAAATACATACCTGCATTTTCGCCTTGGTTGTATCTGTTTTTGCGCACTTCAGCCATCACCCAGTTTTCGAATATGGAACCATACGATTTGTGATTTTGCAAGGCTGTCAAACTTTTGATGCCAAGTAAATGACAGAGCAAACCCGTATCGTAAAAAAACAACTTCGGACTTTTCACAATGCGTTTATTCAAGTTGTTGTGCCACGGCTGCAATTGAAAAATGATGTAACTGCTCTCCAGCAAACCCAGCCAAGCCAATATGGTTTTGGTATCCACACCTGTCTGCTTGGCCAGCTCATCGCGGTTCATTATCTGCCCTGCATAGTTGGCACATAGCGAAATGAAACGCGTGAAGGCAGCGAGGTTGGAAATGTTGCGAAGCAAGCGCACATCACGCTGTACATAGGTCTGCGCATAACTGCGCAGCCATGTATCTGCATTCAGTTTTTCATTCCATATTTCAGGATAGCCACCCGTGAGTATGTGCTTGTTTACATCCGCAGCATTCATACCTGCGTCTGTCAACTCGGCATAGCTGAGTGGCAACAGCGACAGATAGCTAGCCCTGCCAGCCAATGATTGCGAAACTTGTTCTTGCAGTAAGAAATTATTAGACCCGATGAGGATGAACTGACCGCGCTTGGCGTTTTTGTCAAGCACCTCTTGCAGATAACGAAAGATGTGCGGCACACGCTGCACTTCATCGAAGATGGCACCTGCTCTGTATTTTTTCAGGAACGCCTGCGGATTCTGCTCTGCCTCTTGCTGCACCGCTGGATTTTCGAAGTTGACATACGCCTTGCCACGAAAGAGCGCTTTGCTCAGCGTGGTTTTGCCGCTCTGCCTTGGGCCTGTTATGCACACCGCCCTGAACTGGGTCAGTGTATGTTTTGCATCGTTGAGTATGTGTCGCTTTATCATGCCAATTCCAGATTTGCAAGTTTATGCAAATATGGAGTTGAATTCCATTTTTGCAATTTTTTGCAAATATGGAATTGAAGGACATTGACTATATCACCCTAAAAACGGATACCGATAATCAGTAGGTGTCACAAATGTTTCTTTGATGGTGCGTGGTGAAACCCAACGCAACAAGTTCAGATAACTTCCTGCTTTGTCGTTGGTACCACTTCCGCGTGCACCGCCAAATGGCTGCTGACCTACTACTGCTCCTGTTGGTTTGTCATTGATATAGAAATTGCCCGCAGCGTTCTCCAACACTCTTGTGGCCTGGTCAATGGCATATCTGTCTTTAGAAAGAATAGCTCCTGTCAATGCGTATTCGCTGGTCTCATTCACAAGGTGAAGCATATCGCCCCAGTTGTCATCTTCATACACATAGATGGTGATAACAGGACCGAAAATCTCTTCGCACATGGTGCGGAATTTTGGATTGGTAGTGACCACAACGGTTGGCTCTATGAAGTAGCCAACGCTATCATCGCAATTGCCACCCGCAATTATCTCTGCATCCTTTTGTGTTTTGATATATTCGATAAAGCCTTTGATTTTGTCAAACGACTTTCTATCAATCACCGCATTGATGAAGTTCGAAAAATCTTCAGGGCTGCCCATCTTGAATGATTTCACATCGGCTATGATGCGCTCTTTCACTTTTGGCCAGAGTGATTTTGGAATGTATGCGCGACTCGCAGCGCTGCACTTCTGTCCTTGAAATTCGAAAGCACCACGAGTAATAGCAGTGGCCACTTCATCAGCCCCGGCACTATGATGCGCAACAACGAAGTCCTTTCCACCCGTCTCGCCCACAATACGTGGATAAGTTTTGTAGAGGTCAATGTTGTTGCCTATTTCTTTCCAAAGATGCTTGAACACGGCAGTGCTACCTGTGAAATGTAAACCTGCAAAGTCTGGGTGTTTGAAAACCACATCGCCTACCACAGGGCCATCGGCAGTTACCATATTGATGACACCATCCGGCAAGCCGGCAGCTTTGAACAATTCCATGATGACTTGTGCGCTGTACACTTGGCTGTCTGCGGGTTTCCAAACCACTACGTTGCCCATCATGGCAGCACTTGCAGGCAAGTTGCCGCTGATAGCTGTAAAATTGAATGGAGTGAGTGCAAACACAAATCCTTCGAGCGGACGGTACTCTAACCTATTCCAAATACCGGGCTGTGAGCCTGGCTGGTCGCGGTATATCTGCTGCATATAGGTGACATTGAAACGGAGAAAATCTATAAACTCGCAAGCCGCATCTATCTCTGCCTGAAAAGCATTTTTGCTTTGCGCAAGCATCGTTGCTGCATTCATTTTCATTCTGAAAGGCCCGGCTAACAAATCAGCAGCTTTCAGAAAAATGGCAGCCCGCTGCTCCCAAGGCAATGCTGCCCAGCGCTCTTTGGCTGCTATGGCTGCATCTATAGCTTGCCGCACATGTTGAGCGGTTCCATAGTTGTAATGCCCAAGAACCTTCTTGTGATCATGCGGTGGTGACATCACACGCTTGTCGTTAGTGCGCACCTCTTCGCTGCCTATATAAAGCGGCACATCAATGGGTGCCTGCGCATACATAGCTTTGTATGTATTCAGCAAGTTATCTCTGTCTGTAGTACCGGGTGCGTAGCTGCGCACAGGGTCATTGATTGGTATGGGAATCTGAAAAACGCCTTTGGGCATAGCTGTATTCTTTTTTTTAGGTGGCCGAAAGTATTGTGGCTATCTGCTTGTTGTGTAAACAGCCTTGCAGATTAGCTGCGCTGAAAAGTTTATCTCAATCAGAGTTATACATCCATCACAGATTGTGTGTGTTGTTGTTATGTTTGAGCCTTTAGATATGATTCGTACAGATCTGAATTTTTTTGAGCTGCCTTATGGACAGCACCTTAACTGATTCCGTTTTATACAAGTTTTTATTTCTATGGACAGAATTTTAAAATTCTACGACACTGTGAAGGACGAGGTATGTACCAAGCTGCTTCATGAAATTTCTCCGCTTTACAAATACCACAGCCTGCGACATACACTGGATGTGATAGAGACCAGCATGTGGATAGGCCAGGCTGAATGTATAAGTGAGGAAGAACAGAACATCCTGAAAGTGGCTGCCCTCTTCCACGACTCAGGTTACCTGCGTACGCGCAGGAACCATGAAGAGGCAAGTTGCGAAATTTTCAGAGAATACATTGCGGGTACAGATTTTCCGGTGGAGAAAGTGCCGCTGATTGAAGGCTGCATCATGGCCACTAAAATCCCACAACAACCCAACAACCACTTGGACAGAATCATTTGCGATGCAGACTTAGACTACCTGGGCCGCGATGATTTTTTTCAGATTGGAGAATTGCTTTATGAAGAAATGATGGGCTGTACTGAAATAAACAGCCGCGAGCAGTGGGACAATATTCAGATAAAATTTCTGGAATCGCAGACATACCAGACTGACTACTGCCGCAAAATGCGTCAGGTAGTGATGGAAGAAAACCTGCAAGTGTTGAAAGAGAGATACAAGGCATGATATTTTCCAGGGCGCGGCCCTTCCAGTTTTTTTTGATCACAGTAACCTGACTCTACGGACTCAAACATTGAAATGCATTTCATAAGTAATACAAAGAACTTAATCGCTGCAGCCACTGTGCTGCTGAGCATGGCGGCCTCAGGCCAAACCACGTCATACGTCAATGATGCGCCCGCCAAGGCTGACCCGCGCTTTGCCAATGCCTCAGCAGTGGCGGCTGACACCGATGGTAACATCTACATAGCAGACACAGGGGCGGGTGCCATAGCAGTATATGATACAAGCGGTATGCGACTTCGCGAAATAAAAAATCTGACCACTTCCGATGGCAATTTCACTTTACAAAAGCCAACATCCATCTGCATGGACAAAGCGAACACTCTCTATGTATATGATGCCACACTTGTGAAAATATTTTCAATAAAGACAAATGGTGAAACCATTGCCATGGGCAACGAAGGCTCAGGCATAGGCCAGATAGATGATGTGAAAGACATAGCTGTGGACAGCGAAGGTTATATACATGTGCTGAATGGTTCGCGTAAACAAATAGATGTATTTGCACCGGACGGGCAATACGTAACATGGATAACAGGCGCGGGCAATTCGTTCGATGAACCCATAGCTATCGGCATCAATGGCAAAAATGATTTGTATGTATTAGACAAAAAGGAATGCTCTGTATTCATGTTTGACATAGGCGGCAACCTTTTCAATATACACCGCACCATGGCCCGCAGAAAAGGAGTTGCACTTACCGATGTTATAGATATGACGGTGCTGGCCAATGGCGACTTCTTCATATTGGATGAGGCCAGCGGCAGTGCCACGCACTTCGACCGCATAGGTGTGGTGCAGGGCACGGTAGGTACCAAAGGCGAAAGTGCCAAAGCCGTATTTCAGGATGTGCACGCCATCACCAATTCATGGTGTTATGGAAATGCAGTGGTGATTTTAGACAAAAGCGTGAACAAGGCCCAACTGTTCAAAGTGATATCAAAAGCTGCCAGCATGATTCCTGGCAACAAAAGGATGAAATTGACACAGCGAGCTACCTCGCGCGATGCCATTGCAGATATGGCAGTGGGCATCAACGGAAATCGTTTTGTTATTCCATACAATCAACCAGACATTGTAGTTGCATACCGCGACACTACCAATCAGGAAATATTTGTGATTCGCGGAAAATTTGATGAAGCAAAGTCACTGGCAACTGACTCGCTCAGCAACCTGTACGTGATAGATGGCCGCAGTGATGAAGTAGTGATGTTTGACAACAAGGGAATATTGGTGAGAAAATTCGGACAGAAAATTCCGAAAAAGTTGAAAGACCCGACCGGCATAGCCATACAGAGCAACGGCAACATTTTGGTGGCAGACAACAGCACAGGCAACATACATCTTTGGAACAGCAATGCAGACTATCAAAAGATTTGGATCGACACCAAAACATCGGATCTGCCTGCGCCATATAAAATATGCACTGATAGCAAAGACATGGTGTATGTATGGGACAAAGAAATGAATGCCATAGCTCGCATAGCTGCCAGCGGGTGGCCTGTAGCATTGAAACAGTTGAAGGTGCGTGGCGAACGTGCGGGTGACAGCCCCGGCACCATTGGTGACTTCTTCTTAGACCCATTAGATCAGTTGCATGTGTACAACCAAACCACCGCACAGATGGAAGTGTACGCTTGGGATTTGGAGCCTCAATTGCTCTTCAGTGTGGGCCGAGCCACCAATGGTGTTTACGATTTCGAAAAGGTGAACAATGTGTCCTTTGATCGTTATTCTTTCCTTACCTACTTCACACAAGATGACGGAAAGCGGCAGCAGGTTTATCAGTTCGAACTCAAACCACCCACACCACCGGGAGGCTTGACTTTCGATATGGCCGATGACGGAAAACTTGCTGTCTTCTTCGAAAAAATGAAATCGCCCGCTGTGATGGCTTATGGCCTGAGTACTTCCACCATGGCCGGCATTGATTCGTTAGCTACACAGACCAATACAGGCATGTTGTTGTTAAAGGAATCGCAGACCGATTCTGAATTGCACACTTATAATCTGGTGTCGCTCAGCTATACCAACATGAGCGACCCGGGTGCAGCATTCGAAAATTATATAGGCCATGCAGAGCGCCTCATGCGCGATGGCTTATTTGAAGAAGGATTAGTGGCATGGCAAAACTCCTTGGACAAAATGGGAGCATCGAAGAAGATGAAGGAATACATCTCTTCCAAACTGTGTGAGGGTGGGAGAGAGCTTGCACAAAGGCAACAGGCCATGCTTAGCATCAACTATCTGAAACTGGCGTACAGCCTAACACCCAACGATGAGAAAACGAAACTTGCATACAGCAACAGTTTCAGAGCCTACTTCCAACACTTAGTAAACAGGGAAGACTACAAGGAAATACTAATGGAAGTAGAACGGCTAAGCGCGAACCCGACACTGAAACCAATGGTGCTGAGCGCTGTGGATAGTGTAAGTGTGAACATGGCACAATTGCCAAGTGAACAGGCCATTGCCAATGCCATTGCCTTGCAAAAAAAATTGCTTGACTGGGAACCATCAAACGCAAACTACTATGGCTCACTGGCAGCCTCGCACTATGCCCAATTCAAATTCAAAAGGAATAGTGCATTGCCTGTGGCAGAGCAACAGGCAGCCTTGCAGGAAGCTGAGCGCTATGGCAAGCTGGCCACAGATCAGCTGAAGAAAAACAAGCAGCCACACTACAACATGCAATTGTTGCTGCTCAAAATTCTGAATGCACAAGACAAATACATAGAGACCGAGTCCATTGCATTCAGCACACTGAATGAAAATAAAATGAACAAGGTACTCACTGCTGATTACCGTTTGCAACTGGCTGCCGCATACACCGGCCTGAGTAAGCACAACACAGCAACATTAGAATATCAGCGTGTAGTAACTGAATTGCCTGACAATGCACAAGCTAAATTGCTGATGGCTGAAAGCCTGATAGCAGAAAAGAAATATGATCAGGCCAAAGAAATCTATCAGCAACTCTTGCTGAATGATCGCAACAATGCTCAGTACATCGGCAACATAGGTCAGGTAGAGTTATTGAAAGGCAACTATGCCGAAGCTTCATTTCAGTTAGAGAAAGCAGTGAAAATGAATCCTGCCGATCGCAACTTTTGCAAACCACTTGCACAAGCTTTTGCGGCAGCAGGCAACACCCAAAAGGCCATTGAGAACTACCGCATTGCTGTGCGCTACGGCAAAGAACAACTCAGCAAGATGATGAGCGGATACAGCTCAGCGCAAGAAGTAGAGAAGGAAAAAAATGTATTGGTAACTGACATGACTATGCTGGCCGAATTGATGTACCAAGCAGGCGACTTTGCATCGGCTGCTGATGTATACAGAGAAGCTGTGCTACTGGATGTAAACAATGCTGCCATTCATTATGGACTTGGAAGAGCATGCCTCAGCAGTGGCTTAGTGTACGATGCCGTAAATGCTTTTGCCAAAGCAAAAAGCGCAGAACCTGCGAACGATACATACAAGACAGCGCACAACAATGCATTGAAACTGCGCGAACAAACCTCGGCCAATGAACCACCACTAAAAATAGTAGAGCTGACCGTGAAGGACATCTATCCGAGTTTGTATAAGAATTATGCAAATGCACAACAACTGCAAGCGGGCAAAGTGGTAATCTCCAACAATACCTCGCAACCGATCATACCCCAATCAGTAAGTGTGATGGTGCCAGAGCTGATGACACAACCCACAGAGATAAAAGTACCCACGCTAACAGGCTACTCAAACACCACCATTGAGCTGGCTGCCATTTTCACTGATAAAATATTGAGCTACACCAGCGATGAAACAATGCAGATGCAGGTAGAAGTGAAATACAACTCCGGTGGAAAAGAACAAGTGATTACCAAATTGCAGCCCTTCACTCTGCACAGTCGCAATGCCATATCATGGCGCGACAAGCGCTGCCTCGCAGCATTTGTATCACCTTCAGAGTCATCACTTATTGACTACAACAAAAAGGCAGATCAGATTTTCAAAGAAGAAAAAACATATGGCCTGAACAAGAATATGCTGAAGGCTTTGCAGCTATATACCCTGCTGCATCAGGACAACATAGTATATAGTGCGGACCCGCTGCTAAACTTTGCTACCGTGTCCACCAATACTGATATATTGGACTTCATGCAATACCCTTCGGAAACTCTCAAACGCAAATCGGGCGACTGCGATGATTTAGTAGCACTCTATTGCTCCATGCTAGAGAATGCAGGGATTTCCGCAGCCTACGTTGATGTACCGGGACACGTATTCGCTGCATTCGACATCAACATAAAACCCGATGAATTAGTGAAGACCGGACTGAGCACCATGGATGTGATAGTGGCCGATGGCAGAGTTTGGCTGCCTGTGGAAACCACATTGATAAGCAACAGTGGATTCGTGGCTGCATGGGCCAGCGGTGCTGCTCGCTATTTCTCTGAACTTGATGCCGGACACTTTCCTGAAATAGTTCCACTTGCCGATGCTCGCAAAGTGTATGCGCCCTCAGCATACCTGCCGGCCAACTTCAATGAAGAACCGCCACAAGGCAGCGATGTGCTCAATGAGTACAACAGCCAATTGACCCAACTGACCGCCAAAACCAAAAAGGAAGTGGTGGCCGAGATTGCAGGTCGCTATCTGAATGAGCCGGACAATGTGTATATCAAAAACAAATACGGAATGCTGCTTGGCCAGACAGGAGATTTGGACAAGGCCGAACGCATATTGCAAGAAGCGCTTGCCTTGTCTCCGGCCAATCCCAGCGTGCTCAATAACCTCGGAAATCTGTACTATCTCAAAAACAATTCACCAAAGGCTGTTGAGTACTACCAAAAAGCTTTTGAACAAGATGAACAAGATCCCGAAATTCTCATTAACCTTTGCAAAGCTTTTTTATTGGCAGGTGATAAAGCAAAAGCCAAATTGAACTTTGACAAAGCAGTATCACTCAACACCAATCTTGACATACTATACAGTAACCTTAAACAACAACTCAGATGAAGTACATCTTATCCATCCTGTCGGTAGCACTGCTCAGCGCAGTAAGCTTCGGCCAAACTGACTCCACTGCCGTAGGCAAAGTGGTGTATTATGAGGGCAAAGTGGAACTGGGAGTAGATCCTTCTTTCGCTTCTGTAAAAATCAATGCAGTGGTAAAGAACAACCAAACGATAAAAACCCTTGGCGATGCCATGGCTGAAATTGTATGGAACAACGGCACAAAAACCATTGTTGGCCCCAACTCTAAACAAACTGTGAGCACCTTGCAAAAGGGCACCACCAGCGCGGCCAAGACAGAAACGCAGGGCGTATTCAATGGTTTTAAAACCAAGGTGAATGCAACTGGCGCAAGCAAACGCACCGAAGAAGGGGGCATCAGGCGCACCGATGCAACCGAACAAGAGACCGGTGAGAACGGTCCAGTGTATTGGAAAGAAGAAAAGGAAATTCTTTTCTCTGAAGCCTATGCATTTTACGAAGCTGGCGAATACGCTAAAGCCATTGCCGCATTGCAGGCCTTCATCAATCAAAAGCCAAAAGATGAGATGACCAAGTTTGCCAAGTTCGCATTGGGCCACAGCTACATCATGATGAATAACAACGATAAGGCAAAAGAAATTTTCGAAAAATTCCTCGCTGACTATCCATCAGACACACTGAAAGCCGATGCCGAAGAAGTGCTGGCGAAGTTGTAATAGGAAACTGTATTGCGATACTAAACAAAACGCCCCCTGCCGGAAAAGCAGCGGGCGTTTTTTTATTTGAAAGTGTTTGTCCCGAAACCAGCATGAGAGTTAAGTAACCACTACCATGTTAGCTCAATCGACTTACTGTCCTGTAGGTTTGTAATACTTCATAGCCTGTGGCATGAATTCGCGTAGGGTAGCTATGCGCACTTCATCACTGGGGTGAGTGCTGAGAAGTTGTGGTGGCTTTTGCCCGCCCATGGCTGCCATGCGCTCCCAAAATGCAATGGCACTGTTGGGATCGTATCCTGCCATGGCCATGAATACAAGCCCCATTTTGTCGGCTTCTATCTCGTGGTTGCGGCTGTAGCCCAATATGCCGAGGTTCGCACCGATGCCATAAGCGCCAAGAAAAATTCCTTTAGTTATCTCAGGCTTCTGGTCCATAGCAGTGCTCAGCACGGCTGCGCCAAATTGTGCTATCAATCCCTGACTCATGCGCTCATTGCCGTGGCGTGCTATAGCGTGGGCTATCTCATGACCCATCACCACGGCAAGGCTTTTCTCATCCTGAGTCACAGGCAATATGCCGGTATATACCACCACTTTGCCACCGGGCATGCACCAGGCATTCACTAATTCATCGTCCACCACGTTGAACTCCCATGCAAAGCCTGTGCTGCGCTGGCTCTGGTTGTTTTCTGCAAGAAATGCTTCCACAGAGTTTTTAATTTTCTGGCCGATGTTGCGCACCATCACTGTGCGGTGGTCGTTGGCAGGCAACACTTTGTTGGTGTCCAAAAATTCTTGATATGCCTGAAAACTCAGCGTCATCATTTCGCTTTCAGGAATAAGGTTCACTTGTCTGCGGTTGCTTATGGGCACACGCGCACAGGCATATATAAGGGCTATGCACAGTATGCTCAGCCACACGAGGGTATGTTTTTTCATTTTCATCTTTTTAGGTAAATACATGGTGCCTGGTGTTGGCAATGGAAAGGTGCTGCGCAAAAAAAAGTTGCAGCCAATAGTTCTGAAAAAAGAAACGATTGCTACTGAATCTGGGCGGTGATGCCGCGTTCCAATATCGCTGTACACATTGGCTCCAGCTTATCATATTGTCCCGTCTTGACACTGCATTTGCCTTTGAGGTGAATCAGCAGTGTGCATTGCTCGGCCTGAAGCAAGTCGTGTCTGCATACATCCATCAAAGCGTTTATCACATGATCAAAGGTGTTCACATCATCATTGTAAAGCACCAGTTGCTTCTCATGGGTTATCACTGTCTCATCGAGCAGCAGTGTATCTTCTTGGGTGAAGGTTGACATAAATATCCTGAACAGTTAGTTATATAAAAAGATTGGGGAAAGCTTGCCTGCAAGCCAACGCGGACAAATGTAATGAACCCAAATGACGCGATAGAAAACAAACTAATTTTTCATCGGATGAATGGAGTTTTCTATTGCGCGGACCTGAATATTAGCAAGGAAAGTTTGAGAATCCGCAGGGTAAAAACTCATAAGAAATATTTTTTGCATAATTAGGGTTGGAACCGAAAGCCATGTTGAATCACAATGGGAATTCAGCAAGCTATGCGGCTTGTTTACTTTGCCCCGTTATTTTTTTATCTAATTCAGAAAGCAAATGGAAAAGGACAGCAGGATAGTAAACAAATTCTCACAACGCAGCTGGCAGGATGTAAAGAGCAACGACTCATGGAGCATTTTTAAAATCATGGGCGAATTCGTAGAAGGCTATGACCGGATGGGTCAGATAGGCCCGTGTGTAAGCATATTCGGCAGTGCCCGTACCAAACCAGACCACCCATACTACACCACAGCGCGCGACATAGCATACAACCTTGTGCAAAAGGGCTATGGCGTGATAACAGGTGGTGGCCCAGGAATCATGGAAGCGGGTAACAAAGGTGCCAAAGAAGGTGGGGGCACATCGGTAGGGCTTAACATCGTGCTGCCTTTCGAGCAGCACGGTAACGATTATGTGGACATAGACAAAAGCATCAACTTCGACTACTTCTTCGTGCGCAAAGTGATGTTTGTGAAATACAGCCAGGGCTTCATAGTAATGCCGGGCGGCTTCGGCACATTGGACGAATTTTTCGAAGCACTCACCCTCATACAGACTGACAAGATTGGTCGTTTCCCTATCATTCTTGTTGGTAAATCATTTTGGACAGGTCTCATAGATTGGGTAAAGGCTGTATTGTTGGAAAAAGAAAGTAACATTTCTGCCAAAGACTTGTTCTTGTTCACCATCGTGGACAATGCGCAAGAAGCCGTGGATGAGATTGATAAATTCTACACACAGTATTTACTCAAGCCAAACTTTTAGCACGGCAGTTGCGTATTGGTTCACTTATTTTTTTTAATTCAGCGCGGTGTGCTCCGTCATCACTTCGATTGTAGTAAAAAAACAAATGGCACGATTGGTACTACAGCATCAACGACCATAGCGAACAAGCACCATGCGCACCCACCTTATGAAATTCATTTCAGTCATTATAAAAAAATCTTTACCTGTGGTAACCGCATCTACTGTGCTGGCGCTGATGGCCGCATGGATGACTGCTCCCGGGCGCTGTACCACCCTGCCTCGCGAAGCAGCATTAGATCTTGGCGACTACAACTTTATTCAATATGAAAAGAACGAATTGCAACTGCACAACACACAGTCACGCTGGGACGAATTGTTCAGCAAGTTCGAGCAATTGGCCTTCAGTGGCGAAGGCCGCATCTCCATCGTACACATTGGTGGCTCGCATGTGCAGGGTGGTTTTTTGAGTGACAAATTGCGCAAGAATTTTCAGGATATGGTATATGGCGCAGCAGGCGAGCGCGGTTTTGTATTTCCTTATGAGCTTGCCAAAACCAATTCTCCACGCAGCATCAAATGCACATACACCGGCAAGTGGCAGGGCTGCCGCAACGCACTCAGCACCGACCACTGCCACTGGGGCATGAGCGGAATAAACGCAACCACTTATGATGCTAACGCAAGCGTGAGCCTACGCACGCTGAACTATGACAGCACCTCCTGCTCCTTCACCAAAGCCTGTATTTACTTCAGCAAATCTGACAATGTGATATTGCAAATGGATAGCACCATGCAAGTGGTGGATATAAAAGAGCACGCAACCGAAGGATACAACGAATACACATTCGCCCATACCTGTGAAGAATTGAAATTTAGCATTGCACGAACCGACAGCAGCAACGCCTCTGAGTTTGTGTTGCAGGGCTTGTACTTAGGCAGCGACAATATGGGCATTACATACAACGCCATAGGCGTTAATGGTGCAAGCACCCACAGCTACCTGCGCTGCGATTTGTTTCAAGAGCAAATAGAAACGCTCAATCCCGACATGGTGATATTCGGCATTGGTGTGAATGACGCCAATGTGCCCGAAGGCGACTTCAACGAATTGGTTTACGAAGCCCGTTACGATAGCCTGTGCAACATGTTCCTGCAAGTAAATCCGAATACCTGCTTCCTATTTGTAACCAATAACGACACGTATTATCAGAAAAGTTATCCCAACCGCAATGCACTGAAGGTGCGCGACACCATGATGCGCCTTGCCGCCAAATACGATGGCGCGGTGTACGACTTGTTCGAGATAATGGGCGGACTGGGAAGCATAGCCAAATGGCAACATGCAGAGCTGGCTGCTAAAGACAAAATACACCTTAGCAAAAAGGGCTACGAGCTTCAGGCCGATATGATGGCCACAGCATTCCGTGAGGCATTTGGCAATTACTTAGACATGAAGTAGCTGCCCTTGGGTTTCCGTTCTATTAGAATTGTTGTGACTATCAAGGCCGATTGGTTCATTACAAATCTGTACATCTTATAGCTGTTGGCTAAAGCAAACCTTTCTGTGGTGTGCGCGTTTCAACCCATCCATAAAAAAAAATGCGCAGTTAGCAGGCATCACTTGCAAGGCCAATACAGCAGGCTATCTTGCGCCCACTTTATCATCAAATTAAAATTTTTTCCACTGAAACAAGCAATGAGCGAAACCGCAAAACTGATACTGCAAGGCAAGGAATATGAACTGCCGGTATTTACAGGTACTGAAAATGAAAAGGCCATTGACATTGGCAAACTCCTGGACCAGACGGGCTACATTACTATCGACAGCGGGTTCAAAAACACAGGAGCCACCAAAAGTGCAATCACATTCTTAGATGGCGACAACGGTATATTGTGGTACCGTGGTTATCCCATCGAGCAATTGTCAGAGTATGCTTCATTCATAGAGGTGGCATACCTGCTTATACATGGCGAATTGCCAACGGTGAAAGAGCTTGATTTTTTTCAGAACAGCATCACACAACACACACTGGTGCACGAGGATATGAAACGTTTTTATGAAGCATATCCCACAGGCGCGCATCCTATGGGCGTACTCAGCAGCATGATAGCGAGCATGAGCACTTTTTATCCTGAAGCGCAGAATCCGAACAGACCATTCAAGGACATAGAGCTTACCATGCACCGCCTGCTGGCCAAGATGCCAACACTGGCTGCACAGGCACACAAGGTGAGCAGCGGTCATCCGATAGTGTATCCAAAAAATTCTTATTCGTACACTCAGAATTTTTTGCATATGATGTTCGCACTGCCCACCGATGAGTATGTGATAGACCCTGTGGTGGACGATGCACTGAACAAATTGCTGATACTACATGCTGACCACGAGCAAAATTGCAGCACCTCTACTGTGCGCATCGTTGGTTCATCGCAAAGCAATCTTTATTCTTCCATAGCTGCCGGCATTGCTGCACTGTGGGGACCGCTGCATGGTGGTGCCAATCAGGCTGTGATAGAGATGCTTGAGCGCATCAAAGCAGATGGTGGCGATACTGACAAGTGGATTGCAAAAGCAAAAGACAAAACTGATTCATTCAGGCTGATGGGCTTCGGACACCGTGTGTACAAAAATTTCGACCCACGTGCTAAGATTATCAAGAAGGCTTGTGACGATGTGCTGAACAAATTAGGCATACATGATCCGGTACTCGACATAGCCAAGAAGCTGGAAGAAGTAGCGCTGAAAGACGAATACTTCATAGAGCGCAAACTCTATCCGAATGTGGACTTCTACTCCGGCATCATCTACCGTGCTATTGGCATACCAACCGAGATGTTTACTGTGATGTTTGCACTGGGCCGCTTGCCAGGCTGGATAGCACAATGGAAAGAAATGATAGAACAAGGAGAACCCATAGGCCGCCCACGACAAGTGTATGTGGGTATGAACAAGCGCGACTATGTGGCGATGCCATTGCGATAAATTTAAAAATTGAACATTAAAAGATTAAACATTGGGCGAAGTAGTTTCGCCCTTCGTTTTTATGATTTGTTTGATTCAACAGTGAAAAATTTTTTTAAAGGTTGCTTTTATACAGGTCAACCTCGAAATTTCTGGATTTCACCTCACTCAATCCCGAAGGGGCAAGCAAGTCAATAAATCCACTAATCAACAAGTGCAATGAACGGAGAAGTAACCACCACAATAGAAAATGGCATAGCGACCATTTCATTCTTCCATCCTCAGAGCAACTCGCTGCCCGGTGCACTGCTGCGCGAAATTGGCAACACCATAGCTGCTATGGGTGTGGATGAAAGTGTAAAAGTGATAGTACTCCGAAGCGAAGGTGATAAAGCTTTTTGTGCAGGTGCCAGTTTCGATGAGTTGGTGGCGATTCAGGATTTGGACGGTGGCAAAAAATTCTTCAGCGGATTTGCACACGTAATAAATGCGTTGCGCAGTTGTGGCAAGTTGGTGATAGGCCGTGTGCACGGAAAGGCCGTTGGTGGAGGAGTAGGAGTGGCCGGTAGCGTTGACTTTTGTTTCGCTACAAACAATGCATCGGTAAAGCTGAGCGAGTTGGCTGTGGGCATCGGGCCATTTGTAGTGGGCCCTGCCGTGCAAAGGAAGATGGGCCTGAGTGCCATGAGTGAGCTGGCCATAAATGCCACCGAATGGCGCACCGCAGCTTGGGCACACGCAAAAGGATTGTACAACGAAGTGTTTGACACAACAGAAGAAATGGACAAGGCAATTGCAGCACTTGCTGAGAGACTTGCTAATTCCAATCCTGAAGCCATGCGCGAATTGAAAACTATTTTCTGGCAGGGAACTGAAAATTGGGATGAACTGCTGGTGCAACGTGCAGGCATCAGTGGCCGCTTAGTACTTTCTGACTTTACCAGAAATGCCATTGAGCAATTCAAATCGAAATAACAACTAAAACTCAATGCTCAACTTATAGCCTGCATGTGAGCGCACATTGAACACCTGCCCATCTTCGAACAGTAGGTATTGCGCTTTGATACCCTTCAGTTTGCCTGTGTATTCAACGGTGTTGTCCAACTTGAGGGATTTTACTTTTTCAGGATATTGCAGCACGGGGTAATCAATCAACGTCACCGTATCATCATCAAAGAAAAAGGCTTCATACTCCGCAGGCAACAATGAAAGCGCTTTGTCCTTACTGCTGCGCAAATCATCTTGTGTGCTGATGTTTTTCAGCATGGCCTGCCACGCAGTTTTATCTGCGTAGTGTTCTTTGAGCGATACTTCTATGAGTCCTGCAAGCTGGCGGTAAGGTGTTTCGGCTATCACTATGGCTTCCGATGCTCCCTGGTCTATCCACCTCGATGGAATGTTGTGCGTGCGTGTTACACCCACTTTCACTTCGCTGGTTTTGCTTAGGTAAACGTAGTGCGGCTGGTTGTGGTGGGCTTCCTCCCATGCGGCATCGCGCAGCGCTATGCCTTCGTGTATGCGGCTCAGTTCAGGCCTTACTATGCTTGGTGATGCAGCAGGCGATTTCAGCCATGAATCATAGCTCAAGCCTTCGCCAAATGTTTTTTTGATGCGCTTGCCGGTCTCCACACAGTGTATTTCATTTTCGAATGTGAGCTTCAGCGTTTCGCCAACCAATGGATTCATGTAATATGTGCCGTTATTCTCCAGCACATCGTAGATGGGGAGTATGTATTGCGCCACTCCATCCAGCGAGGTGCGCATCTTGCGAAGGTTGGTTGTAATTTTTGTCAACGGAATTGGCAAATGTTTTTCAAATTTGCACCCGCAAATGAAAGTGAATACTACAACAGGCCCACTGCAAACTTTGATTGATTCGGGTTACAAAACCACCATGACTTATGCCGAATATCGGCTAATGGTGCACAAGCTGAATGAACTCGGTAAAGTGACAGGTCCGAAACAAACGCCTGCACTGCTTGAGTACAGCAAGCTGAATGAACAGCGCATGAACAGGCTGGACAAGCACTTCGTAGTGCGCGAGGACATTGCCAAACTCTTGCAAGGCATAAGAAAAAAATACACCTGGCTGGTGATAACTGAAGGCTGGTGTGGCGATGCAGCGCAACTCCTGCCAATGCTGGAACGAATGACTTTTCTGAATCTCAACATCAGTTCGCGCTACCTGCTGCGCGATGAAAATCCTGAACTTATGGACTGCTACGTTACCGGCATCAAGCGCAGCATACCTATTGTGATTTGTATAAACGACCAGCATGAAGAACTGTGGCATTGGGGCTCGCGACCAAAAGAGGGGCAAAAGGTGAAAGATGATGCACTGAAGAATGGAGCGGATGCGGCAGAGGCTCGCGAAGAATTGCACAGTTGGTACGCGCAAAACAAAGGTGCATCTTTTCAAGACGAGATTGCAAAGCTGCTCAGGCGTATGTAAATAAAGAAAATTCTAAACCGGATAGAGGTTGCACAATGCTTCCGTTCAATAAGTGTGTTCCGGCTTGCTGAGGCCCATTCCAACTTCCTGCTCAGGCTTGTTCGGTTTTTCCGGTGGTTGTTGCAGACTCCTCAGTAGCTACAGTTTCCTCAGTTTTCATTTCGAAGTTCAGCATGTCTTTCGATTGCAGCAGATTGTACCAAGCAATCAATTTTTTGATATCAGAATCATACACACGTTCTGCATCATAGTCCGGCAGTATTTTTTTCATGACATCACGCAGGGCCTTGCCTTCACCTTTGGTATCAGGTATCTGCTCGTTGTTATATACTTCTCTGGCCTTCAGCAATACTTCGCGCAGCAGGACATCATCGCCTGTGGTGAACATGCTTATTTCATTCAGTGAATTGATGCGCTGTGCGGGTGGAATAGCAAACTTTTTCCCATCTATCAAAGAGCTGACTAATGTGCCGCTTTTGCCTGCGCTTATTACCTGATACAAACCGGGTTTGCCGGGTATGGCCAATATTTTTTCTAATTGAGTATGCATTTGTTTTTGATGTTATGAAGCTGGATGCTGCGGCAAATATGTTGGAATGAGCATGAAGCATCGTTTTGTTTTTTCAACTAAAAGTCAGCATAGTCAGGAATTTTGATGAGCATCTCTGCATTGCCCTCATTCAATTGCAGTTGTGCGCAGAAGTGAACCATGCCATTGGTGATTAGCAGCACCGGCACGCGCAGCGCCATGTTGTAGCGCGCGGCCTGGTCCATGGCAAGCTGTGTAAGTGGTACCTCCGGTGCTTTGCATTCGCAAATCATCACAGCCTGTTGGCCTTTGTACACAACAAGGTCGGGCCTGCGGGCCATGCCATTGAGTTCTATTTTTTTTTCTACGCTCATCATACCCAGCGGTACAGATTTCTCGCGGTGCAGGTAGTGTATCAGGTGTTGCCTAACCCATTCTTCCGGTGTGCGTGCCAACCATTTCTTGCGTACCACATCCCACAGCAAGGTTATCTGGCCTTGTTGCCTTAGTCTGATGCTGTATGTTGGAAAATTGAGTGATTGCATGAGTGAATTGCCATTGCAGCCATCATATTTGAAAAAATAAAAAAACCGTGTGCGAAAATTCTGCACGCCAAATAACAAGTACAATAGCAACGCGATGGAGACAAAAGAAGAAATAGTAAAAAACTGGCTGCCACGCTATACAGGCACAGCACTGGAACAATTTGGCAAGTACATACTGCTCACCAACTTTGATGGTTATGTTCAAAAATTTGCCGAATGGCACAAGGTGGAAATATTAGGTAAAGAAAAAGCCATGAGCACTGCTACTGCTGATGGTGTCACCATCATCAACTTCAGTATGGGCAGTGCCAACGCAGCCACAATCATGGATTTGCTCACGGCCATATCTCCGCAAGCTGTGTTGTTTTTGGGCAAATGCGGTGGTCTTAAAAAGCGCAATCAACTTGGCGACTTCATACTGCCGCTGGCCGGAATAAGAGGTGAAGGCACAAGCAACGACTACTTTCCACCGGAGGTACCTGCATTGCCTGCATTCAACCTGCAACGTGCTGTGTCATCAAGCATACGCGACCATGGTTTCGACTATTGGACTGGCACTGTATATACCACCAACCGCAGGGTGTGGGAGCATGACGAAGCATTTAAAGAATACCTGCGCAAAATCAGGGTGATGGCCATTGACATGGAGACTGCTACTCTTTTTTCAGTAGGCTTTGCCAACAAAATTCCAACAGGTGCATTGTTGCTTGTTAGTGATCAACCCATGATTCCGCAAGGTGTAAAAACATCAGAAAGTGATCAGAAAGTGACTACCAGTTTTGTAGATCAGCACATCATGATAGGTATAGCAGCACTGAAAGAAATACGCGATGACGGACAAAGTGTGAAGCACCTGCGATGGGAGTGAGCTACTCAAAAACAGATTACCGCGCTGACTTGGGCACGATGTGGAAACCTGCATGAATGGTGGGATTGACCCCAATACCTGCATAAGCAGTAAGATGCACAGGTAGTTGAATACCTAT